>JAYVUD010000121.1:0-4672 GCA_043788335.1 Chloracidobacterium sp. | reverse complement strand
ACCTGCCTGCCCTGGGGTTCGTAACCGTGTGTAAACGACTAGATGTCGTAATACATCGCAAATTCAAGTGGATGCGGACGTAGACGAAGCGGCGTGATCTCGTTTTCGCGCTTATACTTGATCCATTTTTCGATCATCGAGCTGGTAAACACGTCTCCCTTGAGCAGAAATTCGTGGTCGTTCTCGAGTGCGATCAGTGCTTCGTCAAGACTGCCCGGCAACGATGGGACGTTTTTGAGTTCCTCGGGCGGAAGATCGTAAATGTCCTTGTCGAGCGGAGCACCGGGATCGATGCGGTTTTGGATACCGTCGAGGCCGGCCATCAGCAATGCGGCGAAAGTGATGTACGGGTTGCACGACGGATCGGGCGGACGAAACTCGAGGCGTTTCGCCTTTGGCGAGGACGAAAACATCGGTATGCGGACCGCCGCCGAACGATTGCGAGCCGAGTATGCAAGATTGACCGGAGCCTCAAATCCGGGGACGAGGCGTTTGTAACTATTGGTAGTCGGTGCGGCAAATCCGACAAGTGCGGGGGCATGCTTGAGCAGGCCGCCGATGTAGAATTTGGCCATTTCCGACAGACCTGCGTATTCGTCACCGGCAAAGAGCGGAACTCCGTCTTTCCACAGCGATTGGTGAACGTGCATGCCCGAGCCGTTATCGCCGTACAGTGGTTTGGGCATAAATGTCGCGGTTTTGCCGGCCGCGGCGGCGGTATTTTTGACAACGTACTTGAACAGCATCAGGCTGTCAGCCGTGTGCAGCAGGTTTGAGAACCGGAAATCTATCTCGCATTGTCCGGCGGTCGCCACTTCGTGGTGGTGGCACTCGACGTCGATGCCAACCTCGCCGAGGATGTTGGAGATCGTGTTGCGGATATCGATCAGCGTATCAAGCGGTGCGACCGGGACATATCCCTCCTTGGCACGGATGTGATAGCCGCTGTTGTGGCCGTACTCGTCGCCCTCGCGGCCGGTGTTCCAGTGACCTTCGTCCGAATTGACGTAAAATCCGGCGGTGTGCTGATTATTATGAAAACGAGCCTCGTCAAACACAAAGAACTCGGCCTCGGGCCCGACGAAGATCGTATCGGCGATGCCGGTAAATTTCAGATAGCTCTCGGCACGCATCGCGACCGAACGCGGATCGAGGCCGTAGCCCTCTTTTGTGATCGGGTCGACGCAATTTGCGATAAGGCAGAGCGTCGTGTCCTCGGTAAACGGATCGATCCAAAATCGCGACGGATCGGGTACGAGCAACATATCTGACTCGTGGATGGCAGCCCACCCGCGCAAGCTCGATGCATCAAATCCGAAGCCGTCCTCGAAACTATCTTCGGACAGTTGGCTGATCGGAAACGTCAGATGGTGCCACGCTCCGATAAGATCGGTAAAACGAACGGAAACGAATCTCGCTTCCTGATCGGCGGCGTATGTTAACACTGTTTTTGCGTTCATTATTTCTCCTGAGTGGTCCTTCGATTCTTTTGGTATTTAGCTACTAATTTGATCTGTTTGAATATCAAATTTCAGAGTTTAGAACACCACACCTGGTGAATAAAGCGATCAGGTCGCGGGTCGGCAGATCATTGACATTTCCTACAATATTGTAGGATTTCGTTGGACGCTCCGTGATTTCCGGCGACTCATTTACACGCGCAAAAACGCCCCGCTGGAAATGCTATCGACGAGCATTTCCCCACACGGAGCGTCAAAATATACCGGCTATCTAATACGTAGAATCCTCGATCGACTAAAAATCTACTTTTCCGCCGATGATCAACTTAGAAACCTTAAACTCATAATTACGCGGAACCAGATAGGCAAAGCGGTTATTCGCGGGCTCAAGGAAATCGCTGTCAAAGACAAATCGGATAGACTTAGTATCAGCGGTCACCAACGGCTTGCCGGCGGCTCCCAAACGCTTGAAATAGAAGACCGCCTGATCGCTGGATGTCTTTGGTGCGTTAAATTGAACCAGTTCGCGTTCCTCGCCGGTGTCGGTGACCAATTTTATATGGCCCTTCACATCGTTGAGCGTCATTCCCTGAAACACGGCTTCCTCGGCAGATGCGTGCGATGAATCAGCCGATTTGGTCAGCGTAATAACGTAATAATCAGAGCATATGGCGCACTCGAGAAATTTTTTGCGACTGGCATCAAACGTTGCCTTGTCGGTTGCGCTCATTTTATCGTAGCCCGCGTCGATCTGCTGAAGACGGACGATAGCTTGTCGAACAATGAGAGCCGAATGCAGACGCATCGTCACCGGCGGCGGGCCGTAGTCTCTGGCTATGCTTCGCGGATTGGATCCGCCGCTGTAAACCGTCTGCGACGTCTCGCGGTTAACCTGTCCGGCGGCCGCGTTGGTTGCCCCGATCGTCGACGTGTACGGCTTTGACCATGCCGAATCCGAGATGAACCGCCAAGTATCGTCCTTTCCCCACTCGGTGTAGGGCTTTTCCAAAAACTTCTGACCGAACGCCGATGCGGCCAGCGTCATGACAATCGTCAACAAAAAAAATAGGTTACGTTTCATAGCAAAATATCCACCTCAAGGTCTAATACGAACAAGCCGAATTTTAAGTTATTAAATGTCGATTTTCAAACAAACAGCACATCGGCGATCAAAATGCAGGTCCGAAGGCTGTTGATCGCCGGTATTAAGCAACCGGTCAAACGATCGCTCCCACGAGATCGTATTCGTGAGCTTCGGTGATCTGCACATCGTAGATCGCCCCGATCTGCGGATCGAGATCCTCGGGCATGTCGTTAATAAGGATGTATCCATCGATCTCCTGTGCCTGACCCTGCAGACGTCCCTGAAACAGTAGATCAGATTCCTTTGAAAGCCCTTCGAACATTACCTTATACGTATTTCCGATCCTGGCGTTGTTGAGCTGTTTGCTGATCTTGGATTGCTCTTTCATCAGCCGGTTGCGGCGTCTGACGGCGATCTTCGGGTCGACTTTGTCGGGCAGATCGTACGCCGCCGTCCCCTCTTCGTCGGAGTAGGTAAATACGCCGACGTTATCGAAACGGCAATTTTGGACGAATTTGATCAGCTCCTCAAAATCCTCGTCCGTTTCGCCCGGAAAACCCGTGATAAATGTCGTACGGATCGCAATGCCCGGAACCGCCGCCCGGACACGTCCGATCAGGCGTTCGAGCGACTCGCGTGTACCGCCGCGTTTCATCAATTTGAGCACATTTCGCGAGGCGTGTTGGAGCGGCATATCGAGGTACTTGACCGCCTTGGGCGTCTCCGCGATCGCCATCAGAAACGCGTCAGAGATGTGTGTCGGAAACGCGTACATCGGCCGGATCCACTCGATGCCCTCGATCTCGCCGAGTGCACGGATCAATGCGGCGAGCGCGTCAATTTCACCAAGATCCTCACCGTATCGGGACGAGTCTTGGGCGATCAGCACCAGTTCCTTGACTCCCTGCTTTGCCAGATTTCGAGCTTCCTCAATGATCGAGCCAAAGCGCCGTGAACGAAACGACCCGCGCATTCCGGGGATCGAGCAAAAGGCACATGGCCGGTCGCAGCCCTCGGCGATCTTAATGAACGCCGTGTGCGACTCGGTCGCCCGGAGACGGGGCGTATATTCGTCGTAGAGGTAGGTCGATGATTTGTTGCCGATCGGCGTGATCGTCAGTTCGTGAGCGTCAAATTTGTCATCGGCGGCCTTCAGAATCTCGCCGACCTGCGATGTGCCGATAAAGGCGTCAACGTCGGGCAGTTCCTTCATCAGGTCGTCGCGGTAACGCTCAACCAGGCATCCGGCAACGATGACGCGGGTCGCCGCCCCTTCGGATTTCCAACGCGTCGCCTCGAGAATGGCGTCGATCGACTCTTGCTTGGCTGACTCGATGAAACCACAAGTGTTGACCACGACCGTATCTGCCTCGCCGGCGTCGTTCGTGATCTCAAAACCGGCCTCGGCCAATTGCCCCATCATCACCTCGCTGTCAACGAGATTTTTGGGGCAGCCGAGACTTACAAATCCAACTTTCTTCATAAAATGCTCTCATTATCATAGCACTTTCAGTCCCGGCCGGCGCGAACGATCCGGCCGCATCGAAGACTCAGGCCCGCAACGCGAACCCTCGCAAAACGTTTCCACACATGAGTTTGGACAGTCCGTCCAACAGAGACTCATGTCTGAAAGACGTGGAATTAACCGCCCCGAATAAATCCAGCGTGTCGTTGAATGCACAGCCAAAACACTTACTCGCAAGATATCCGCACCGCGCAGGACCCAGGCGGATTCGACCCGTCGGTAAGACTTTTCACGCCGGAAACCCGATCGCCGATTGGTGGCAAGGCGGAAGCCAAAGTACGGATTGCCTCATATTCGCATCGAACGACCGCCCCCTGCGATCCTTAGTTTGCGGTCAAAGGCCTTCAAGATCTGGTCGTTGTTCGGCCGCGTTCGACCGTTTGCATCACCTCCTTGCGACCGGTTTGACACGTTCAGGAGGTTATGTTAATTTCGCTGTGGGTAACAAACAACACGGCGCTTCAGTGTCTGTCTTTTGGGGAGACGGATGCTAGTTTCGGGGATTTATCGATTTATTATCAGCGACTTGTTCGCTGGCATTGATCGGTAAACTTAAATGCTCTTTGGCGAATAAAGATGCGTGTTTTGTTTAGATGATTTGGA
>JAYVUD010000120.1:0-6231 GCA_043788335.1 Chloracidobacterium sp. | reverse complement strand
GCTGAACGACCATCGACAAACGAAAGGAGCCGCCCTTTTGGGTAGCCCCTTATTATCTGAATTGTGATGTCAACTAATTCTTCTTCAGCTCAACACCGGTTGCCTCGAACTAGACCTCGGCGATGCTGCCGCTTTTGGGGAATCGACACCTAAGCTGCGATGGCTTCCGGTTCGTACTGCAGTACCATCATTTGGGACGGTTCGACGCCAACGCTATCATACGCACGTCCGTTTTGATCCGAAAACTCGACCTCGAATGCCTTGCCGGCATCGAAAACCTCAACGATCGTCCCGACCTGCCCTCGACGGAGGTGGTGTTCGGGTATGTCTTCGATGAGTGCGACAATGTCAAATAATTTGAAAGTCTCCATAACCTCACCTCGGAAAAGCGGTGGTCAATCGAGGGACGATCGAACCGTGTGCAATTATCCAAACACAACTGAGTATCTCACTCTTTTGAGGCTTGCTTTCCGTGTGACGAGAAATCGATTTGCGAGGAGGTTTGCCAACAAAGCGTTGACGGCAGATCCGTCCGCGGTATTTGTCTGGACTGCGACGGTGACACAAGCCGTTGCCGAAGTGGGTTAGCCAATCTACTGATCGATCAGATTCTAGATCAAGGAAGATGCAAACTGCGTCGCGATCTTTCGATGTTTTTCTCGAACGGGACTGACCAAGCCGAGTCGCATCGACCACTTCGTAACTGACTGGATTATACTCAAAAGAGCTAAGCTCAAAAATTATATTGCATCGTCTTAAACGAATTGGCGGGTTTTCCGCCGATCTCAGCCGGAAGAAATTTGATATTCATAACGGCAACCAACGCTGCATCAGTTTCACGACCACGAGCGCCATCGATAACCAGAGCTTCTCCCACGCACCCGTCATCCTTGAACAGCACCCGGATTGATACCTTTTTGGAGCCAAGCCTCTCACCATTCAGAGCCGCTTTTGGCGTTCTTAGAATAAGTAATCTGCGCGAATATTCGACTTTGGTTTGAGACTGGCTGCTGGCATCTTGAGAAGTATACTCCACCTTAACGCGGGTTCCGCATTTCATCGCCAACATCTCATTTACGATCTTGCTTGATACAAGCTTCTCAATTATTTCGACCGCCGGCGGCGTTTGCTCGCCGCCGTTCGGATTTCCAAACGTTGCACGGCCATTGAGGAGCAAGGAGCCAAAAAATTGAATCAGTACCGGATCATCCTTCCTTTTTGCCGACGCGGAAATCGTTAACAAATAGCTGCGTGACCCTATATAGATGGTAGTTTGATATCGCGTTTCACTATTAAAACTAATCTGCTTCACGGTGGCGTCACTCTCTTCGATTTGCGGAATTTCCGCCTTCTCATTGGGCGTCAGCACCAAATTCCGTACAAATTTTCGCGATTCCGCAACTTCCTGTTTAACGACAGTAAAAGACACTTCTCCGAACCCAGAAACAAGTTGCACCTTGTCATCGACGTTTGCGATGATTGTCTCGGATGGCAATGAAACGGTCAACAGCTTATCCGCAGTTCGGAAACTCCTCCACGTGACGCCCTGTCCACAAATCGAGATAACGCTTAAGAATATTAAGACAACGACAAGTCCAGTTCTTTCCATTTCCGGCACCCCCTCTTTTCTTCGGCGTCAAAAAAAACTTTATCGACCGAAATAGACCAAAAGAAACGGAGAAGAAGAGGATGCACCTGCTTACGGTACCTCATGTCAAATCGACACCGTTTCCCAATCCGGAAGATCGAAAATATTTCCGGAGGAATCTTCGCCGCTAGCGTTGCTAGCCTGATCCCTTTCTTCGAATGGTAGTCCGAATGAGAAAACATCGCAAGTGTCTCCTGCGAAGGGTGGCAGTGGGGATCTATCACACCAAGGCCCCAAACTATTCCTGTTGTTGGCGAATTGTGTAAATAAGTCGAAAGATCGGCGTTCGGCATTCTGAACATAATGCCTCCGATGCCGGAAAGTTGGGTTCATTTTCCAGTATGCCTAACAGCATTCGCATTATTCGCGCACTTGGGAAATCAAGACGCAGAAAAGGCCGCCTTTGACGGCAGCCTCTCAGTTCGGAAATTTTAACGTCAACTAATTCTTCTTCAGCTCAACACCGGTTGCCTCGAACGAGATCTCGGTTACGCTGCCGTCGGCGTTGCGGTTGTCAAATTTGCCGCCGTCTTCGTTGACGAGGTGATCGACCATTGCTTTGGTCAGGGTTTTGACGGCGAAGGTGCCTTCGACGCGGGCGGACGCACCGGACGATTTCAAAGGGATAAAGAACGAATGATCTTTCATCGTGACGCGAACGCTCTTGCCGTCCTTGTTATCGGCGACCTCGGCCCAGCAGCCTTCGGTTGTACACGAACGAACGACGACGCCCTCGACCAGGACCTTTTTACCCGCAAACTTAGACGGATCTTTCAGAACCTTGGCAAGCGTGACCTTTTTCGAATTGCCGATCGGGGCACCGCGTTTCAAATAGGCGTTGGCGGGAATTGCCTCGTTCTTGTCCTTGTCGGTCGCCGAAGCGGTGTGCTTTTCGCCGTCCTTTTCCATCTTGTCCATTTTCTGGGCAGAAACTGAAATTCCAAACGCAAGCAATACGGTCAATAACACTAAATATCGTTTCATTATGATTCTCCTCTAAATGTATTTCGAATTAACTAAATTTGATCACTTTACAATAATGATGCCCGCCGAACGGGTGATGCCGAAACTACTTCTTTCCATCGCACATGCGTCAATCGATACGCCGTTCAGACTTGCTGCGACGAACCTGGCCTTTCTTGCCGATTCCGCGTAACTACGAAGTACCGCCTTATCGACGTCTGAATATATGATTATATCCCCAACGGCCCCGCTTGCCATTAGCTGAAGCTTAATTTTGACTTCGCCGCCGTTTTGGATATCTCGAAAGTCCAAAGTATTCCGAGGATATATGTGCGAGATCAACAAAGGAGGACGGATGGACCAATCTGATTTGCAGTCCTTAAAAGCAGATAGAGGCTCAAAGGTAACCGTGCCCCGATATTTTCCGACGTCACGTTTGAGCGCTTCCACCACCTGAATGCTGCTCTTTAGCTTTTCAAGAACGATCGGCTCGCCGGCACCGTTCGATACGGCGTTCTGTTTTGAAAGCAGTGGTTTCCCTCCCAACTTTATTGAGGTCAAAAACCGACCGACGACATCAATCTCCTTCGACGCCGCCTTAACGCAAATAGAGTAGAAATTAGAGCCGTTCGCCAGGTAAATGCAGCTGTCGTATTCATTGCGGTCGGTGGTCACAATCTTTCCCTCAAAGCGATCGAACTTGAAGTCCATCTCCTTTGGCGAACGCGATTTATCAATGTAGATTCGCCCAAGACTCGTCGCCGCGTAATCGGAAACCATGACCGAAAATGACATGAACACTCCGTTTTCGAAGGAAACGACGTTCGTGCGTTTTGAACTGCCTGGGCCGAAACCGTCGTCGGTCACATTGACGACATAGTCCGACGGCATAGAAAACTCAAGGTCCTTTCTATCGGAACGAATGATCGACCAAGAACCGGAGCTTTGGCAAACAACTTCGAAAAGATTCCCGAAGCAAAAGCCGAGTGCCAAGGTTATCGCAGCAAGCCGTAGCGATCTCATAATACTTCCTATTTGGCCTCGAACACGACACGGCCGTCGACGATGGTTTTGAGAACCTTGGCATTCCAGATCTTGATCGCATCGATCGTGAAAATATCGTCCGAGAGAATTACGAGGTCGGCGACCTTGCCGATCTCGAGCGTGCCTTTGACGTTTTCCTGAAATTCGCCGTATGCCGAGCCCCAGGTAAATGCCCGGACGGCTTCGTCGACCGTGATCTTTTGTTCCGGGATCCAGCCGTTCGGGTTCTTATCGTCCAATGTGCGACGCGTGACGGCCCCGTAGACGCCGAACAGCGGGTTTAATGGTGCAACGGGCGAATCTGAACCAAAAGCGAGCACCGCCCCAGTATCGAGCAGGGTGCGGAACGCGTATGTGCCCTTGAGGCGTTTTTCGTCGATCCGCTTGAACGCCCAACGGCCATCATCGATGATGTGGAACGGCTGCATTGACGCGACCACCTTTAATTTGCCAAAGCGCGGTATATCCTGCTGCCGCAGATGCTGGGCGTGCTCGATGCGAAACCGGCGGTCACGCGGGCCGTTTACTTTTTCGGCGTTTTCGTAGGCGTCGAGGATCGTCGCGTTGGCACGGTCGCCGATCGCGTGGATGTTTACCTGCAGGCCGGCTTTGTCGGCGGCGACCACCTCGGCCGGTATCGCCGGGATCTCTTCGCCCGCGAGGCCGGTGCTCTTGGGGTCGTCGAGATACGGCTCGAACAGCCACGCGGTCGTCGAACCGAGACTGCCGTCCGCGTAACCTTTCAGGCAGCCGACACGGAGCATCGGGCTACCAAACGCTGAGTGCAGGCCGGTCCGCTCCCAACGTTGGTAATCAGGTAGCGGCGAGCAGCCGTAGATGCGGGTCTTGAGCTTTCCACGGCTGATGAGCTCCTGATAAACACCGATGTCCTTACCGCCCGAGACGTCCGTCACGCTGGTGATGCCGAGCGAGGCGGCGTGATCAGTCGCGGCGATCGCCGCTTCGATCTTTTCTTCGAACGACGGATCGGGAATGACCTTGTAAATATAGCTCATCGCGGCGTCCTTAAAGACGCCCGCCGGGACACCCGACGCGTCGCGAACGATGAGGCCGCCGTCGACATCCTTGGTTTCGCGGGTGATGCCGGCAAGCCGCATGGCGAGGCTATTGGCGAGAGCCATATGGCCGTCGAGGCGATCGATAAAGACCGGATTATCGGGCGTCACGGCATCGATCATCGCGGCGGTCGGCAGGTTGTTCGGCTTCCAGTTTTCGTGATCCCATTTGCCGCCGAGTATCCAGCGGCCCTTCGGCAGCTTGGCGGCAAAATCCCGGATCCGCCGGACAAATTCCTCGGGCGTCTGAGCGTTTCGCAGATCGACCGCCGACAGCTGTTGCCCCGTTTCCATAAAATGCACGTGAGCGTCATTAAACCCGGGCAAGACGGTCTTGCCGCCCGCGTCGATAACCCGCGTTTTCGGACCGATCAGTTGCCGTGTATCCGCGTCCGTCCCGATCGCCACGATCTTACCGTTCAAGATGGCGATCGAGCGTGCGACGGTTCGCTTGGCGTCCATCGTGCGGACATTCGCGTTCGTGATCACGATATCGGCCGTAAAGCTCTGCGCGTCAGCAATTCCAAACGAGAGTGCAATTACCAGGATCAAAAGTATTTTTTTCATTATTGTAGCCATTAGTAGACCTGAAAGCTGTATTCAATGGTTTTGACCGACGATTCCGGCTTACCGTTAAAATCGACGGGCAGAAATTTCAATCTTAAAGCCGCAAACAACACTTGACGAAGCAGTCCCTCAGGAAGCGACCTTAAAACCTCGATCCGTGGTATAAATCCGCTTACGTCAAAAGTCGACCTGATCGTGATAGTGCCCTGAACACCACGCATTCGGGCACCGTTTGTATAAGATGCCCGGGGCTTCAGAAAGATAATAAGTTTCGAGGTCGCGGCCGCATCGCCTAATGGCGGTGCTTTCGGTGACGCGGAGGCCGGCGGCTTATTATTTGCTTGCGGCGTCATGACGACCGCCACATTTGTCTTTGGCAGAGTCGAAAATGCCCGAGCGTCCTTCCCTGCGTCGTGGCGGGCATTAGGCGTAAACTTTAACGAGTCGAGGAAATGCTTCATCTCGGGCGTGGTGCCACCGCGGGAACCGACTGTCAGGATATAGATATTCTTCTTTGAATAAAAGTAGCGGCGAAGCAGGTACTTGTCGGCGTCCTTTATTTCGACTTGCTCGATGCTGTAACCGTCCGCTTTGATCGAAGATCTGACGACATTGTCTTTACGAAAGACATCCATATCGAGTTGGGCCGTCAATGCCCCGCGTTTCGCTTCGTAGCGTTCAAAACTGATCAGCGTGCCCTTAACGACAGCGTTGGCCATCGCCATTTTCTTAACATCATATTCATCTGAACTGTTGGAGCTCGGGATCGAAAAGCCGTCGTTATCGGCCATATATTCGGCTGAGATCGGAACCTCGATCGAAAACTCACCATCCTCGCTCTGAACGCGGACCCACTCGTTAACGTTGTTGTTTGGCGAAGGCTGCTGTGAAATAGCCGGCACGTAGAGCATGAAAATTAGAAACGCGGCGGCG
>JAYVUD010000119.1:0-8019 GCA_043788335.1 Chloracidobacterium sp. | reverse complement strand
CAGCATATAGGGACCTTGATTTCGATCCGGAGATCGGAAACAGCATCACCCTTTCCACCTTTCACGGCACCAAGGCGGAGGAGATCGAAAGCATCTGCGAATTTCTCATCAGCGAGATGGATTTTAACGTGGTGACCAAGATGAATCCGCCCATGCTTGGCAAAGAAAAACTCGAGTATCTGCTGAGTGATAAGCTCGGGTATTCCCATATCGAAGTCAATGAAACTGCATACGAGGTCAACATAACCTTCGCCGACGCCGTTGACATGGTACGAAGGTTGCAGGGAACGGCAGAAAAGAAAGCCAAGCGGGTCGGTGTGAAATTTGGAAACACGCTCGAGGTGGTAAATAAGGGGAGTTTCCTCAAAGATAAGGTCCAATACCTCTCAGGTCAGCCGCTTCACATTTTGCATCTGGAACTCGTTGATCAATGGCGGAGATCGTTCGGTGCGGATTTTCCGGTTTCTTTTTCGGCCGGGGTTGATGCAAAAAATTTTGCTGATTGTGTTTCGCTGGGACTCGTACCCGTTACCTCGTGTACCGATCTCCTCAGGCCGACAGGTTATGCAAGATTGGGGCAATATCTACAGAATTTGGAAGCGAGAATGAAGGCGAACGGGTCGAAGACCATCAGAGAGTTCATATTGAATTCAAATGACCGCCAAAACCAAAGTGAAACTGATGCTTTTGAAAACGCGGTGATCTCAAACACGTCAGAACTTCTGAAACGAAGTATTGAAAATCCGCGATATCATTACGACAACAACCAAAAACCACCCCGTAAGGTGGGAAGCCATTTGACACTTTGGGATTGCCTTAACTGCTCCAAATGTATCCCGGTTTGTCCGAATGACGCCAATTTCTTTTTTGATACAGAACCGGTTGATCTGAAATATTTCAACGTCGAAGTCGATGAAAACGGATGGAACTTGACCGAAGCCGGTGATTTTAAGGTTGAAAAAGCTCTCCAGATCGCGAATTTTGCTGATGCCTGCAACGACTGCGGTAACTGCGATGTATTCTGCCCGGAGGATGGCGGCCCATATATCGAAAAACCGAGATTTTTCGGATCGATCGAGTCGTTCAGGCTCAATAAACATCTCGGTGGATTCTGTCTCGAAAACACACAGAAGTGTTCTACATTGACGGGCCGGTTCGATGACGGCGAATTTACATTGACGTGGAATCCCACACTTGATCATCATACTTTCCGTACCGGCACCGCCGCCATTGAAACAAATGCGTCCACACACGAAATAACTAAAGCCTCGTTGATAAACACCAAGTCAGCGGTGATAGACATGCAGCACTATCACGCGATGTCGGTTTTGCTAAAGGGGATATTGAACACGAACCGTGTACACTTCTTAAACATCGAAGCACATCGATCGTAAAGCGCCCAAATTTATGAACCAGACAGAGACCGAGCAAAGATCAAATCTTGAATTTAACCTCAACGGAACGGCTTTCTCCGCGATGATCTACGATGGCGACTCGCTGATGACCGTTTTGCGCGAACAGGCCGGGCTGACATCTCCCAAAAATGGTTGTGCCCCCCAGGGGTCATGCGGATGTTGTACGGTGATCGTGGATGATAAGGCAGTTGCATCCTGTGCTGTTCCGGCTATTAAAACAAACGGTAAAAATGTCTTAACCCTCGAAGGGTTTAATGAAAAAGAAAGGGACATTTTTGCGAGATCATTTACGCTCAGCGGCGGATTGCAGTGCGGATTTTGTATTCCCGGGATCGTTGTTCGTGCCAAACAACTAATTGGTAAGACTCCACTACCGTCGAGAGACGAAATTGCCAAATCCCTGAATAATCATATTTGCCGCTGCACGGGTTTTGTAAAGATCGTTGATGCCATCGAAATGGCATCTCAGGCTCTGACGGGTAAACCCCTGCCCGAACCGGACTATTCCGCGAAGATCGGTTCAAGCTTGCCGAAAATGGATGGAGCGAAATTTGTTCTCGGAGATCGGCCTTTTATTGATGATATTACACTTCCGGAAATGCAATACGCCGCATTTCTATTCTCGCCGCACCCTCGTATCAAAGTGAATAAGATTGACACCGCAGTTGCTGAAAATATGCAGGGTGTCAGCCGGATCGTCACTGCCAAGGATGTCCCGGGAAGGATCAAGCAAGGCACGATTTACCAAGACTGGCCCGGCTTTATTGCCGAGGGACAGGTTACGCATTGTATCGGCGACATTCTGGCCGGGGTTGTTGCCAACGATGTTCGAACGGCGCGGAAGGCTGTCGAAAAGATCGTCCTTGAATACGAAATCCTGCCCGCCGTTTTTGATCCCGAAGAAGCATTGAAAGTTGGCGCGGTACAGGTTCACGACGATCACGAGAACCTGTTGTCAAAATCGATTATCAAACGGGGAAATGTCGAAGAACAGCTAAAAAATTCGGCGTTTGTCGAAACAAGAACGTTTGAAACCCAGGTGATCGAACACGCGTTTCTCGAACCCGAAAGTTCGATCGCCTATTTCCAAAACGGTACGCTCGAAGTGCTGAGTCAGGGACAAGGAATATTTGATGACCGAAAACAAATAGCCTCTTTCCTCGATCTCGACATCGATAAAATTACGGTAAAGCTCGTCTCCAACGGCGGTGCTTTTGGCGGAAAGGAAGACCTGAGCATACAGGCACAGGTTTCGCTGATGGCGGTGCTGGTCGGGAAACCGGTAAAGGCAACATTGACCCGGGAGGAAAGTATTCGTCTGCATCCTAAGCGGCATCCGATTAAAATGACGTACACCGTTGGCTGCGATGCAAACGGAAAGCTTACCGCGGTTCATGCACGTATGATCGGCGACAAGGGAGCTTATGCTTCGGTCGGAACCAAGGTTCTGGAGCGAGCTGCCGGCCACGCGTGCGGGCCGTACAATATCCTGCATTCCGACGTCGAGGCCCTGGCGGTTTATACCAACAACCTCCCGTGCGGCGCTATGCGTGGATTTGGCGCCAACCAGGCCGCATTTGCGATTGAGGGGATGCTGGACATTTTGGCGGAAAAAGTAGGTATCGACGGTTGGGAAATAAGATGGCGAAATGCGGTTGATATAGGCGATACTTTTGTCACGGGACAGGTATTTGATAAATCTGTCGGTATAAAAAAGACGCTTCTTGCCGTCAAGGATATTTACTATTCTTCCAAATATGCCGGTATCGCATGTGGGATCAAGAATGTAGGCATTGGTAATGGTATGACGGAATCCGGGCAGGTGATGGTTACGGTCAACCCTGATCAAACCGTCACTATCAATACCGGGTTTACTGAAATGGGGCAGGGCTTTTCTACGATCATGATCCAGATGTTCTGTGATGTTACCGGTATCGATCCGAGAATTGTGAGAGTAGCGATCGATACGACCGAACCCACCCCGTGCGGAATGACTACCGCATCAAGGGCTACGGTTCTCGGAGGACGGGCGGTGATCCAGGCGGCTGAGAAAGTAAGGCACGAACTGGACAGCGGGAAGACGCTGGAAGAAATGTCGGGCGAGAAGTATTTTGGCGAGGTGATCATCGATTACACCACGTCGCTGGAAACCAAAACGGACAAACCGATCACCCATATGTCGTTCGGTTTTGCCACGCAGGTGTGTATCTTGGATGATGACGGCAAATTGAAGAAATTTGTCGCCGCCCATGATGTCGGCCGCGTGATCAACCGTAAAATGCTCGAAGGCCAGCTCGAGGGTTCGATCCATATGGGACTGGGTTACGCCCTTACCGAGGAACTACGATTAAAGGACGGCGTACCCGAATCATTCAAATTCCGTTCTCTCGGCGTTATCCGGGCCAAGGATATGCCTGAAACAGAGATCCTGTTGATCGAAGAAAATGAACCCGAAGGCCCATTTGGAGCAAAGGGGGTCGGTGAAATAGGACTTGTTCCGACCGCGGGTGCTGTTGCCGGAGCCTTGTATAAATTTGACGGCATCAGGCGATATAAACTCCCGATGAAAGATTCGCCGGCTGCAAAGGCGATGAGCTGAAAACGATGTTCCCGGCAAATACAAAGCCAAGGCAAGGTCGCTTACGGAATATAGTTATTCGAAAGAATTGAACGCAACAAAACAAACAATAGGAATTACAATGCCCGAATCACTCAATAAATTAGAAACGAATATGTTTAACCGGGACTTTCTTTTATCCTGGGACAGAAATGACGACGAGATCAGGGCCGTCCTCGACGTAGCCCAACAATTTTGCGATCTGCACAAGTCGGGAACGTCTATTCGTTCGTTTGAAACCGGATTAGCGATCGCTCTTTTCAGAGATAATTCGACTCGTACGCGTTTCAGTTTTGCCTCCGCGGCAAACGCTCTCGGTTTGGGACTTTCCGAATTGGATGAGGAGAAATCGCAGATCGCACACGGCGAGACAGTTCGCGAAACGGCTAACATGATCTCATTTCTGGCCGAAACTATCGGTATCCGTGATGACATGTTTCTCGGCGAGGGAAATAAATACATGCGGGAATTTGGCTCGGCACTGCAGGAGGGCTATGAAAATGGCGTGCTTCATCAGCGGCCGACGATTGTTAATCTCCAGTGTGATATCGACCATCCGACACAGTCGCTGGCGGACCTTTTACATTTGAAAAACACATTCGGCTCGCTCGACGAGCTTCGCGGCAAAAAGATCGCGATGACCTGGGCATATTCACCAAGTTACGGCAAACCGCTCTCAGTGCCGCAGGCGATCATCGGACTAATGTCGCGTTTTGGTATGAATGTTTCGCTTGCATTTCCCGAGGGCTATGGTCTTATTCCCGATGTCATCGAACTCGCCAAAAAACAATCTGAACAAAGCGGAGGCAGATTTGAAATAGTGAATAGTATGGAAGACGCGTTCCGAGACGCCGACATTGTCTATCCCAAATCGTGGGCACCGTTCCATGTGATGCAGCGGAGAACGGCCCTTTTGAACAGTAATGATAAAACGGGGCTCAAAGATCTGGAAAAAGAATGCCTTGAGAATAATGCACGGTTTAAGAATTGGGAGTGCGACGAAAAGAAGATGCAATTGACCAAGAATGGAAAAGCCTTGTACATGCATTGTCTTCCGGCCGATATCACTGATGTCAGTTGCACTCAGGGCGAAGTATCGAAAGATGTTTTTGAGAAATACCGACTTGCTACCTACAACGAGGCGGGTTACAAACCGTTTGTTATTGCCGCCATTATATTTCTTTCCCGCATCAAGGATCCGGTTCAAAAACTCAGAAATATCGTCGAAGCCAGTAAACAGCGAAGCATTTGAATCTAGGTGTATATTGTTTTTGCGCGGGATCTGGCCGACGAAAAAGTTGTTCATTCGACCCGCGACTAGTGTCGGTGATTGTGAGACATCGACTGCTAGGAAATCAGCTTAACATCGTCGTCGGTTCCGGTCTACCATCAGCCTCTCAGGCCGTTGTCTGTCACCTCTCCGGAACTCTCCGACACCAATATTCCGGCCTGGCTTTCCGTTTTTTCCCTTAACCGGGTAAAGATAATTTGCGGTAATGGTTCAACCGAAAAAGAGGCCCTTGTTTGCATAAATGGGCCCAGTCCTTTGCGTCGTCCGTCTCGCCCATCAATGCATATGCCGTTATGGCCAGGCCCGATATCGGAATGAATGTGTGGTTTTGGCTGTAAGCGTATGTTTTACCGGACTTTGGTTTGAAAAACTCATACATCAGGCGAGCTTGTATCGCCAGCTTTGCACGATATTTGTCACGTTCGATCTTCGTCAGATCGTTATACAAAAGGTCATAGGCACAGCCCATCCCATAGAGCAGATGGCCGGCCGCGAGATCGACATTCGGCTTATTGCTGGCATATCCCCAAATGTCATACGAACACGCCGCGTCCATATATTTTTTGGCCGCATCGAGATACTTTTTCTCGCCGGTCATTTTATATACAAATGCAGCCTCGGCAATTCCTAAGCCGACTTCGTTCTGGGCGCGACGCTCCTCCGCGGGTGGAGGCGGAGGTCGAGTCGATAACGGCCGAACGCGGCCAAGCGCGATTTGCCACAGAGTTTTCTGCACCTTTGCCTTTTCTTTGAGTGCGTCGATCTCGGCTTGCGTGAGAAAAACGCGTGGATGAACTCCCTCGAGCTCTTTCTTGAGCGATGACGGCTTCGATCTCATCAACGCGGCCAGCGGATGCTCGCCTTTTAACTTCATGCTCAGTTCGCCTTCTTTTGCCAGTTCGGCGCTGTCCTGGCCAAAGGTCATGGGTGCAGCCGCGATGAATAAACAACAAAAGAAAACCACCGGAATGAAAACTTTTTTGTACATAACGTTCCTTATATGTTTGATATGTTTGCCCAAAAGAGACGAAATGCTAATCCATCAACAACCCGCCATTTACGGCGGGTTCACGCCCGCCCCCAATTTACGCGACGGCGGTTTACCGTCGTTACCATCCCTCAAAAGGACGGTAAACCGCCCTCCGCGATCCGTCATCACCGCCAACCCCGCCATAAATGGCTGGCCAACGCTAAAACGCTGGAAACCAAAAAAACATAAGATGATGGCGTAACCGCTATAGGACGTTCGATACCGCCTTTGTTTGGGGAATGGAGCACCGTCATCAATTAGCCGTCGAAGCGTTTGAAGAGCATCGGGTGGCCGCCGTCTGCCCCGAATATTGGTTCGGCCTGCTGCGGCCACGGCAGGGCGAGTTTGCCTGATGCGGAGACCGCGATGCCGTTCGGGTAGCCGGTATTGCTGAAACTCGACCAAGTCGAAAAGAGCTCTCGGCTTTTGACATATAAAGGTACGGCCCGTCAGTTACCCAGCAGCCCCATTCCGGCGATCGCTCAATAGCGAGGAAAGTAAAAAGAGGCCGCTGTCAAAAGCGGTCTCTTTTCGAACAACCAATTCTATGGAGTTGGCCATCGTAAACGCTTCATCAAGGCAGACGATACATCGGATAGCAATAATAAATCTGTCTTGACCCTTTTCCCCGGTCGAATTGCCCTCCTTTCGGCCGGGGCTTTTTTGTTTAATTACCGCTCCAACATTCTGCCAACTTAAAGTAAGATAACGCGGTACGCCGAACATTATGGATGACGCGGGCCGAAAGCTTGATGATCTTTTAACGGATTTTGTCCGGGCCTCGGACAATGATGCGGATCACGCCCTGGAAACGCTTTATCTGGCCGGGATCGAGCCGGTCGCGGCGGACGTTATCAGGCATAAGCTGCACGTCTCGCTGCGTTCCGATAACGAAGATCATGTTAATCAGGTCGGGTTGGACCTGCTGAGCGGTGTCAAGGCAACGCTCCTGCCGGTGCTCAGACACCTTAGATCGACTTCGGAAACCGCGAGCATCGGGAATTTCAGTGCCTACATAAAAGCGGTAGCCTTGAACGCGTACCGCCAGTACCTACGGGACAAATATCCAAACCGACTGAGGCTGCGAAATAAGGTGAGGTACATTCTGACACGACGGCCCGACTATGAGATCTGGAAGCACGGCTCGGGCATCGCGCTATGCGGCCTGTCGGAGTGGAGTCGGCAGGAAATGCCGGCCCTCGGTGCCGGTGCGATCGAGACGATTCAATTGTCGTTGTCCCGCGACGCTGTCACTTCGGGCACTCAGGACCACAACGCCGACATCCTCATCCTGATCGGCAGCATTTTCGAGAAAGCCGCCGCTCCGGTCACTTTCGAAGATCTGGTTTCGATCGTTTGGGCGGCCTTGGGGCTTAGTGAAACGCAAACGGTATCGGAAACCGACGGCGGATTTGATTTTGTTCGATCAAATAATCCTAGCATTGAGCAGCGGCTTGATGATCGCCTCTCACTCGAACGGTTGTGGGTAAGGATCTGTACGATGCCGCTGCGGCATCGACAGGCCGTGCTGCTCAATCTGCACGACGCGAACGGCGACAATCTGCTGGCCCTGTTCCCGAGTCTCGGCATCGCTTCGATCCGCCAGATCGCCGCAGCACTCGAATATGATGCGGAAGATCTCGCGGCGCTGTGGAGCAAACTACCG
>JAYVUD010000118.1:0-2190 GCA_043788335.1 Chloracidobacterium sp. | reverse complement strand
GATTTGAGGGCGGCGTAAGCGTAGATCATCGACGGAGCGATGAGCGGATCGTTGTCGTACATCGCTTTTTCAAGCGTTTCGACGGTAGCGTGGATCGCCGTTTCCTGAATATAGATCTCGGTCGAAGCACACCAGACCATAACCAAACGCGAGCAGTTATTTTTCGATTTAAAGTCAGCTATATCAGCAATTAGCTGCTCGGCAAGATCCATCTTGTTCTTGCCAGTTTTAACGTTTTCGCCGGTGATGCGTTTGACGTAATTTTGCTCGAAAACGGCGGCCATCGGTTTGAGCGACGAGAGCGGCTCGGAAAGCTGATTGATCAGGTCTTTGTCGAGCACGCCTGCGTTCATCGCGGCGTCGTAAGCCGAATCGTGAAAAATATCCCACGCGCCAAATACGATGTCTTCGAGGCTCGCGAGCGGCACAAAATCTTTGATCATCGGCGAGCGGTTATCCGTACGCTTGCCGAGTCGGATCGTGCCCTGCTGGGTCAGCGAACCGACCGGTTGCGAGATGCCGCGTTTTACGGCCTCGACACCAGCTACCAAAGTCGTGCTCACGGCTCCAAGGCCTACGAGCAAAACACCAAGTTTCCCCGTCGCAGGGTCTATATCTACACCTTTTTCAACCATCATTTTCTCCTAGAAATCCAAAACTATAAGGATAACTTTCTGCGATTAAATAGGCAAATTCGCTTGACGACAAGCAAGACAAGGAGAATTAGCCACCAATCTAAACAGATAACACCGATAAGAATTTCCATTACATCGCTAATCTGCTTTCATCTGGGAAATCTGTGGTCAAACTCTCTCTAGCTGCAATAGACGCGGTAGTCGATCTCGGCGAAGATGTTGTCGCGGGACTCGATCTCGGTAAGGAGGGCGAGTTGTTTCTGAGTTAAAACCTCACCTTGAGTATTACGCCCTTGCTCACTCGCGGGCTTGTGCAGTTGGTCGAGCATCTCGGTGAGCATATTGAATCGCTGGATGTGCGACTGGAAACGGCGGGATGAGTATTCGACCGTGGTGCCCTGATAGATCTGGAAAGCCCAGTCGGAGGATTGGGCGAGGAGGAGTTCGCGGGCGAGCTGGTTGAGGATGCGAACCGTTAGGGAAGGACGCGGAGACTCGAAGACGCCGGGACGCTGAGATTCAGCCCCCTGCGTCTCTGCGTCGCTCCATCCCACGCTCGCAAACTTGTTTGCAAGAGCGGTAATTCTCCTCTCGGCGTCGTGCTGGTATGGATACATCCATGAGTTGCCTTCGTTGATCCAGACCTTGTAGTAGCCGTTTTCGCCCCAGCTTGATGCGGTCGGCTTTTGGACCTGGATCGGCAAACCGCTGTCCAGAAAATCGCCGGGCGTGATGCACTGGATCTCGTCCTGGTCAAAGTGGATCTTCTTAAAAAAGAAGTCGATGAACTGCGGCCCTTCGAACCACCAATGGCCGTAGAGCTCTGCATCATAGGGGCTTACGACAAGCGGCGGATGGCCTTCGAATATCTCGCGTAAGAGGTGAGCCTGCTTGATCCGCTCGCTAATAAAGTGTGATGCGTTCTCCGCCGCCTTCTCCGTCGCGATCGCCGGAATATATGGCTGCTTTTGATCCTGCGGCACTCCGCGGCCCGTGATGCGGTGATATTTTAGGCCGAGGTGACGGCGTTCGCCTGTCGCGTGGAGGTGCGGCAGCAGGTATTCGAGCGGGGCATCCCAACCTATGTCGCGGTAAAATTCGCGATAAAGATCGTTGCCCGGATAGCCGATCTCGGCACTCCAAACCTGCTGGCTCGTCTCGACATCGCGGGCGAAAACGGCGGTTCCATTCGGACAGACGACGGGAGCGTGGACGCCGTAACGGGGACGCGGGTCGCCGTAGAGCAGGGCGTGCGTGTCGGCAATAAAGTATTCGATGCCGTTAGCCTGGAGCAGGTCTTCGACGCCGGGCTCGTAGGCACACTCGGCAAGCCAGATGCCGCGAGGCTGGCGTCCGAAATGTTTTTTGTAATTGGCGACCGCGATCTGCACCTGCGCTCGGCGAGATTCGATAGTCGAGATCAGCGGCATAAATCCGTGCGTCGCGCAGCAGGTGATGATCTCGATCACACCCTCGTCCTGCAGCTCGCGGAAAGCGTTGATGAGGTTGCGGTTGTAACGATCGTTCCACAGATCGAGCGACGCCGACAGATTAT
>JAYVUD010000117.1:0-4921 GCA_043788335.1 Chloracidobacterium sp. | reverse complement strand
CGGCAAAACGTGGGCCGTAATGGTCGTGCCCGAGGCCGGAAAACTCGATTTTCGCGACATCGAGGCGTTTGACGCGGATACCGCGTACATTCTCAGCATCGGCAACGGCGACAGTTCGCGGATATACAAGACCATCGACGGCGGAAAGACCTGGAAACTCCAGTTCAAGAATACGAACGAAAAGGCATTCTTCGACGCGATCGCCTGCTGGGATGCAACGAACTGCATCGCGATGTCCGATCCGGTCGATAACAAATACGTATTGATCGAAACGAATGACGGCGGCACTCACTGGATGCCGGTAAACACCGACAAGATGCCGGCGACGAAAACCGGTGAGGCCGCTTTTGCCGCAAGCGGAACTTGCCTGATAACTCAAGGCAAAAGTGGTGCGTTTATCGTATCCGGCGGCAATGACGCCCGTGTTTTTAGATCGATCGATCGCGGCAAAACATGGACGGTTATAACCACACCAATAGTCAAGGGCTCGGCCGGCAGTGGAATATTCTCCGTTGCGATGCTCGATGCGAGCGTCGGTACCATCGTCGGCGGTAATTATGAAAAGCCGGAGTTGAATGCAGATACGCTAGCTTTTACTTTCGACGGCGGCAAAACTTTCAGGGGTGCGGTGGGGCTAACGGGATTTCGCTCAGGTGTCGCATATTTAGACAGCAAAAAGATCGTCGCGGTCGGTTCGAGCGGTTCAGATATTAGCCTCGATGGTGGAAAGTCCTGGCGAAATTTGGACAAGGAAAACTATAATTCAGTTCAGACAAAAGGAGCCGACGCGGTCTGGGCGGTCGGAGCAAGAGGATTGATCGCCAAACTTATAACCTGGCAGAATCCACTGACATTGATCAAGACGAATCCGGTCTAACGAAGGCAACCCATGCAAAGTTTCACAAGTGTTCCATTCAAAACCGAAAGCGGCTTGACCCACGCAAACGGAATTGCCAAGTTCTCATGGGCCGGGATCGTGCTGGAGTTCGAATCGAAATTTCTCGGGCTGATATCGACGGGCGTCAAGGAAGCGAGGTTGCCGATTGGCGAACTACTCGACGTCCGGTTCAAAAAAGGCGTAATGAAACGCGGCTCGAAGATCGAGATCCGACTCAACTCATTTGCGATGATGACAGCAGTGCCAAACAGCGAGGGCAAGATCTCGCTAAAGATCGAACGCGAGGATTTTGAACGGGCACGGGATGCCGTCGCACGGATCGTCGCCGATATGTCCGAACATAAGACAGCACTGCCGCCGCCGCACCCGCCGTTGATGTCGATCTTTGACGAAAACGAGGATGAAACAAAGGAACTGAACAAATAGATCGAATGTGAGCGACGGAAAATGTTGAAACGGCCCGCGAATGCCATATCGCGGGCCGTTAATTGTTTGGTTCTAGCGTGAAAGCCGCGGATCAGATTTTGATTTGATCTCGTATTCCTTCGGCGGCTCAACGCCGAGCAGGTGGCGGACGAAATAGTCCCATCGCCGCCGCATCATATAAAAGCTGGCCGAGCCATAGCCGTGACGGGCGTTGGGGATCATTAACAGGTCAAAATCCTTATTTGCCTTAATCAGGGCGTCCACCACGAGCAGCGTGTTGTTCGGCGGGACATTGTCGTCCATCGTTCCGTGGGCGAGCAAAAGGTGGCCTTTGAGATTCTTGGCGTAGGTCTGGTTTGCCTGTTTTTCGTAATTGTCGCCTGACAAAAGGCCGATGTATCGTTCGCCCCAATCGTCTTCATAATTGCGGTTGTCGTGGTTGCCCGACTCCGAAATGCCGACCTTAAAGAAATCGGGAAACTTGAACATCGCCGCCGCCGTGGCAAATCCGCCCCCCGAGTGGCCCCAGATACCGACCTTGTCGATGTCAATGTACGGGTATTTCGCGGCTAGTTGCTTGATCGCGGCGATCTGATCCTCGAGCGTGTTGTCGCCCATATTGCCGTAACACGCGTCATGAAACGCCTTTGACCGCAGCGGGTTACAGGTGCCGTCGACCTGCATCACGACAAACCCGAGTTCGGCGAGTGCCTGATTATCACCGCGCGAGGCCGCAAACGACCGCGACCCAACGCTGCCGCCTTGCGGACCGGGGTAGATATAGTCGATGACCGGATACTTTCGGCCGGGCACCATCTTAGTCGGCGCGTACATCAGGCCGTAAAGATCGGTCACGCCATCGCGGGCCTTGACGACGATCGGCGTCGGCGGCTTCCATCCGGTCGCGGCGAGTCGCGAGACGTCCGTCTTTTCGAGTAGCGCGATGAGTTTTCCCTTTGCGTCCCGCACAACGGCAACGCCCGGCGTGTCCGGCGTCGAAAAATTGTCGACGAAAACTTTATGGTCCGGCGACCACACGACCTCGTGGTTCGCGTTCTCGGGCGTCAGCAGGGCAAGGTTCTTGCCGTCAAATCCGACGCTGTACGTGTGGCTGAAATACGGGTCAGTTCCCTTTTCACGGCCGCCCGCTTCGAAGTAGATGACGCGGTTTGCTTCGTCGACCGATGAAACACGCCAGACCGCCCACGCGCCCGTGGTGATGCGGTTTTTCAGCTTACCGGTGGTCAGATCGTAAAGGTACAGGTGCCCCCAACCGTCGCTCTCGGTGAACCAGATAAATTCGTTCGTCGCCGGCAAATATCGCCAGTTGACAGTTCCCTGCCCCGACTCAAACTGGGTCGGGCTAACCTCTTCATAGACGTCACGAACCGCCCCGGTCGCGGCATCGGCCACACGGAGATTTTCTTTCTTGTGATCGCGCGAGGTCGAGACAAACGCGAGGCTCGTGCCATCGGATTTCCAATAAACGTCGTCCCACGAACCTGAACACGAGATATCGTCACACTGCGTTGAGCGATGCGGGTCGGGAGGCATCTGGAGCCGAATGACCTTTGCGGCATCAACGTCGATGATCACGCGAGAGATCATCGCGATGTTAGCGTCACCCGGCAGAGCACTTTTCCAAGCTTGCAACTTGGGAGCACCGACGTTGGTCGTTACTAGGTATGTGTCACTGACGTTTCGTTCATCCTGCTGAAATGTGGCTATCTTTTTCGAATCAGGCGACCAGACCAGGATCGCCCGGTCGCTCTTTTGCCATCCGGCGTTGTCGGTCGCATAGCCAAAATCCTTGACGCCGTCGGTCGTTAGCTGAGTTTCTTTCTTGGTCTCCAGGTCGCGGACCCATAGATTAAAATCCTTGATATATGCCGAGCGTTTGCCGTCCGGCGAGGTAACGGCGTTGCCGCCGCCAAACTGCCGCCGCCCGCCGCCGCCGGCGACACCGGTCTGCGTAATTCCGAGATCGGCGAGGCTGGCACCCGCCTTACGCGAGCCGTCGGCCGGGTTGATGACGACGTACTCGCTGCCGGTCGGCGTCAGGACGCGATACCAAAATCTGCCGTCAGGCAAAAATGTCGGCCTGACACCCGCACGGTCGACAAACTGGCCGGTGTTGGACCCAAGCATCTTCTCAGCACGAGCATAATCAGCGGCAGTCAGCGCAGGCTGTTGAGCGAGAGCATTTTGAGCAAAGAGAGCGAACAAGAGGGCAAAAACGGACACTGAAATTTTCTTCATTTACGTAAGGTTCCGACGTCTAAGTGATTTGAGAATATTCTAACCAACGATTTCCCAGAGTAGTACTCATTTTATCTCAATAAGTTTCGCAAATGCATATGCGTACCATCGGTTTTTGGTTAATTTTTTGAGTTTTATGGGCTACTCGTGCCGACGGTTCTGATTCTGACTAATATCTACCGGAGCAATCGAGCCGAAAACGCCCGGTCCGTCGCCTAAATCTTCGCAATAGTATTGACCCACCTCCGAGCAACATGAGATCACCCGGCCAAAACCGTCACCCGCCGTGGTCAAGCTCGCCCACCCGTCGTCAATTCGTCGTTTCGCAGAGCTGACACCGCTCGTCTTGCGTGAGTAAGCATCATCCATATCCCGGTAGCCTTCTGCACTTGGCTCAGTTCGAGCCTGCCGGGGTCTCCTATCGTTTGACCTGCCGAATCTTATCGAAACTCTCAACGACAATGTAGGTTCTCTAATTTTTTCGGCGGATCGAAGCTGACGTAGCTGATTTTTCCCTTCGAGTTCATTGAGAAATCAATTCCGAGTTCGTCATTTTCGTAAATAAAGGCTCCGGGAACATCGCTCACCGGATACCTGTGAAAGCCTTTGAGGTCGACTCCTAGCTTCTTTGGGCTAAACGGTTTGTTTGGAGTGAAAGATATGCTAATCACTGTCCATTTCGGAACTTTCCATCCAATCGGCTTTCCGTCGCTGTATGGTGTTACGACACAAACTCCGGATTCAAAGCCGACAAAAACTCTGCCTTGATCTATATCAAAGTTTTCGGCAAGTTCCTTTTCGCTGCTTCCGTCAATTGGCATACCCAGAATCTTAATAACGTCATCGTAAGTACTAGAAAGGAGTTGAATCTGCTTCATTTGTTTTAACCATTCCGGATCTTGAGGAGCGGCCGTAGCAGTTAAAATACATATAATGCCAATTAATAAACTTACTTTGAACCTCATATATTTTACTCCATAACTCTATGCTACATTGACTCCGGCGGGCGACAATAGGTATTCATCAAACGGCTGCAATAGTGTAGGAATCAGGGTCGGACGTGCGTTTCTGCGATTTTTGCACGGTATTTTCTCTCCGGCTTTCCAAAAGCCTTGCCGCAGAGCGGCATTTTGAATGTAGCCGTAGCGTCATAACCCACGGTACGCTTCTGCCGCTACGCGACACAGCCCAATTACTTAGTTTTGACGGCGTCGGATGCTAGCGAAGGAGGTCCGTGGGCCGAAAGGAGATCGATTCGGGAAGATCGGAGCCGTCGAGATAAATATTTCAAATCGCACGCGCCGGTTTGTCGAACACGTGGCTGCTTGAGCTATCAAA
>JAYVUD010000116.1:0-4030 GCA_043788335.1 Chloracidobacterium sp. | reverse complement strand
GCGATCTGCCCGATTGGCGTGAATTGTTTAAGGCGGCCAAAGACGATCCGGAAATTGCCGAAAAGATCAGGGTGATCGCCGGGCGATATCCCGACGACGGTACATTTATTCTGGCTAAATATCTCATCAATACGGACAACCGCTTTCACAGATCACCAGATGATGACTGAACCGCTCGGCTACCGAATGCCCGCCGAATGGGAACCGCACGAGGCCGTCTGGCTCGGGTGGCCACATAATGCATCCGATTGGCCGGGCAAGATCGCGGCGATCCACTTTGTCTACGCCGAAATCGTCCGGCGGATCGCCGAGAGCGAGACGGTGCGCATTTTAGTCAGCGACGACCGGCACGAGGCTAAGGCACGTATGATATTAAAGAATTGCGCTGTTGATCCGCAGCGGGTCGAGTTTTTTCAGATGCCGTCCGACCGTGGTTGGACGCGAGATATCGGGCCGATATTTATCAAAAACGAAAAAGAGACGGCGATTGCCGGATTTGCGTTCAACGGCTGGGCCAAATACGACGATCACAAGCTCGACTCACGAATCGCAGAAAGGCTGGCGAAAAAGTTAAAGAAGAAATACTTTCCGATCAAGCATAACGGCAAGCCGTTCGTCCTCGAGGGCGGCGCGATCGACGTCAACGGACGCGGGACGCTCATCACGACCGAGGAATGCCTGCTTGATCAGCAAACGCAGGTGCGAAATCCTGGCGTTACGCAAAAAGAATGTGAAAAAGTTCTTGCTGATAGTCTCGGTGCTACAAATGTTCTCTGGCTGAACAAAGGCATCGCCGGTGACGACACGCACGGGCACGTGGATGACCTCTGCCGTTTTGTCGATAAAAAGACCGTCGTGCTTTGCCGCGAGACCTATAGCAAAGACGCAAATTACGCTTTGCTCGAAGAAAACCGCGAGCGTCTCGAAGGTTTCTTACTAGAGAACAGCCGCAAAATTACGACCGCGTTTCTCCCGATGCCGGAACCGCTCTACTATCGCGGCCAGCGTCTGCCGGCGAGTTACGCAAACTTTCTGATAACCAATTCGTCGGTGCTCGTCCCCACATTTAACGACCCCGCCGACCGCATCGCACTCGGCACCCTCGCCGAGCTTTTTCCCAAACGAACAGTCATCGGCATCCACGCCGTCGATCTAGTCTGGGGCCTCGGCACGCTTCATTGCTTGTCGCAGCAGCAGCCCGCTTGAGCGACTGAAACATTCGACTCCATCCGTACTCTACCACACAGACAGAATCTAAGTTTCCATGTATCGTTCTAACATCGAACGTAGTTCGGCCTACTGTAGGCCGCGTGTATTTTAGGAAAAAATGGAGAGAAAATGAGAAAACAAAATTTAATTTTATCAAGCGTGTTGATGATGATCGTGTTGTCGCTCAGTACTGTTTTTGCACAAAAAATGGATATGAAACCGATGCCGAAAGGCGAGATGAATATGGACGCCATGCACAAGGATGGTCACAATATGCTGATGATGGCTCATCGGCAAAATGCGACAGCGTTCACACGGGTTTTGTGGAAAATGACCTCAGACGGCAAGATCGAAGACGTTGCGATGGCACGTTCCGCGTTTGCCGAGGTAATGCATTGTATGGATAAGATGGACGAGATCCACAAGATGCATATGGCCGGCATGGCTAAAATGGACGCGGCGATGACCGAAAAAATGAAGCCAATGATGGAAAAAATGGCTGCGGAACAAACCGTAATGAAAATGCATATGATGATGCTCGAAAAGGCTTTGGAGGCGAGCACACCCGACGCTCAGGAAGTCTCCATGCATGCGGCGTGGATCCTGCTAAAGCTTGAAAGGATGAATATGCATGAGAAGAAGATGGAAATGTAAACAATTGTTTGATCTGAGATGAACGCCGGTTGCTTTGAAAGGGGATGGCGTTTCTTTTTGTTAGTGGCCACTGCTGTCATGGGAATCTGCAAGCACACTCGGAGCCATCGATGCTCGCAGAGCATTTAGCACTGCGAGAACGTCGATGACCTCTTGGGTGACCGCACCCGCGACGGGCGGCAGATAGCCGAGAGCGGCGAGAGCGATGCCTATCAGGCTGAGACCCATACCGCCGACGGCGCTTTGCAGGGCGATGGTTCGCATCCGTCTGCCTATGTGTAAGAGTTCGTCTACGCGTTGGAGTGAGCTGTCCATGATGACGGCCCCGGCGGCTTCGGCGGTGACATCGCTGCCCTGGCCGAACGCGATGCCGACGGTCGCGGCGGTCAAAGCCGGAGCGTCGTTGATGCCGTCGCCCATAAAAACTGTATTCGCAAGGCTCGTCTCACGGCGGACCAATTCCAGCTTTTGCTCAGGGCTTTGACCGGCGTGGACCTCGGTGATCCCTACCTTTTCAGCAAGATAACCAACCTCTGATTCCCGGTCGCCTGATATGAGCATGACGCGGTCAAATCCGTGCTGCGGTCGCAGATGTGTAATAAACGACTTGCCCTCGGGCCGCGGCTCATCGCGAAAACGAAGCGTCGCCGCATAGCGTCCGTCGATCAGGACAACGCACTCGAGGCCGCCTGTGAGTTCGGGTAATAATGCCGCATCTGTTGGCGAGCTTTCCGTTAATTTTTTTCGGCTCGTGACACTGATACTGCGACCGTCGATCATTCCGTGCAAGCCTGCACCGGGGCTCTCGCTGACCTCGACAGCCTCTTGCAAGTTCAATTTTGCTTCGTTAGCGGCGGTGACAATCGCGGACGCGAGCGGATGGCGCGAGTAGCGTTCGAGACTCGCGACGGCGGCGAGAGCTTGGTCGGCGGTGAAACCTGCGGCAGGCAAAACCTCGGTCATTTTAGGCTCGCCGTAGGTCAGTGTGCCGGTTTTGTCAAAGATGGCGACGCTGCAGGTGTCGATCTTTTCGAGTACGGCAGGATCTTTGATTATGATACCGCGACGTGCCGCGAGCGATACCGATCCGATGATCGCAACCGGAATGCCGATTATCAGCGGGCACGGTGTTGCCACGACGAGCACTGCGAGAAATCGTCCTGCATCGCCGGCGAATATCCACGCGGCTAATGCGATGACGATGACGATCGGCGTATAAATCGCACCGATCTGATCGCCGAGCCGGCGAAGCTGCGGCCGACGCTCTTCAGAATCGCGCATCACCTGCATGATCTTGGTGTATCGCGAATCGACGGCTGTCTGCTCCGCCCTGATGGTCAACGCACCTTCGCCGTTGATAGCTCCTGAGAGTACAGCAGAACCTGCGGCTTTTGGCAATAAATACGGCTCGCCCGTCAGGTAAGATTCGTTCATCGTACTGTGGCCTTCGGTGACGATGCCGTCAACGGGACACGATTCGTGCGGAAAAATGATCAGCTCGTCGCCGACCGCGACATCCGCCAGCGGTACGTCAATTACCGCAGCGCCATCCTTATGATGAGCAGCGGACGGCAGGCGTTTGGCGAGAGCCTCGAGAGCAAAAGAAGCCCGTCGAACGGCGTATGCCTCGAGAGCCTGACCGCTTGCGAGCATCAAAACGACGATCGTGCCGGCGAGGTATTCGCCAAGCAACACCGCTGCGACGATCGAGATGCCGGCAAGCAGATCGGACGTGAGGTCGAGGCGAAATAGTTTGACCGCGATCCAAATAAGCAGCGGCGTGCCGCATGCCAAGGCGATCAATAGCGGAATGTCCTGCGTTGCAAACCCGAATACTGAGCCCGCCGGATGCACACCGAATCGCAGCACGAGATGCACCGTTATCGCCGCCAGAGAGATGAGGGCGATTATGACCTCTTTGGTTCGAAGTGCGGCCGAGATGTTTGAGGCGGGCAAATGCATTTTTTATCCCCTATTTACACATTTAATCACGAATTTCTCTCCAAGCGATGTGAGCATGCTCACCCATCGACGCGTATTTGTATAATAAAATGTCATAATCCCGTTTGAGAGCACGAAAATGGACGAAACTACAAACACCGAAAAATTCATCGACCCGATCTGCGGAATGACGGTTGTGCCGGCGACGGCGGCGGGAAGTTTTGAA
>JAYVUD010000115.1:0-7596 GCA_043788335.1 Chloracidobacterium sp. | reverse complement strand
GCCAGAATAGCCATTGGTACTTAGACGGCCACATATAAATGTATGAGCCGTAGCTGCCGACGACCTGAAAAGTGTTCTTTTCGTTATCGATCGGGCAGGTAAATTCCTGCGGAAACCAGGTTGTCGCGAACGCCGAAAGCGAGCCAAGCAAGATCAGTGAAAACAGAGAAACGACGCGAAAATACTTTCTCATTAGGGCCTCCAATTGTAATTTTCAGTTCACATAGGTCTGTCGCGCCGTTTGCTATCTATTTTGCTGCCGTTGTTGTTTGTTTTGCCTTGGGGTCGAAGGGTTCTGCCATGTACTTTTTGACTGCGTCTTGGGCGTTGTCGTAGTTGTCACCGAGGCCCTCGGCGCGTTTGTAGGCGGCGACGGCGCGGGGACGATCGCCTTTGGCGTCGTAGGCGTTGCCCATTTTGATATTTGCCCAGACCGAGAGCCACGCCGGGTCGCGGTTGCCACTGAGAGCGGCCTTGAAATTATCGATCGCGAGGTCAAAGTTTCGCTGTTCGAGGAACAAAAGGCCGAGGTGATAGTAGATCCACGAGTTGGAACGATCGAGCTTGAGAGCCGCCTCAAACTGCGCCTGAGCCTCGACGTAGTTGCCTTCCTTAAACTGCTCGATGCCGCGGCGGGCGATCGACGAGACACGAAGGTCGGGCGAAATGCGAAGCAGTTTGAACTGCGGATCGATGATGACCTCGAGCGGTTTGCCGGCAGATTCGATGTTAAAGTCGGCGCTTGCCTCCTGCATATCGATCGTAACGGTCGTATTGCCGCCCTCGCCCTCTGACCGGAGCATAACGTCGACCGGCAGTTTGAGGTTGTCGTAATTTTGCTTGACGGTGCCGCGGGTTACGAATTTGCCGGCCTTGTTGCGGATGATCTGATAGTCAGCGTTAAACTCAGGTACGCCGGTGCCCTCGACCCAACGGGCGAAAAAGTAACGCATATTCTGGCCGGCGATACGCGAAGCGAGTTTTTCAAAATCATCGATCGAAGCCGACTTGCCGCGAAATTCGTTGAGATACGTTTTCAGAAGCTGTTCGAACTTGGCCGGCCCAAGCGTTTCGCGGAGCAGGACAAAAACGAACGCACCCTTGCCGTACATGATGTACTGGTACGGGATCGATGTGTCGTCGAGATTGGCCGGAGCACGCACCAATGACGCGGTCTGCTCAAAGGTCAGCGATTTTTCGAGCAGCTCACGGCGAAGAGCTTCGAGCTTGGGGCCGCTGAGTTCGCTCTCGCGCAAGGACACCGCACTGTACTCCGCCAGTCCCTGTGCGAGCCACGCGTCGTCAAACGATCTGAGCCCGACGGTCAGTCCCCACCACTGAAACGCCGCCTCACGCTGGAGTCGGTCGATGGTCGCGTCGCGTGCCGCTTCGAACTGGCGAGCGGCGACAAACAACATTCCCTGAGCCGAGTAAAAATCGAGGCTGTCGTCGTCGATCTCGATGACGTTGAGCCGTTTCGAGGTGTCGGCGGGGCCGAAGCGTTTAGCGTAAAAGGTGAGAGCTTTGCCGAGCGTCTCGCCGTATTTGATGACGCGTTCGTCATTGCCCGGACGGGCGTAAAACTGCAGTTCGTATTCGCCGACACGCATCGTTTTATTGATAAATTTGCCGTAGGCGAAGTTACCGATGAGTGCCGGACGCGACTGGGCGAAATGATATTTGCCGCCACTGTTCACCACCGGCGAATCGCTATAACCGACCAACGTGAGACCGGCGGGCAGCGTGATATTAATGTCCGAGGTCGCCAGATCGGCGGCGTAATCGTGAAACGGGAACCAACGGGCGGCGTACATCAGGTATCCCTGCTCGTTGCCGATGTAAGCGAGCCGTTTCGAGAGCAGAGGGCCGCCGGCCGGGAGTTCGAGAACGCCGCTGTATTTGAACCGCAGGGTGATCGGGGAACCCTTCGTCACCGTGTCGCCGAGATCTATGCGGACGTTGGGGCCGATATCGGCAACGCCGGCCTGATCCTGAATGAACGTCAGGCCCGGAACGCCGGCCGTCGGTTTGACCGTCGGTTTCGGAACGGGACGGACGCCGGATGCGGACGCCGGGCCCGGAGCGGGCATCGCGGCGGAACCGATGCGGGTGATCGTATCGACCTTGAGCGAGCCGTTTATCTCAAACGTGATCGAGCGTGTGTCCTCGAGCGGCGTAAACGTGACATCGACTGTCGCATTGATCTTTCGCTCGGCCGGCACGAGAGCAACGTCCATCTGGTAATGCGTGACGTCGAACGGCGTCCGTTTGACCTGCTGGGCGAAAAGCGGAATCGACAAGACGGACAATACCACAGCCGCTCGAAAGACGTTCTTTATGATCTTCTTCATTCTCTTAACCGGAATACGTTCCCTAAAAAATATGCTCTCTTATGATGTAAGTTACGACAAAATCGTTTGCTTATCTCACGTAAATCGGGTTTGACATTATCCACGGCATCCGATCGGGTGCGAGGCCGAGTTGGTCGAGATACACCTCGACGCGATAGACGCCGGGCCCATCGGGCTTGAACGTGAAAACGGCCGCATCAGCCTGCTCGCTAAATTTGTCGCCGTTCTTATAGACGACCGTGCGGACCGGAACGGGTGCGGAAACGCTCATCATCAATTTGTCGTTGTAGGCGAGTTCGTCACCCATTTGCTTGGCCTCGCCGCCGTCGATCGCCTCAAACCGAAATCCGTCCGTGTCGCCGAGTACATTGATGCCGGCGTAATAATGGCGGGCGGCGAGTGCCTCGATCAACGATTCGCGCGTCAGCGGTGTGTCGCGGCTGAGGAGCACGTGGATCTGGACGATGTCGAAAACGGTCCGGTACGGGTCGAGCTTAATGCTGACGAAGCGGTGGCCGGCTTCGTCGCCGAGCAGATGAATGCCGACATTAGAGTGCCCGTCCGTGCCGAAGAAAAGTCCGATCTTGCGGCGTTTTGCAGCCTCGTCAAACTGCCGCATGTTCTCGGTCGGCCGCCTGAGCTGCTGTGCGAGCATCAGAGCGGGATACGACGGTCCGGTCCAGATAATGTCGAACAGGCCGACGACCGGATTCATTTGCTTGGCTGCGGTCTTGAGGCTGAGAACCTCGATTCCGTCAAAGTCCGAGTCCCACGTCTTGTGCGTTTCGGGATAGGTGATCATCGCGACCCGCTTTTCGTCGTGGATCTGTTTCAGGACGTCGACCGTCTTGACCTTGCGAAATCCCGCTGCGTCCTTGCTGCCCGGCAGCATCAAAAACCGGTCGGCGTCCGCCGTGTCGATCTCGTTGCCGCCAATAAAGAGCGTCCTGCCGTAAACGCCGTTGAGCGTCAATGCCGACGTATCGTACTCGTCAGACCAATGTTCGGTCATCAGGACAAAATCCAGATTAGTGTCGCGTGCGGCAGCGATCAACTCATCAAAACCGCCTGTGCTGTGTCCGCCGAGCGATGTGTGGGCGTGGATGATGCCGCGATATTCGCGAAATTTGGGGTCGGGCTGAGGCGAACGGGCCGATTGGATATCAACGATCTTTTGGGCACGCTTGCCGGTCTGGTAACGCCGGTAGATGAACGGCACCTGGACCGCCGCGAGGACGATCAGGAAGTAAAGCAATAATTTCTTAAACAGCTTCAAGATTATTCCGTTAGAAAATCGACCGAAACGACGCGTTCGGCGATCTGCTTGCCGAGTGCCGCGACCGCCTGATGATCAGGATGGACGGTATAAGCCTCGAGGCCTGCCTCGTCCTGAAATTTTGCGACGAGGCCCGCGTCAAACGATCGGTCGAGGTGCAGGATGTCTGCACCGACCTCGAACCGGACGATCTCCGGTATCACGCCGACCAGAGCGAGCAGACGGCTGCGATGGTCGCGGCGGACAGCGTCCGTGATTTCGTCCTTATATTTCCAGCAAACGACATGTACCAGCATATGTGCTATTTTCGCACAGAAGTCATGCGTTTTTCGCGTGCAAACATCGAATCGTCGAACGACGCGGGAAATTCGCGAGTTTGGACGTTCTCGGGCAGCTCACTGCGAATGGCTAATGACTCTGCTCGACGGCGAGATCATTGCTGATGAAACCGCTCCGATCACTTAGACGAATACCGTGTTTCGATAAATGAACGTTCGGTCACGACTAACATACTTAATAAACAGAAATATGTACGAAAATTTTGTAAAACCTATCGAATATTTTGCAGCAACCATCGCGGATGGCGTCGTCGAACTGCTCGGCAATAAGAGCAGTGAACTCAGCAACGCTCCGTCAGACGGCAGGGTGACGCTGCCCGCCGACCTGTTTGCCAAACCGGACGTTCAGACCGAATGGTGGTACTACACGGGCCACTGCTCGACCGTATCGGGTCGCCAATTTGGGTTTGAGCTGGTGTTTTTTAAGCGGCGGACCGACCGCGATAATTTCGGGGTCGTGCCGGTGGCCTTGATCGCGAACCCGATGTATTTTGCCCACTTTGCTATTTCGGACGTGACGGCCGGCACATTTAGATACGAGCATGAGCGAAGCTTCGGCAACGCATTTGAGCTGCCGGTGAAGATGAGCGAAACAGCCTGCGACGTCGGGCTTGGCGAATGGTCGCTGCGTGAGGTGGCGGGCCGCCACGTCCTGCACGCGACGCTAAAGGACGGAACCGTCTTTGACGCGATCCTCGAACCGTCAAAGCCGCTGGTGCTCAATGGCGAAGACGGCAGCGGCATCGCAAAAAAGAGCGGCGGGTCGTCGGTTCACTTTTCGTATACGCGAATGGCGGTCACAGGGCAGATGACCGTTTACGGCGAGGTCGAGCGTTTTACCGGAGCGGCATGGATGGACCGCGAGTTTGGTGCGTGGGAACAGGGCGGCTGGGACTGGTTCAGCATCCAGTTTGACGATGATACCGAGTTGATGATCTACCAGTTCAAGACACCTGAGGGCGAGATGGGCGACTCGACCGGCACCTTTGTCAGGGCGGACGGCAGCTGTGAGTATCTGAAACGAAGCGATTTTGAGATCAACGTAACGTCACGCTGGACGAGCCCGCATACCGGCGCCGAATATCCGTCGCGCTGGCATGTCCGCGTCGAGCGTCTGGCTATCGACATCGAGATCGAGGCGCTGATCGCCGATCAGGAGCTCGATACGCGCGGCTCGACGATGGTCGTCTACTGGGAAGGCGTATGCAGCGTGAGCGGCACCCGGGCCGAAAGCAATGTCGGCGGGCGGGCATATGTCGAGCTGGTCGGTTATGACCGTTCGCACGAAACAGCCGGCATCAGCGACTTTTTCTTCGGCCGCCAGATCAGACAGTTGCGTGAGATGTTCGGCTAACCGGCCTCCTCGCACCATTTGCGGGTTACTTCGTGGCGGTAAGCGAACATCTTTTCGAGCTTTGGCACGACCGCCAGCGGTGCGGCCAGCGCGCCGAATATCCAAAACGGCGGTTGGTACTCGATCTCGTCGCTGAGCACGGCGCCGTCGGCGTGCGGTTCGACGATATGGCGGTGTCGCCACGCGGCGAACGGGCCCGAGACCTGAATGTCCTCAAACATTCGCGGCGGGTCATATGCCGTATGCTCGGCGGTCCAACGCGACGTGAAAAGCCCGAATATTCTGGTGTCGACGATCGCCCGTGAACCGATGACCGAGATATCTGCTTTTTGAATGATCGTCGCATCCTCGCCCGGCGGCATTAGCCGCTCGAACGCGTCAGGCAACTGATGAAACGCAAACACCCGCTCGGGCGACGCTTTGATCACGCTTTCCTTAATAAAGTTCATTGTTTTCACGATAGCACATGACGCGGCCCGGTGGTTCCTCCATTTGGTTTTGCGTTATTTGCCAGGTTAGGTGAAAATCTCTAAAATCCCCAATCAGGAGAAACTACTAAATGGCCGAAACGGCGCAAAACACGAGTTCATCGTCCAGCGATCAGGTATCACAATTTCGGATCTGGAAAGTCATCGGAGCCTCGGCCGTCGGTACGATGATCGAGTGGTACGATTTTTACATCTTCGGCAGCCTGACGACGATCATCGCACCGCTATTTTACCCGCCCGAAAATCAGACGTTTGCCTATATCGCGTATCTGGCGACCTTTGCCGTCGGTTTTGTCGTGCGGCCATTCGGAGCGTTGTTTTTCGGCCGTATCGGCGACGTGATCGGGCGAAAATACACGCTGCTCGTCACGCTCCTGATAATGGGTGGTGCGACCGCGTTGATCGGAGTGCTGCCGACGTACTCGCAGATCGGGATCATTGCGCCGATCATATTGCTGCTGATCCGCGTGTTTCAGGGCCTGGCACTCGGCGGCCAGTATGGCGGTGCAGCGGTGTATGTCGCCGAACACGTTCCCGACAATCGGCGTGGTTTCTACACGTCGTTTATCCAGATCACCGCCTCGCTCGGGTTTTTTCTGTCGCTGATAGTCATTCTCATCGTCCAAAACACGATGACCGCCGATCAATTTGGCGGTAAGGCCGGCACGTTCGGCGGTTGGCGAATACCGTTTCTCGTGTCGCTCGCACTGGTCGCGGTCTCGCTCTACATCCGTTCGCGGATGAAGGAATCGCCTATCTTTGAGCAAATGAAGACCGCCGGAATGACGTCGGCAAATCCGCTGATCGAGGCATTTACCAAATGGGACAACCTCAAACTGGTCCTGATCTCGCTCTTTGGCGCGACCGCGGGCCAGGGCGTGGTGTGGTACACCGGACAGTTTTATGCCCTGTTTTACCTGCAATCGATCCTCAATCTTAACGCCACATCCGCAAACTACATCGTGGCGATCGCACTGCTGCTGGGGATGCCGTTCTTTATCGTTTTCGGAGCGCTCAGCGACCGTCTCGGCCGCAAATGGATCATCCTCGCGGGCTGTCTGCTCGCGGTCTGCACCTATTTGCCGATCTACCACGCGATGCAGTCGGCGGCCGGGTCAAATGTCGTCACGGCAATCTCGCAGAAAAATCCAGTGACCGGTGCGATCTCGCTGACGCCGCAGTCGATCGACGATGCCGGTAACCTGACCGCCTCGCCCAAGGTTTTGCCGTACACGACATTTGGCGACCTGACGTCGAATCGGACCGCGTGGATGCTGATCTTGCTCGTTTTTATACAGGTCCTGTGGGTGACGATGGTCTACGGGCCGATCGCGGCGTTTCTGGTCGAATCGTTTCCCGCGAAGATACGCTACACGGCCCTCTCGCTGCCGTACCATATCGGCAACGGCGTTTTCGGCGGCCTGCTGCCGCTGATCGGCCTGTCCGTTATTGCCCAAACAGGTAACATCTACGCCGGGCTCTACTACCCGATGGCCGTCGCCGGTATCACGCTGGTGGTCGGAGCGATATTCCTAAAAGAAACCCACGGACATAAGATCTGGGCCGAGGTGAATGACCAATGATACGGCGGCTGACCTGATCAAAAATGTAGTCTGCAGGCGAGGCACCGCAGTATTTGGCCCGGAGGCCGCAACCGAGCTCAAATGACGTTGCGGACATCCTCGTAAAAGCGAATGTCCATTTGGGACAGACCCAATGTTTTACAGGCTTGTCCCACGTTGTCCCACGGCTGTCCCACGGGTGTTGTGGGACAGGTAAATCGCTCTAT
>JAYVUD010000114.1:0-26112 GCA_043788335.1 Chloracidobacterium sp. | reverse complement strand
TGACGTCATCAACGCGGCCCATGATCCAAAAATATCCGTGCTTATCACGGCGGGCACCGTCGCCGGCAAAATAGTAGCCCGGTATTTCGGACCAATACGCCTGTTTGTAACGCTCGTCGTCGCCCCAGAGGGTTCGCAGCATCGACGGCCACGGATGTTTGATGACCAGATAACCGCCTTCGTTGGGACCGACCGGAACGCCTGCCTTGGTCACAACGTCCACGATGATGCCCGGCATCGGCCTTGTCGCCGTGCCGGGCACGAGCGGCGTCGCTCCGGGAAGAGGGCTGATCATTATCGAGCCCGTCTCGGTCTGCCACCAGGTGTCGACGATCGGGCATTTTCCTTTGCCGATCACCTCGTGATACCACATCCAGGCCTCGGGATTGATCGGTTCGCCGACCGTTCCGAGCAAACGTAAGCTGGAGAGGTCGTGCTTGAGCGGATATTGTTCGCCCCATTTGATAAACGCACGAATCGCCGTCGGTGCGGTATAGAAGATCGTAATTTTGTGCCGCTCGATGATGTCCCAGAACCGGTCAAAATCGGGGTGGTTCGGTGCACCCTCGTACATAAAGACCGTCGCCCCGTTTGCCAGCGGGCCATAGACGACATAGCTATGGCCGGTGACCCAACCGATATCCGCAGTACACCAGTAAATATCATCTTCCTTCAGGTCAAAGACGATCTTGGCGGTGTACGCCGTTTGCGTCAGATAGCCGCCGGTCGTGTGGAGGATACCTTTGGGTTTGCCGGTAGTGCCGGAGGTGTAGAGGATGTAGAGCGGATGCTCGGAGTCGAGTTCCTCGGCCGGGCAATCGGCACCGACCGTTTTGGTCAGCTCGTGCCACCAATGGTCGCGGCCGGGCTGCATATGTACCTTGGAACGCGTCCGCTGAAAAACGACGATGTTCTCGACGCCGGGACATTCGGCGGCGGCCTCGTCGACGATCTCTTTGAGCTTTATCTCGGACCCGCGGCGAAATCCGCCGTCGGCCGTCACGATCACCTTGCACTGACAATCATTGACGCGGTCGCGGATCGCCTCGGCCGAAAATCCGCCAAATATGACCATGTGCGTCGCCCCGATGCGGGCACACGCGAGCATCGCCACCGCGAGTGCCGGTAAAAGCGGCATGTACAGAGCGACGCGGTCTCCGGTCTGGACGCCGAGCTTTTTCAGGACGTTGGCAAATCGCGAAACCTCTTGGTGCAGTTGGAGATAGGTAATCGTCTTGATCTCGCCTGTCTCGCCTTCCCAGATGATGGCGGCCTTATTTTTTCGCCATGTGCCGATGTGCCGGTCGAGGCAATTGTACGCAATATTTATCTTGCCGCCGACGAACCATTTGGCGTGCGGCTCGTTCCACTCGAGCACCGTGTCCCATTTTCGAAACCACGACAAGTTCTCCGCCTGCTTCGCCCAAAACCCCTCAGGGTCGGCCTCGGCCTCGGCGTACAGTGCCTCATACTCATCAAAGCTCTTGACGTGAGCGTTCGACGCAAAATCAGCCGGCGGCGGAAACAGTCTGGCTTCGGTTGAAAACGATTCGATCGACATTGACTCGGTCATAGGCGGTATTGGATCAAAGCTCGTCCAATTATAGGATATCAGCGAAGGCGTTCAAACAAGAATTTGCGTCTCAGCCCAACGGCACGTTGACCGCGGAATGGTGATGTCGACGGGTCAAGCGCCGTTTCAAGCGGTAGGAACCCTCGCGGTGGATTGTCGAACTATCAGCGTGGGTTCGACACTCAGTTCCTGTGGCGACTCAAAATGTTTGTTTGCCAACCTTTTCAGAACTGTAGCGGCCGCGAGGCTCCCCATTTCAAATAACGGCTGCCGGATGGTTGTCAGCGAAGGATTGTTATACGCGGCACCGTAAATATCGTCAAACCCGAGCACCGAGACATCAGTCGGCACTCTCAAGCCGGCCTCCTCGATCGCCCTGATCGCACCAATAGCAGAAACATCATTGAATGCAAAAACTGCTGTAAACTTCTCACCGGTCGCAAGGATCGCTCTCATCGCATTGTACCCGACCTCAGGCGAGGGCAGATCGCCTACCATCTGACTAGTAAGTCTCGGATCGATCGGAATATCACGCTCGCGTGCCGATTCCTGGATCGTAGCCCAGCGATCTTTCGAGTCGGAGCTAAATTCCTGACCCCTGATCACAGCTATCTTCCGATGGCCGAGTTCGTACAGATGCCCCACGCCGAGTTCGGCGGCGTGCTGATGGTTGAGGACGACGTTGGTCACGCCGTCCAGAAGTTGATGGCCGGAAACGCTCACGACGGGCACATTATGTTCGAAACAGATCGGTGTATCGACCACAATAATGCCCTCGACCAGGCGTTCGATGAGCATCTTGGCATGAGCTTCGATCCGCTCTTTGCGGTGCAAATGACTGGCGGTGAGGTAAAAATATCCCTCATTAGTGAGCGATGATTCGACGCCGTTTAGAACCATCGCCGAGTATCCGTCACTGAGTTCGGGCACAATGACGCCAAGCGTGCGCGTCCGATTAACTCTCAATGAACGGGCCAGATAGTTTGGACGATAATTCAACTCACTCGCCGCGGCAAAGATCCGTTTTTTCGTCTCGATCGGGATTGACGCTGCCTGAGGTGAATCGTTAAGGACGATCGACAGAGTCGTGGGCGAAAGACCCAGATGGGCCGCAAGCTCTTTCAAGTTAACGGGCTCACGCTCCCCCGTTTTGTCGAATTTGATCGCAGGCGCTTTCATTCGGTCGGTCGGCATTGCGTCCGATGTTGTCATACAAACGATAGGTATTGCAAGATACGAGTCGCAAGACCGATGTCGATCACCGGGCGCATTGACGGCGAGAGCCAAGTCCGCTCGGGCCGAAAGGCGATCAAAAATTCACTTACTGCTTGCGATAACAGAATTTACCTTGACAACAGAAAGTTATAAATGCTATCAACTGTAATACTAAAACGATTTACTAAAACGATTGACCGTTCATTTGAAACCTTTATCATTTCCCTGTTCGATGCGGCCCAAGAGTCGGCAAGTCGTTTTTGATAGGTAATGACTCGAAATTTGGTTAAACCTTCTGGAGGATCTTATGCGGCATGTAAGTTCAAAGTTGGCGGCCTTTTTTGGCTGTCTTGTTTTTATTGCGGTCCTATCGACCACCGGACTTGCCCAGTTTAGGGCAGGAGTTCAGGGAACCGTGACCGATGGCACGGGAGCGACGGTTGCCGGAGCATCCGTAACCCTTACAAACAAAGAGACCAATCAATCCCAGAAGACGACTTCGAGCGGCGAGGGATTTTACCGCTTTACGTCGCTGGCACCGGGCCTCTACGACATTTCGGTCGAAAAGCAGAGCTTTAAGCGAAGCGTAGTTTCGGACGTTAAGGTCGATGCCGAGTCGATGAAAGGCGTAGATGTTTCGATTTCGGCGGGCGTCATCAACGAAACGGTCAATGTCCAGGCCGAGAGCGTCGGTTTGGAGACCGAGGACGCCAGCATTCGAAAAACGATCACAAATGCGGAAATTCTCCAACTGCCACAAACCGGACGCAATCCGTACGAACTGGCAAGACTATCGCCCGGCGTGTTTGGTAACGGAGCCCGCGATGCAAACGGCGGCGGAACATTACTGCCCAACACCAGCGGTCCGGGAGCCTCAAATAATTCGATCTTTGCGACCGAGGATCGACAGCCGATCTCCGCAAATGGCCAGCGTGTCTCGTCGAACAACTATCAGATCGACGGATCGAGCGTTAACAGCCAAACGTGGGGCGGCGGTGCCGTCATCACGCCGAGCCAGGAAAGCGTAAAGGAAGTGCAGGTTACCTCGAGCACCTATTCGGCAGAAGATGGCCGCAATAGTGGAGCCCAGATCAAGGTTGTTTCGCAAAACGGAACCAACCAGTGGCACGGCAGCGGTTTCTTCAAGCTGGACGATCCGAATCTGAACGCGTTTAATCGGTTACCCCGCAATATTTCGGGCGGGCCGGCACGTGTCGAGCAGCGATACAAGACATACGGCGGCAGTTTTGGCGGACCGATCGTGCGGAACCGTTTATTTTTCTTTTTCGCCTACGAGGGACTCAATAGCCGTTCAAGCAACACATACACCGGTTACGTGGAAACAGCCGCCTATCGGCAAGCTGTAGTTGCCGGACGCCCAAACACCTTGACCGCGAGAATATTAGGCGATCCGGGAGCAGCACCCCGTGTCGTCGCAGTGCTCACACCTAGCTGCTCCGAACTCAGCGGAGACGTCAACAATGGCTGCGCGGTCGTCGGTAACGGTTTGGATCTCGGCCGAATGACCGGTACCTACGGAACCTACGTCCAGTTTTTTAACACCGGCGGAGCACCGACCGGAGGCGGACTGGATGGAATAGCCGATCTGCAAAAAGTGCTGTTAGCTAATCAAACGAGTTTCCGCGGCAATCAGTTTAATACGCGAATCGATTTTGACGTGACGACGAAAGATCAATTTACGTTCTCGTCATATTTCGTTCCTAATCAGGCGACGAACGCCGACACGGGTGCTCAAAGCCGTCCGATGGCGGACATTACCTCCAAGCGGCTGAGTTACGCTCTCGGCTTTATTTACCGGCGGATAATCTCGCCGACGATGATCAACGAAGCTCGATTTAATGTAACCCGATGGGGCTTTGACGAAACCAAGACGAATCCGAATGCAAATTTTGGACTGCCGAGGATCGAGATCGAGTCGCTCGGCGGAGACCGTTTACGTTACGGCGCTCCGTACGGAACGAACACGCCCGGCGTGATAAATGAAAGACAGTTCGAATTTCGCGACCTTTTCACAAATGTCATTGGTAATCACGCCCTGAAGATCGGCGGCGAATATCGCCGTGATCTGAACAGCAATGGCGAGGTCGGCGGTGCACGTCCGTTATACTCGTTCAAGGGACTTTGGAATTTCGCAAACGGAACACCGATCTTCGAACAGATCGTTGCCGATCAGCAGGGGAAACCCTCGGCTAATAACGCAAAATTCCACACGGGCGATCTCGGTCTTTTTGTCCAGGATGACTGGAAATTTCGCCCGAATCTCACGGTAAATCTCGGTCTGCGTTGGGAATGGTTCTCGCCGGTAACGACCGATTCGGGAGTGATCGGTAACCTTGTGCTCGGTCCGACCGGCGGTCTGACGGGTGCGAGGATCACGACCCAGAGGAACATTACAAACAACAACTTTAAGAATTTTGCCCCGCAGCTTGGCTTTGCCTGGAGTCCGGATTGGCTCGGACGTAACAAGCTGGTGGTTCGCGGCGGCGGTGGGATCGGCTATGATCGATTGCCCAACGCCCTGCTGGCAAATGCCCGTCGAAATCCGCCGAACGGCAGTATCTTTGGCATTTGCTGCGGAACTAACGGAACAACCGATGGATTTGGATCACCTTTTGTCGGCGGACAGATCACATATGTCCAGAGCGGCGACGGCACGATCCTCGGTTATCCGGCAAATCCGTTGATCGGCGGCGGCACCAACCCGGCCACCGGTTTGCCGAATGCCGGAGCGATCGAGATCTACGGCACCCCGCGCAACCTGCCCGACGCATCGGTTTACCGATATTCGCTCGAGGGCCAGTACGAACTCCCGGGTAATATGACCGCGACCCTCGGATACCAGGGCAGCCAAGGCCGGCATTTTGTACGCATTTTGCCGATTCATATCATCGCCCCGGGTTCGAACCCGAATGTGTATGCGGCCTATTTCGCAAGTGCGGATGTTAACTCAAACTACAACGCGATGATCTCGCGTTTGCAGGGAAGGCTTTTGAAACAGTTCTCCTTTGATATGAACTATCGATGGAGCAAGAGTCTCGATACGGCATCGTTCGAGTCGCCGTGTGCGTGCACAAATCAGAGCTTTCCGGTTGACCAGAAGACAGAGCATGGCCCGTCGGATTTCGACGTTACGCACGCTTTTGTCGCCGCCGGCACGTGGGACATCCCGTTCTTCACCAAGCAGAATACATTGGCGAGTAAATTACTCGGCGGTTGGCAGGTGAGTTCGATCGTGACGTGGAACAGCGGATTTCCGTGGACGCCGAAGATCTTTGGCTGCCTACAGCAGGCCAATACGCCGGGCAACTTCTGCGATCTGCGTCCGACGTCATACACCGGAGCACAGCCCGGCAGTAACTCGAACGAAAATTACCTCAGGCCTCTCGGTATATTTGGTGTCGTCGGTACGTCCATCTTTGGGACCGCTACGAATACCAATAATCCCTTCGCCAATCGGCCTGCGATCGGTCGAAATACCGTTCGTGGACCCCGCTACTTTGATGCGGATCTGACCGTTTCCAAGAAATTTGGCCTCGCCGGAGTTGGGTTCTTTCGTGAAAACGCGAGTCTTGACCTGCGTTTCAATTTCTTCAACGTCTTAAACACGTTGAATCTCGCTCCGTTTAACTCAAACAGCGACCCGACGCGAGTTCAACTCTCGACTTTCGGCAGAGCCACAGCGGCACTGGCGGGACGCGTCGGCGAGTTTCAGGTCAGGATCAGCTTCTAACGCTGAATGGTTTTCCGCTCGAGCCGCTGGTCGAAAGTTAATTTCGACCAGCGGCTCAAAAAACCGCTCTCCAACGGAGATCGAACATCTTCCCCCAATTATGTTTTCGTTTGCGGCGGTTGGCTGCTAATGATAAGAATCGAGTTTTTAGGAATCAACCTCTTACTTTAGGTCAGAAAGTTGTTTGAAAATTGCAAGTTCACGGTCTGCCTCGGCTCGACGCTTGAGGCGTGAATAGGCGAGAAAAAGCTGATAGTGAACGTCCCGGTCGGCGGGCTTCAGGGTGCCGGCACGCTGGAGAAATGGCAGAGCCTCAGCGAACTGCCGTTGCCGCACAAGCAGACGGCCCAGGTCAAAATTGGCATTAAAGTGATTTGCATCTAGGGCGACGGCCTTTCGCAAATAGCTCTCAGCGTCAACGTTCTCGCTACGATCTCCCAATATTGCCCCCAAAAGGGCGTTAGCATCGGCGGTTTCCTTGAGCGTAAGCGATGCCTTTGCCTCTCGAACGGCCACATCGGTATCGCCCAAGGTGCGGGCGGCGATCGCCAGAAAATATCTTATTTCGGGAATCTTCGGAAACAATTCGGAGGCCTGACGGAAATAGTAGAGGGCCTTTTCAAATTCGTGGCCAAAGAGATAAGCGCCGCCGAGACGGACATAGTAGACGGACTTGGTCTTGTCCAGGGAGACCGCCTTTTCATACGATCTGACGGCATCCGCGAAGCGGCTATGCCTCATCAGTATTTCGCCCCGCATAAAGGCGGCGTCGGCAAGGTCGGGTTTGGAGGCCAGGGCGTTATCGAAATATCCGAGTGCAGCGTCGTCCAAATTTTGCTCAAAGGCGATCAGGCCCAAGTAGTAAAAGGGTTCGGCGGAATCCGGTGAGATCGAGTTTGCTGTAAGTAAGACGTTCCTAGCGTCGTCCGGTCTTTTGGCTTGATATAACACCGTGCCTAATTTGACGAGAATATCGAAACTGTTTGGCTGGATCAGGTCCGCCTTTTGCAAAAATTCGATCGCACGCGGCAGATCGCCGATCGAACTGTAGACAAAACCGATATTGATGATGCTCTGAGGATGATTTGGATTGAGTTTTAGTGCCTCCTCAAACGCTTGGATGGCTTCTCTGTTTCGTTTGGCCTTGGCCAGCAGGACGCCAAGGTTTGCGAGCGGTGAAACGGCTTTCGGATTGATCTTGGACGCAAGGCGATATTCGCGTTCGGCATCGGCCGCTCGGTCCGTTCGATCGAGAACGATACCGAGTAGATTGTGCGCATCCGCGCTTGAGGGCGTCGACCGGATAATCTCGCGAAGTATCTTTTCGGCTTCGTCTAATCGGTCGTTCTGTAAATATGCAACGGCATCGACGATCTGCCGCGACTGCGGATTTTGTTGACAGATAACACTAAAGGAAAATAAGGTGATGATCGTGAATAATAACAACAGGCTAGTCCGCAATTTTAATTTCCTGCTGCTCATATCCGTCTTACTATTCTGCCTGATGCCGATCGCCGCTCAGCGGCCTGCGTCGTTCGAGCCAAAGATAAACGAACTGCTGGCTAAGATGACTTTAGCTGAGAAATTGGGGCAATTGCAACAAATTGACGGCGACTCTGCGGGTTTCGCCCGGCCTGATGCATTTGAGCTGGCAAAAAAGGGCCTGCTCGGGTCGACGCTCAATGTCCGCGGTGCCAAAAACACCAACGACCTCCAGCGGGCCGCACTCGAGTCTCGTCTTAAGATCCCGATTCTCTTTGGTTTTGACGTTATCCACGGTTACCGTACGATCTTTCCGGTCCCGCTCGGGCTGGCGGCAAGTTGGGATCCGGCGATGGTCGAACGAGGTTCGGCGATCGCCGCAGCCGAAACACGCAGCGTCGGCCTGCATTGGACGTTTGCGCCGATGGTTGACATTGCCCGCGATCCGCGTTGGGGCCGAATAATGGAGGGTGCCGGCGAAGACCCGTTCCTCGGCTCGGCGATGGCGACCGCCCAGGTGCTCGGATTTCAGGGCAACGACATTAGCCGTCCGGACAAAATAATGGCGTGCGCCAAGCATTTCGCCGCGTACGGTGCGGCTGAGGGCGGCCGCGACTATAACACCGTCGACATGAGCGAGCGAAGGCTCCGCGAAACTTACCTCGTTCCGTTCAAAGCGGCCAAGGACGCGGGCGTCGGGAGCTTTATGACAGCGTTCGACGATCTCAATGGCATTCCGTCGACTGCAAATCCGTTTCTCCTCCGGCAGATACTTCGCAAAGAATGGAAGTTCGACGGCCTCGTCGTCAGCGACTACACATCGGTCAAAGAACTCATCAACCACGGTCTGGCCGCTGACGACAGTCAAGCCGCAATGTACGCTCTGAATGCCGGCACCGACATGGAAATGGTTAGCAAGACATATGTCCAAAATGGTGAAGCTCTCGTCAAGAGCGGCAAAGTTAGCATCGCCGTCATCGATGACGCTGTCCGCAACGTCCTGCGAGCCAAATTCCGCCTCGGCCTCTTTGACCGCCCGTTCGTCGACCCTAGCCTCGAGGGCAAAACGCTCAAAAAGCCCGAATATATGCAGGCCGCACAAACAGCGGCAGCCCGCTCATTCGTGCTCCTCAAAAACGATCGCGACACGCTGCCGATCAGCAAGAGCCTGAAAAATATCGCCGTTATCGGCTCGCTGGCCGACGACAAACCGAACACGCTCGACTGGTGGGCAGGCGACGGCAAATTCGAAGATTCGATCACGGTTCTCGAGGGGATCCGGAAAAAGGTCGGCACAGCGACCAACGTTCGTTTCGAAAAAGGCTGCGAATCAGTCTGCGACAGCGACAAAGATTTTGCTAAAGCGGTCGAGGCGGCCAATGCGTCCGAATTCACCGTCATAGTCGTCGGCGAGATCCGCGACATCAGCGGCGAGGCCGCGTCCCGCTCGAACATCGACCTGCCCGGCCGGCAACTCGACCTCGTCAAAGCCATCCACGCGACCGGCAAACCCTATGTCGTTGTCCTCAAAAATGGCCGGCCGCTGACCATCAACTGGATCGCCGAAAATTCGCCGGCGATCCTCGAAACGTGGCACTCGGGGACGATGGGCGGCCCCGCGGTCGCTGACGTGCTCTTCGGCGATGTCAATCCGGGCGGCAAATTGCCGGTCACGTTCCCGCGTTCGGTCGGCCAGATCCCGCTCTACTACGCTCACAAATCAACCGGCCGTCCGCTCGAACCGGACAATCGATACACGTCGAAATACCTGGACGTGGCGAACACGCCGCTCTATCCGTTTGGCTTTGGCCTCAGCTACACTCAATTTCGCATCAGCGGCCTGAAGATCGGGAAATCGGTAATTTCGGCCTCCGACAGCGTCAATGTCAGCGTCGAGATCGAGAACACGGGCAAACGCGACGGCGATGACGTCGTCCAACTCTATATCCGCGACGTCGCAAGCTCAGTGACGCGGCCCGTCCGCGAGCTAAAGGGTTTCGAACGCGTCACGCTCCGTGCTGGCGAAAAACGCACCGTCAATTTCGTATTGTCGCCAAAGGAGCTTGGTTCATACGATCGCGATCTCAAGTTCACGGTCGAGCCGGGCGAATTTAAGGTGTTCGTCGGCGACAGTTCGGAGGGCGGCCTCGAAGGCTCGTTCACCGTCGGTTCGGCGGTCTCTCAAAAAAAAACTCTAGAAACTAGGCCGACGCCCGTTGCGCCGGGTCTCGTCGAGCCCGCACCGGCCGAGCCAACGCCTGCGGCGAAGCTCTCGGCCGAGGATGACGCGTTTCTCGAGGATCTGGACAAACGCGCCTTCCGGTTTTTCTGGGAAAACTCGGATCCAAAAACCGGCCTCACGCTCGACCGCACACGGACCGATGGCACGCAGCCGCTCGTCGGCGAATCGCACCACCAGATCGCGAGTATCGCCTCGACCGGATTCGGGCTCAGCGGCATCTGTATCGCCGCCGACCGCGGATGGGTTAACCGTGCCGAGGCTCTCGAGCGGGAGCGTAACACGCTCGATTTTTTTGCCAACCGGGCGTACCACAAAAATGGGTGGTTTTACCACTGGATGGACTCTGTCACCGGCGAACGGCGTTGGAATAGCGAGATATCATCGATCGACACGGCGCTGCTTTTAGGCGGCGTTTTGACTGTCAGGCAGTGTTTTTCAGACGACCCGCAGACCGTTAAGCTCGCCGATCAGATCTATCGTCGCGTCGATTTTGGGTGGATGCTGAACGGCGACAAATACCTGCTCTCGCACGGTTGGAGGCCCGAAAACGGCTGGATCCCGAATCGTTGGCACGACTATAGCGAAGAGACGCTGCTCTACCTGCTCGCCATCGGTTCGCCGACGCACCCGATACCGGCCGAGGCGTGGTATAAATGGGAACGCGGCTGGCAGGAGTACGGCGGTTATAAATACCTCGCGGCCGTCTCGCCGCTCTTTATCCACCAATATTCCCACGCCTGGGTCGACTATCGCGGTCGGCGAGAGGACCGCCCGCCGCACGTCGACTATTACGAAAATTCGGTCAAAGCGACGCGTGCCCAACGCCAGTTTTTCATCAACGTGTTGAGCAAGGAGTTTACGCAATATTCTGCCAATATCTGGGGCCTGACCGCCTCGGATTATGTCCGCGGCTACATCGCCTGGGGAGCACCGCCGCGGCACGACGATACGGACGGAACCGTCGTACCTTGTGCCCCGGCAGGCTCGCTGATGTTCACGCCCGACATTTCGATCGCGGCACTGCGAGAAATGAAAAGCCGATTTGGCTCTAAGGTTTACGGCCGATACGGTTTTGCCGACGCCTTTAACCCCCAAAATGACTGGGTAGACCGCGACGTGATCGGCATCGACCAGGGCATCACCCTCCTCAGTGGCGAAAATCTCCGCTCCGGCAAGATATGGTTCTGGTTTATGCAAAATCGAGAGGTCCGAAACGCCCTCCGCCTCGCCGGCCTGAAAAGGACCTAACCTGACCAACATATCCTGGCCGGTGTCTCCGCTCCCTCTCCTTACCCCGCCGGATTTCAACGCACTCGACCGGACACGAAAAAGCCGGACGACACATAGTATCGTCCGGCTCGATAAATGGTGGAGACGAGGGGGATCGAACCCCTGACCTCTGCAATGCCATTGCAGCGCTCTCCCAGCTGAGCTACGTCCCCTGATCCGGTTTTCAAATTTGAAATTTCAGATCTGAAATTTCAAAACGGCAATCTCCAAATCTACCGAAAAACTAGGTTCGCGTCAAGCTATGCCGATTTACGCCAGAGTGTCGCTTTCGATATTGCGGGGATCCTAATCAGATTTGTTTTCTTGTCTTACTTAGCGGTCTTGGCGGCTTTGCGTGATGAAGACCGATTTCACGCAAAGCCGCGAAGAACGCAAAGAAGAATTTTTGAAAAATGCTGATCTCAAATTGGCCTGCCGCCTGGATTATCCGAGCCCGCTGAACCCTGAACTCCGAACTCTGAACCGCTCATTTCCCCTTAAACACCGGCTTACGCTTTTCCAGAAACGCCGAAACGCCCTCTTGCTTATCCTCGGTCGAAAAAACTATGGCGAACAGGTCGACCTCGCGCCGCAGGCCTTCGTCGAGGTTCGATCTTGAGGCAAATTTGACGGCTTCCTTGCATAGCTGCAGGGCGATCGGTGCTTTTTCGGCGATCTTACCGGCAAACTCCATCGTCTTTGCCCGCAGTTCGTCCGCCGGGAAAACGTGATTGACGAGGCCAAATCGGTGGGCCGTCGCGGCGTCGATCATATCGCCCGAGAGGATCAGTTCCATCGCCCGCCCCTCGCCGATCAGGCGTGTCAGACGCTGGGTGCCGCCGCCACCGGGGATGATGCCGAGACTGATCTCGGGCTGCGAAAATCGTGCGTTCTCGCTGCAGATTCGTATGTCGCAGGCGAGTGCAAGCTCGTTGCCGCCCCCGAGACAAAATCCATTGATCATCGCGATCACGGGTTTAGGAAACGCATCGATCGAGTTGAACAGTGTCTTTTCGAGAAACAGGTCACGCTGGGTGATCGGCGTCTTACCCTCAAATTCGCCTATGTCGGCACCGGCAATGAACGATTTCGGCCCGGCACCGGTGATGACCAGCACACGTACCTCGTCGTCCCGGCGGAGTTCGGCGAGAGCCGCGACGCCCTCGGCGTGGACATTGACATTTAACGAGTTGAGTTTGTCCGGACGGTTAATAGTGAGCACGGCTATCGCACCGTGCTTTTCGACGGTAATGGTTTCGTATGTAGACATATCTTAAAAAGGTAGTTGTGAAAAAGTAGCGATCATTCGTCGATGCCGTCGATGACATTGTCATCGGCGACCCATGCGACAAACAGTCGGAGCCAGCTGTCTTTTGGTTCGAGAATGGCGACGCCGACCCGCGACGTGCCGTAGCTTGCCGGTGTAACGCGAACGGCCTGGGCCTGGACCTCGACCGGCACACCGTCGGGCCGGTGCGAACGGATATAGAGATTGTCGCCGTGCGTGATCGCTTGATTTAGCTGAAATAGGGCCCCGATCGTCGAGATATCGTCCGTTTCGGTCGGTTCGCTCCAGGTCGCGCCGTCATCGGCACGGCCCGAAACGACGACCGGTAGACGCAGGGCCATCCTGAGAGCAAGTCGTTTCTCCTCTGGTTGAGGCTGCATAGGGTTCAACAACAAAAACTGATCAAATGAACGTCAAATATAGCAAGGTTAACACGAAAACAAAAAACGCCTGACCGAATATTTCGCATCGAGATACTACAAATTTCCCATGGAAATACTATGTTAACCGTCTGGGAATAATTTGGCCGTAATTTGGACTAACATGTTGAGCGATAGTTATACTATATCCAGGGCAAAATTGAAATTAAATTCATGGCACCGTAAACAATAAATATATGGCGGAAACGCGAACCAGACATAAAATAGTTATCCTCGGGTCCGGCCCGGCCGGACTGACTGCCGCGATCTACGCGTCGCGGGCACAACTTGACCCATTGGTGATCGACGGCCCTCAGCCCGGCGGCCAGCTTACCATCACGACCGAGGTCGAAAACTATCCCGGCTTTAAGACCGGCATAATGGGCCCGATCCTAATGGACGAGTTTCGCGAGCAGGCTCTGCGATTCGGCACCAAGATCGAAAATACGTGGATCGACCGCGTCGACCTCTCCGAGCGGCCGTTCAAACTGTACGGCAAAGAAAGCCAGGATGCGGCCGAGATCACGTCCGTCATCGAGGCTGACACGCTCATCGTTTCGACGGGTGCCTCAGCCAAATGGCTCGGCATTCCCGGCGAAGAGCCCGTGCCTGTCGGCCTCGGCGGCAACGGCGTGTCGGCGTGTGCGACGTGCGACGGGTTCTTTTTTCGCAACCGCCCGATCGTCGTGGTCGGCGGCGGCGACACCGCAATGGAAGAGGCTCTCTTCCTGACCAAATTTGCGTCACAAGTGACGCTCATCCATCGCCGCGGCGAGTTTCGAGCATCCGCGATCATGCAAAACCGCGTCCTCAGCCACGAAAAGATCGACGTGATGTGGAACACCGAGATCCTCGAGATCAACGGCACCAAAGAGGTGGGTGTCCAAAGCATTCGCATTCTCGATAAGGGAACGGGGCTCGAGAGCACATTCCCCACCGAGGGCGTGTTCATCGCCATTGGCCATAAACCGAACACCGAGCTGTTTAAGGGCGTTCTGGATATGGACGACGTCGGCTACCTCATCACCGAGGGCAAGACGATGAAAACAAACGTCGAGGGCGTTTTCGCCTGCGGCGACGCTCAGGACGCGTATTATCGCCAGGCCGTGACTGCCGCCGGCACCGGCTGTATGGCGGCGATCGACGCCGAGCGGTTTTTAGCTGAACACGGCGAATAGCTTATTGCTTGACGACGACCGTGCCCTTTAGGATCTCGGCGTTCTGGGGCGATCTCATCACCTTTGACGGGTCAAAGCCCATCGTTTCGGCTCGCCGCAGAATGTCCTGATACGTCTTGTCGTCGAGCGTCGCGGTGCGGCTCAGTATCCAGAAATATTCGCGTTTCGGTTCGCCGATGGCGACGTAGTTATAATCCTTGTCGAGGTCGATGATCCAGTAGTTTCCCCAGACAAACGAGAGCCAGCCGAGAGCTGCCGGAGCGAAACGCACCTTGAGCTTGGCGTTTGTCGCCTTATCGGCGATCTTTGCCTCGCCGACCGCGGTTTCGGTCTTGCCGTCTTTCAGCATGCACTCGTTCTTGACCTCGATCTTGCCGTTCGGCTTGATCGTGTAGTTAGCCGTCGTATTGCCGACGCACTGTTTTTGAAAGCGGTTCTGGTATCGGCCGATCTCGTACCATTTGCCGGAGTAGCGTTGGAGGTCGACTTTGGCAACGGTAGTTACCGGCGGCTTGGCGGTGGCCTGAGCCGAGGCTGCCGCCGCAAACGAGCTAAAAATTAATATGCCTATCGCGAAAACTGAGTAAATATTGTTGATATGATTGATTTTCATAATTCCCTTGAACCTATTCGAACAGGTAGCGAGTTTGGATTTTAGTTTATAATAATTCCTATATACAGATATTGATCAGTGGTCAGAAAATATGCCGATCTACGAATACAAATGTCAGCAGTGCGGTGCAAACTACGAAAAACGCCAAAGCGTTTCGGATGAACCGCTTACAACCTGCGAAAAATGTCACGGCCCGCTCGAAAAGCAGTGGTCGCTCTCAGGTTTTCAATTTAAGGGTGCCGGTTGGTACGTGACCGATTACGCCGGAAAAAAAGGAATTGCACCGGAGGCGGGAAATAAAACTCCTTCGACCGAATCAACCTCTGCGTCCGACTCTGCATCAAACACCAAGACCGAAAGTACGCCGTCCACCACGGACGCTGCACCGAAAGCCGTAAAAGAATGATGAATCTCGCGGGAAAAGCCATCTGTCTGACGCTCTGCACTATCGTGTGCGTGGCGACTGCGTTCGGCCAGTCCCGACGCAGTGCTCAGGGCTCTGATCTCGAGGGTTCGGTCTTGACGGTGACGGGGTCGCGTACCGACGGCCGGAAAGACCAGATCAAGATCGAAGACCTTTTCCTATACGAAAACGGCATCGAGCAAAAGATCAAAAATTTCAGCTACGATCCGTCTCCGGCAAAGATATTGCTGCTGGTCGACAATTCGCAAACGCTGCCGACCTCGGTCGAGGCGATGAAAAAGGCGGCGATGGAGTTTGCGTACGAGATATTTGAGGGTGACCAGATCTTTACTATCGCCTACGACGAAAAGCCCGAGATCATTCAGGAGTGGACCGATGACGCCAAAAAGATGGAGACGTCTCTCGGCACGTTCCGCAAAAAGGGCAATCCGTACCTTTTCGACGCCCTTGACGGTGCAATTAGCCAGGTGCTCTTGCCGCTGATGCCCGGCACGCGAAAAACGGTGATCGTCATCATCGGCGACGGCCTCGACCGCGGCAGCAAGGTGGGCTACGAAAAGATAATGGCCGAGCTCCAGTTCGATAACATTACCGTCTATGCCCTGCAGATACCGGACCGCACGGGCGGAGCATACCGCCGCGATCAGCCCAAGGCTCCGGTCGTGCTGCAGCAGTTGACCGAAAATACCGGCGGCCGCCTGTTCAACTTCGAAAACGCCCAGGAAGCTGCAAAATCGATCTGCGACGAGCTTCGCCGCAACCGTTACCTACTCTCGTACGTGCCGGTCAACACTTCATCATTTGACGCCCGCAAACTACTGCTTATCAGCGAGGGTGTCAACATTCGCACCAAGGCGGGCCAACCGCCCAACGTCAAATAACGAAGGCGAAATCTTCGAGCGCAAAATTTTCTGCTTGTGTTACTATCGTAATACTCTGATAATCTTGGCTATAGTTTGTAACTGAATTTTTCGTGAGCAACGACAACAAATATCCGCCCCCCCCGCCGCCGGACGACTTTTCAAAGACGACGCCCAATATCCGCTTGCCTGAAAACGAGTCACCGTCGTCGGACTGGGACAAGACAAATTACAGTTATCCCAAACAGCCCGCCGCCGACGAGTGGGGCAAGACAGTAACCAATCTCAAGCCGATCGACACCGAGCGTCAGGATTTTGATCGTACATTTTACCCGGGCTCGAAGCCGCCCGGAACGCCCGAGTGGGGAATGCCCGAGGAAAATACCAACGTCGCCGATTTCGGCACGCGGCCCGGGGATTTTGGTTCGGGCGAACCGGGCTATGACAAAACGACGCCGTATTTCCGCCTGCCCGAGGCCGAACAGGCAAAGTACCAAAATCTGCCGCCGACACCGGTCGAACAAGCCGCTGCCGCCGCTCAGGAAGAAAAAGATAGTGGCGGACTGCCCGGCTGGTTCTGGGTCAGTGCCGGGCTGATGACGATGTTCTTTTTTGCGATCGTCGTGCTGGCGGTCGTGTATTTCTTCATACTTCGAGACACGTCGTTTGAGGTTACGGTCAAGGGTGCCCCTCCGGGTAGCACCGTCCAGATCGACGGTTCGCCGCTCGCCGTGACTGACGCCGACGGATCGTACCGACTTAAAAATCTCAAGGCCGGCGAACGCGAGGTCAGCATCGTGCACCCGACGTTTACGTGCGAAACCCGTCGGGTGACCGGCGGCGACGGGGTCAACCCCGAGACGATCATTGCCCGCTGCACCGCCATTAGTGCAAAATCTACCGACGATTGCGGCAATATCCGCTTTGGCGAGGACGATAAGGCCGAACGCTGTTACAACTCTGCACTCGATGGCCTCGACGCGATGAGTACCAAGGACGGCAGCGGCAATGCCAAGGACAATTTCACGGTCGAGGATCTCGTCAAGGCTCTCAATATCCTCATTATCAATTTCGACAGCGGCAAATGGGATATTCCGCCGGTGCGGCTCGCGGCGATCCAAAAGGGTGCCGGCTTTATAAAACGCCTGCCGCCGAGCGTTGTGCTCGAGGTCGGCGGCCATACCGATAACCGCGGCCAACCGGCGGCCAATCAGACGCTGTCTGAAGCCCGTGCGAACGCCGTTAAGGCGGCTCTGGTCAGATACGGCGTCGCAGACGGGATGCTCGTCACTCGTGGCTATGGCGCCGCCAAACCGCTAAAGCCGAACGACAGCGACGAGAACATGTTCAGAAACCGGAGAATCGAGTACTCGGTCGTCAAGAAGTGATCAAACCGCGACCGGAGCTGCGATCTTGCCGTGTGACTGGTAATTTTGTAATTTCAGATTCTCGAATTTGAATTTGAGCAGTCCCTCCAAACCGATCAGGCCATCGGCATCGACAAACTCTAATTTAGGCAATTCCAAAGGCTCGCGTGAAAGCAGTTCGTCGACCTGTTCGCGGTGGTTCGAGTAGATGTGCAGATCGCCAAAGGTGTGGACAAAATCGCCCGGTTCGAGCCCGCAGACCTTGGCGACGAGGTGCGTCAGCAACGCATAGCTGCTGATATTGAACGGCACGCCGAGAAATGCGTCGGCCGAACGTTGGTATAGCTGGCAATGTAGAATGCGGCCGCTCTCGACCTTAAACTGAAACAGCGTGTGGCACGGCGGTAGAGCGACATCGTCGCAGACACGCGGGTCCCAACCGCTGACCAGCAGCCGACGCGAATTGGGATTTGTCTCGATCTCACGCACCAATCGAGCTATCTGATCGACGCCGTTGACCGCCGGATATTCGCCGCCGAACGAACGCCACAGGTACCCGTAAACCGGCCCGAGATCGCCTGTCTGCCGGCCAAATCTCGCGGTTTGCTCCGCGGTCGCCCACTCGGCCCAAATATCGACGCCGCGTGCATTCAGCTCCCTCTCATCCGTCGAACCCGACAGAAACCAAAATAATTCCTCAGCGACCCATCGAAACGGCACACGTTTCGTAGTCACGATCGGAAACCCCTCGCGCAGATCGTAACGCGTCTGATAGCCAAAAGCTGAGATCGTGCCCGTGCCGGTGCGGTCCTCGTGCCGTGTGCCGGTTTCCAGAATATGTCTGAGCAGGTTGTGGTACTGCCTCATTTGATCGGCACGAGATCTCGTCGCGGAGGATCGGTTACAACAAGGTCATCTATCAACAAACCCAGTGGGTTGGCTCCGGTATTTTTCAATGCCTTGGCGATGTTAAGTAGGTCTCGATATTTCGCGGACAGCGGCACTCTAATAAAAACGGCCTTTTCGACCTCATTCGTCCCTTCTCGAAATACGCCGTTGTCTTCCCGAGCCCTGAATACTTCTGCCAACCTCTTCGTGAGTGGTGCCATGTCGGAGCGTCCTCCAAATTTTTCATTGTTTAGAGTCAAGTTTCCCAGGTCGTCAAGCCTAACGACCAAAGTTAGAGGGTTCGGCTTTATCAGATTTGAGCTAGCAGGCTTTCCGGGAACCACAAGATATGTGTTATCCCCGTCGTAAATCTTTAGGCGTGATTTAGATGAAACGCGCGCCGCCGATATCACCGTTATTATCGTCCGCAGTTCTACATCGGCATCCGGTTTGACGACGACTATTGGGTCGAGGTATTTGGATGATGCAGGCCGTTTTGGTGAATTCTGTAAAACACGAAACCCATCGAAGAAATCATCTAGCTGTCCAGGAGTGATCAAATCCGCCGGCTCATTGCTTTGGATTTTCAATGTCGAATTGCCGTATTTATCAACGGCAATAACAAAAGCAAAATCCTTCGTCTCGGCCACTCTATCAGTTTGGCCAGTAATTAGTTCTCTACGAATCTCGGGGGCTGATTTAGGAACAGGCTTTTTCTGTGCGAGGGCGGTCACGGTGAGCGAAAGCCCACATATTACTAATAGAATAGTCGTGCGAATCATATATTCTCCCGAATTCGATAAATGCTACCTAATTTGTACAAATTCCAGCTACAAGTTACCATAATTACCTTATGTCGGGAAAACTTGAAGTCAGCTTTAACAGCCCGCAGTGCGGATGGATGTCGATCGGGTTTGCCGACGGCATAACCGAATTTCACACCACGACGGCTCACGCTCCCCATGCGTCGGCGTTGCCGGAATTGATGCGGATCCTGACCGAACTCGCAGACGGCAGATCAACCGAAAACGAGTACCTGCTCAAATGGAACCGCGACCCCGAGGAGTTTGATCTCCGGTTTGTCCGCGACGTCGACGACGTGATGCTGGAGATATATCAATACCCAACGGAGACGCGCGATTCCGCGGAACGCGAACTCGTGTTTTCGCATCAAGGTAAAGTTGCTGACGTATGTGCCGCATTTGCCGCGACGTTCGACCATCTATACGCCGACCGCGAAACCGACGAATTTGAATTTAATTGGCATCAGCCGTTTCCGTTTGCCGAGTACGAGGAGTTTAGAACGATGATGGGTTAACCGCGAAACACGCGAAAAACCCTAAAACATGACTCCGATTTTCGTCATTTTCGCGGCTTTCGCGGTTGATTATCTGAATGAAAGAAAAGCTACTAGACCTACTGGCGTGTCCGACCTGCGGCGGTGATATTTTGCTGGCGGTTGCGACAAAATATGACGGCAAAGAGATCATCGAGGCCGTGCTGAACTGCAAAAAATGCGACCGCGAATACAAGGTCGTACGCGGCGTTCCGCGTTTTGTCGATCTCACCAAGATCGAAGAGGATAAGGCCGCGACGGCTGAAAATTTCGGCTGGCAGTGGACTAATTTCACGCAGGAAGATCCGAAGTACAACGACCAGTTTCTCGGCTGGCTGCAGCCGGTAAAGAAAGAGTTTTTCAAAGACAAGGTCGTGCTCGAAGGCGGCTGCGGCAAGGGTCGCCATACCAAACTCGCCGCTGAGTGGGGAGCGGCTGAGGTTGTCGGCATCGACCTCGGCGACGGGGTCGAATCCGCATTCGCCCTGACCCGCGATCTGCCGAACGCGCACGTCGTGCAGTGCGATATCTTCAAACTTCCGCTAAAAAAGGCCTTTGACTACGCGTTTAGCGTCGGCGTCCTGCACCACACACCCGACCCGAAACGAGCATTTATCTCGCTCGCCGGTAAGGTAAAAAAAGGCGGCAATATCTCGGCCTGGATCTACGGTGCCGAAAATAACGAGTGGATCACCAACTACATCGATCCGGTCCGCACCGGCTTTACGTCGCAGATCAGCCAGCCCTTGCTTTACCATTTGTCCAAGCTGCCGACGCTCGGCGTGTTTCTCGGCACCAAGCTCGTTTATCGGCCGCTCAATGCGGTCGCCAAACCGATCGCGAATAAGCTATTTTATAACGAGTATCTCAATCACCTCGGTAGTTTTGGCTGGCGCGAGCAGCACAACATCGTCTTTGACCATCTGGTCGCCCCGACGGCGTTTTACATTTCGAAAGACGATTTCGCCGGCTGGTGGACCGACATTCGAGCCGAAGAAACGGAAATAACGTGGCATAATGAGAACAGTTGGTGTGGGTTTGGGAAAGTAGTTTGAACCGCGGAGACGCGGAGGCACTGAGGTGAGAAAAGAGTCTGAAATGTGAGCAGTAGAGGCGGTCCTTTAGTTTATTCTGTATTTCCGCATAAATTTCTCTCTATCTCTGCGACTCCGCGTTTCGGCGGTGGTGAACCAAGGAAAACACGATGAGATTTGGCAATGGCGTAACGCCAAAATATTGGGCCGCGATCGACGAGGCCATCGAAACGATCCTTGACAAAGGGAACGACGGACACAAGGAAACCGCCCGCACCCTATACGCGAGCGACATCTCCATCGATTTCGTCCCGCTCAAAGAGATCAATTGTTCTGGCGTCACCGGATTGAACAATTCGCGGAACACCAACAAACGGATCGACCGCGAGGAAATGAGCGTTCACGATGCACTCGGCGAGGTTTACATAAAGCTTGCTGATTGGACGTTTGACGTTGCCGGCCAGCGTGGCTGCCAGGGCACTATTGTTCACGAGGGTCTGCACGCGTGTGATTTTGCGAGGATTATCTCGAGCTATGCCAACGCCAATGTGGACCCGCTTGCCGTCCTCGACATGTCGCTGTACGAGCTCGAATATCGCGCCGCCATCAAATCGGCCGAGTATCTCGTCCTCATCGGCGAGCCGGACTATATCGACGAGGGAAAACAGTTGAGCCTCGTCGACGTCGGCCCCGACGGCAAACCGTTCGTCGATATGGGCGGCATCCTGTCGCGTTTGCAGGGCTCGTATAACGTCAATGAAAACGATCAAGGCGTGATGATGAGCGAAATGCTCGGCATCCGGCCCAAGAGTGAGGGATTTAGCATTTCGAGGATGCTCGGCATCAATTAGATTCGATCCGCAATTATGACAGCAGCCTTGCCGCAGGAGATGCAGCAGCATACATACGCCATCATGGACGAGGTCGAGGGCTCGCACTGGTGGTATGTCGGCCGCCGCGCGATACTCGATAGCTTTTTGAAGGGCATTGTCGAACGTTTGGAGTTCCACCCGCGTGCGACATCGTCTGATGTTTCGCCAGCTGAAGCTGGAACTCAAAACTCACTCTGCATTCTCGACGTCGGCTGCGGCACGGGAGCAAATATCGAGATGCTATCGGCATACGGCGATGCCGAGGGTGTCGATGTTTCGGACGATGCGTTGGAATTTTGCCGTAAAAAGGGCTTGAAAGTTCAAAAGGGCCTCGCTGAGACTCTACCGTACGGCGACGATTCGTTCGATCTGACGACCGCTCTCGACGTGGTCGAGCATCTCGACGACGACATTGTCGGCCTCAAGGAGATGTTTCGCGTCACCCGCAGCGGCGGCTATTCGCTCATTTTTGTCCCGGCATTTATGTGGCTGTGGGGCGTGCAGGACGACATCTCAAACCACCGCATTCGCTATAATAAGCAGCAGATCGTCGAACGCCTCAAGGCAGCGGGCTACACCATCGAGCGGGCGACCTATGCCAACTGGACGTTCTTTGCCCCGATACTCGCTGGCCGCATTTTTATGAAAATAACCGGTATCAAACCCGAGTCCGAAAACAACATCAACGTCTCGGCCTTGAACGGTATTTTCGGCAAGCTATTCGCGTCCGAGAGATTTTGGCTAAAGAATTTTAACTTCCCTTTCGGCGTGTCGATCGTCGTTGTCGCACGGAAACCGGAATGAGCGAAACCGTCAAAGTAGAGATCTGTGTCGACTCGGTCGAGTCGGCGGTCGCGGCCGAGGCGGGCGGGGCCGATCGAGTCGAGCTATGCGACAACCTGATGGAGGGCGGCACGACGCCGAGTGCGGGTGCGATCGAGACGGCACGCAAGCTACTGTCGATCGGCCTCCACGTCATCATTCGCCCTCGCGGCGGCGATTTTCTATATTCTGACACCGAATTTGAAGTCATGAAACGTGATGTCGCCGCGGCCAAACAATTTGGCGTTGACGGCCTCGTTTTCGGCATTCTCGACCGCGACGGCAGCGTCGATATCGTCAGGACCGCCGAGTTGACCGCGCTTGCCCGGCCGATGGCGGTCACGTTTCACCGTGCATTCGACGTCTGCCGCGATCCTTTTCTCGCATTGCACGAGCTCGCGGGCATCGAGATCGAGCGGATACTGACATCCGGCCAGGAGGCGACCGCAGTCGAGGGTCTCGAGCTAATCGCCGAATTGGTCACCGTCGCCGCGGGGCGAATTTCGATAATGGCGTGCGGAAATCTCAATGAGCGAAACATCGCCAGGGTCGTCGCGGCCACCGGTGTGACGGAGGTCCACATTACGGGCTTTGGCGAGGTCGACAGCCCGATGCGGTATCGCAATGACCGTGTGTTTATGGGCGGAACGCTTCGCCCGCCCGAATATTTGCGTTCCGTCGCCGACGCCAAAAAGATCGCCGGGACGATCGCAAAACTAAACGGCTGAGCGATTATGCCGCCAATCGACGGTTGTTTGGCTCCCGACCTAGCTTCGCCAACTGCACTTTTGTCTCGAAAGGTGTAAATTATTAAATTTGCCGTTGAGATTGGAATGCAAGCAACAAAAAAGACAACGTCCACCCCGAGCGATCACCCCGAACTCTCGCTGTTTCTGCCCGTCCTCGATGAGGAAGACAACCTGCGTCCGATGCACGAAAAGATCCGTGCCGCTCTCGACGCTTTGGGAAAGACGGCTGAGGTGATCTACGTCGATGACGGATCCACGGACCGGAGCCTCGCGATACTGCGTGAGATCGCCGCCTCGGACGACCGCGTGCGGGTCATCTCTCTGCGTCGAAATTACGGCCAGACAGCCGCGATGTCCGCCGGCATCGACGCCGCCAAGGGCGACATCCTCATCCCGATGGACGCCGACCTGCAGAACGACCCCGCCGATATCAAACGCCTGCTCGACAAACTCGACGAGGGCTACGATGTCGTCTCAGGCTGGCGTAAGAATCGCCAGGACAAGCTCATTTCACGCAAGATCCCGTCGCAGATCGCCAACAAGATCATCTCGTGGATCGGCGGTGTTCCGCTGCATGATTATGGATGCTCGCTCAAAGCATATCGCCGCGAGGTCATCCAGGACGTGCGTCTCTACGGCGAGATGCACCGCTTTATCCCGATCTACGCAAGCTGGGCCGGTGCTCGTGTCACCGAGATACCAGTCGACCACCACGCCCGGACGATGGGCAAATCAAAATACGGCATTTCGCGGACCATCAAGGTCGTTTTCGACCTCATCACGATAAAGTTTATGGCAGAGTACCACACCAAACCGCTATACGTGTTCGGCGGTTTCGGTATGATCGCCTTTGCCATCTCGATGATCGCCGGCGTCTGGGCCGTGGTTCTGAAATTGTTTTACGCGACGTCATTCATCCTGACGCCGCTGCCGATAATTACGGTCGTAATGCTGGCGATCTCGGTCCAATTTTTCCTGATGGGATTGTTGGCCGAACTCCTCGTCCGCACCTACCACGAGTCGCAGGACAAGGCGATCTACGCGGTGCGAGAAAAGATCGGGTTTAAGAACGGAACCACAGATGAACGCGGATAAACACCGATTTTCGTCCGGTTCTTATCTGTGTCCATCTGTGTTTATCTATGGTTAAATTTCTATTTACGGTATCGCCGATTGGATAGACCTCGAAAAAGATAGTTTCGAGGCTCGCAACAGCTAGTGAGACGAACGACTCCGATGGACAGTCCTCTGCTCAATTTCATCGAGACTCCGTGGTTTACCCGGCAGGTTACCAAGCTACTGTCCGATGACGAATACGCGCGGATGCAATGGAGGCTGATTCAGTTACCCGACATCGGAGATGTGATTCCGGGTGGCGGCGGCATTCGCAAATTCCGATTTGCCGCTAAGGGAAAAGGTACGCGGGGCGGAGCACGGGTGATATACTATTTTGCGATGTCACGTGGGCAGATAATTATGCTCGACGTATATTCTAAGGACGAAAAGTCGGATATAACATTGCCCCGACTGCGCGAACTCAAAAAGCTCGTTGAGGACTGGATGAAGAAATGAATACGGAGCGATTTGAACAACTAAGATCGAGCATTATCGATGCCGGAAAAATAATGCGCGGCGAGATGAAACCGTCCCGAGAATTCCTGTTTGAGGTCGTCGACAGGCCGCAGGCGATGCAGGAGACGTGGGCGATCTGCATCGACTCGGACGACCATAAACTTCTGATTCCTCGCAAATTGTATTCAGTCAGGTTCGTCGATTCCGGCGTCTGGGTTCGCGACGAAAACGGCGAGATGACGAGTTGCGACACCGAAGATTTTCTTCCCGTCGCGTTCGCACCCGAGGTCCAGCAGATCCTTGCCGAAGCAGCGTAAAAAATATATACACCGAGTAAATGAGATGTGATCGGACTATACCGGTGAACTAAGCCGTGTGGGAAAAGATCGGGTTTAAGAATGGAACCACCGATCAACGCAGATAAACACAGATATCTTTGGTGTTCTTGCCTGTGTCCATCTATGTTTATCTGTGGTTAATTATCTATGTGCGGAATTACAGGTTGGATAAACCTCGAAAACACTAAGCCCTCGCCTGACCATAGCGAAGCCGTCCTGCACCGGATGTGTGAGCGGATAGTGCATCGCGGGCCTAATTCCGAAGGGATCTGGATGGACGATGACGTCGCTCTGGGAATGCGGCGGCTGTCGATCATCGATCTGCACACGGGCGACCAGCCGGTTTTCAGCGAGGACAAATCGGTCGTCGTGATGATGAACGGCGAACTATATAACTACCGCGAGGTTCGGGCGGAACTCGAACGACGCGGCCACACATTCGTCACCAGATCGGACACCGAGATCTTACCGCATCTTTATCAGGAATACGGCGAGGACCTGGTCGATCATCTCAATGGGATGTACGCGTTTTCGCTCTGGGATACGCGCAAGAAAAGGCTGATCATCGCTCGCGATCGGTTTGGCGAAAAGCCGCTGTATTACGGCGTTTTCGACGGCAAGCTGATCTATGGTTCTGAGCCGAAAACGCTGCTCGCCCACCCGTCGGTCAAGCCGGAACTCAACCTCGACGCGCTTCGGCAATATCTCTCGTACGACTACGTGCCGGCACCGAATTCGATCTACAAGGGCATCTCAAAACTGCCCGCGGCCCATATAATGACCGTCGAAAACGGCGAGATCAAAACGCGGCGGTATTGGA
>JAYVUD010000113.1:0-14299 GCA_043788335.1 Chloracidobacterium sp. | reverse complement strand
GTTTGTGTCCCGCTTGTTTTTGAGCATCGACAAAGCACGTATCAGTTTTGGCCGGGTAAACCGCGGTTCGATCACCTCATCGACAAAGCCACGTTCGGCGGCCACATACGGGCTCGCAAATTTCTCCTCAAACTCAGCGATCTTTGCTTTTCGAAACTCTTCGCCATTCGCGGCGATCTCGCTTTTCAGTAGCACGCCAACCGCTCCCTCCGCACCCATTACCGCGATCTCCGCGGTCGGATACGCGAAATTTATATCGGTACGAATATGTTTCGACGCCATGACGCAGTAGGCACCGCCATACGCTTTGCGCGTGATCACCGTGATCTTCGGAACTGTCGCCTCGGCGAACGCGTAGAGAAGTTTGGCACCGTGCCGAATAATGCCGAAGTGCTCCTGATTGACGCCTGGCAGAAATCCCGGTACGTCTTCGAAAGTAATGAGCGGAATATTGAAGCAGTCGCAAAAACGTACAAAACGGGCGCCCTTGACCGAAGCATCGATATCGAGGACGCCTGCGAGGAACGCCGGTTGATTTGCAACGATGCCGACAGATTGGCCTCCAAGACGGGCAAATCCCACGACGATATTTGGGGCGTGGAGGCCCTGGACCTCGAAAAAGTAGTTTTCGTCGACGACATTATTAATGATTTCCCGGATGTCGTACGGCTGGTTTGAAGATTCGGGCACGATCGAATTTAGTTTCTCATCCGCCCGGTCCGACGGGTCCGACGTCGGGACGAAAGGCGGATCGTCCATATTGTTTGACGGCATGAACGATAGCAATTCGCGCGTTATCCGCAGAGCGTGTTCGTCACTGTCGGCTGCGAAATGAGCGACGCCTGATTTGACATTATGCGTCATCGCACCGCCAAGTTCGTCCTTTGTGACGTCTTCGTGGGTGACTGTCTTGATGACGTCCGGACCGGTGATGAACATATACGACGTGTCTTTGACCATCACGTTAAAGTCGGTGATCGCCGGCGAATACACCGCACCACCTGCACACGGGCCCATTATGCAGCTTATCTGCGGTACCACGCCGCTCGCGAGCGTGTTACGCAGAAAGATGTCCGCATAGCCCCCGAGGCTCACGACGCCCTCCTGAATTCGTGCCCCGCCCGAGTCGTTGAGCCCGACAACCGGATTTCCGGTCTTCATTGCGAGATCCATGATCTTGCAAATTTTTTCTGCATACGTCTCGGAAAGAGAACCGCCGAAAACCGTAAAATCCTGGGCAAAGATAAACACCTCGCGGCCGTCGACCAAACCGTGTCCGGTGACCACGCCGTCGCCGGGGAATTTCTGATCTTCGAGTCCGAAATCGTGAGATCGATGAACGACAAATTTGTCGAATTCCTCAAAACTGCCCTCGTCAAGAAAGAATTCGATGCGTTCGCGGGCAGTCATTTTGCCGGCCGCCTTTTGTTTTTCGACCCTTTTCTTTCCGCCGCCTTCTTCGGCGGCGATTGAACGTTCCTTGAGCAAATCGATCTTATTCTTCATTTTAGTTTCAGGTTGCATACAAGATAAGTTTATCCGTAACCTGACAGTTTTCAAAACGGTCGATGTTGGACAGTTCGATTTCCACCTGCTACGAAAAGTGCTGTCGCGGATCCTTGACGAACACATCGAGCCGGCGGATTGCCGAGTGGATATTTGCCATGTCCGATCGAGCACGGCCTTGTACCTCAGTCAAGCCATCGCGTTCGTTATGATTGTGTGGCGGTGAATAGCCCGCAAGCGAAACGTCCCCTATTAAAGACATCAGAGTGATCTTGCGAACTTCGCAAATTTACCCCGACTGTCTAAATTTGTCCCAGATATTTTGATCACCCCAACATTCAATAAAGTTCAAAAAAATGTTAAATATAAAGTGCCTTATGGATGAACTTCAAAAGATAACCAGTCGTGACAACCAGCGTCTGATCGGGGCCAGGCGGATTCGCGAGGGGCACGGCACAGGTAAGATGTTTGTCGAGGGCAAACGACTCTCAGTTGAAGCGTTGCGGTCAGGGATCGAGATCTGGGAGTGTTTTGTGTCAGAGCGATTTGTCGCCTCCAGCCAAAACGCCGAATTGATCGCCGAGGCTTACGCGTCTGCAAGATTTACATTTGAATTACCCGACCGAATTTTCAATTCTATCACCGACACTGAGCATACTCAGGGGATGATCTTGATCGCGGAAAGGCCGGTCGGGTCGGCAGGCGTCATTGAGAAGAAACTTGCCGAAACGGATTCGCTACCGATCGTTCTTGTACTTTTTGAGGTCAACAACCCGTCTAATCTCGGTGCCGTAATGCGAACTGCCGAAGCTGCCGGTGTCGCCGGCGTGATTGTGACAAAAAACTCGGCGGATGTTTTTTCGCCCAAGGCCATCAGAGCATCGATGGGCGCGGCATTTCGCGTGCCGGTGTGGACGGACGCTTCGCTCGAGTCCATCCTGACGTGGGCTGAGGGCCGGGGGATGCATTCGACCGCAACCACGTCAGATGCGAGTCGTGACTACACAGCCGTCGATTGGAGATCGCCGCGTTTATTGATATTCGGTTCAGAGGCCCACGGTCTCGGCGACAGGGAACTTACCAGGATCGAGCAGCAGGTTCGAATCCCTATGGAACATGGCGTGGAGAGCCTCAACCTCGCCGTCGCCGCCGGGGTCGTACTTTTCGAAGCGAAACGGCAAAACGACGTTGGCTAGCGATTCGACTTTGCGTTGCCATTGGCTGCCGCGTTGGCCGGGGCTTTCGCGTTACTGTTGCCGCTGGGAGCCGGACCCGTTTGAGCCTTTGGATCTTCGAGTTCCTTTTTCAAATTGCCCTGTACCTGCGGATCGTTGGTCACCGTCATCGCGATCGCGATCTCGGTCAAAATAGTTTTCGCATTGCTCGGGTCTACTTCGCCGGCCGCGATCCGTTCGCGCGATTCGACAAACGCCTTTCTGGCCTCAGGAAACTTGCCGAGCAGTAAGTAGGCACGCCCCACCAGAAACCGATTTTCGCCGTCCTTGGGTTCCTTTTCAAACAACGCTAAAGCCGCTTCCGGATTTTTGTCGAGGCTTCGCCTGTTTTCTTCGAAAGATGTCTGGGGCTGATTGTTGCTCTTCATTTCGGGCAGTTGAACGGCCGCCGGAGCAGATCGGTCCATCAGGAAATAGTGATACCCGGCTAGGCCAAAGATCGAACCCAGCAACAGCAGCAATACCGACCTGAACATTTTACCGGCGAACCCGGATCGCGGCTTTTCATCGATACCTTCGTCGCCGTTGTTTCCAAGTATCACAAAATCCGGTTCGCTTGCCGATACTGTTTCGGCCGATGCTATCGGTGCCGGGAGTTCGCTCCGATGCTCTTCGAGCGGAATGGCAGCGGCGGTTTCGTATTCATCCTTGACCTCCTCTGAGGCCTGCGGGGTATCTGTCGCCACCGGTTCATCGTCGGTTGGACCAATTACATCGCGAGTATCGAGAACGGATGCTGTTGGCGGCCACTCCTCCCTTACCGATTCCTCTACCGCTTCGCTTGCGGCCTGCGGCGAAGTTTCCTGAAGGATAGTGGCTGGCTCCGGATCAAAATTGGATCTCGCGACCGGCGGACCGGGAATCGCGAACACGTCGGGTTCGTCATTGACGTACGCAAGTGGTGTCAATCGGCCGGTCTCAATTTCGAGCAGGTCGTCATCGTCATTTTCGTCTGATGAAATGGCGCTAGCGGCGGGCCGGGCGGTTGCGACGGTGACCTCGTCGTGACCTTGCGAAACCTCAATTTGGTGTGACTGCTCGGCGGCACCGAGTCGCACTATCACAGCCGTCAGATTGTCCTGGGCTCCACGGGCAAAACACAATTCCTTGATCCGCTCGCAAATTTCCCGGGGTTCTGCACCGGAACGAAGTAATTCGGCAAGTTCGGTGTCCGGCACGTGACGTGTGACACCGTCGGAGCAGATCAGGAACGTCGTATTCTCCCCGAACATTATGGTCTTTAGTTCGATCTCGATTGACGGCTCTGCCCCGAGAGCTCGGCTGATGATGTTCTTTCCGGGGTGATTTTCCGCCTGTTCCTCGGTCATCCGTCCGGCTCGAACCTCGTCTGCAACCATCGAATGGTCGGCTGTTTCACGATGGAGAGTGCCTTCGGCGTCGAGTCGATATAACCTTGAGTCGCCGGCGTGCCCGATCGTCGCGATGTTTCCCGCAATATGGAGAGCCACAACCGTCGTTGCCATTTGGGCTAATTGCGGTAGCTCATGCGACATTTGATTGATCGCCGAGTTAGCCCGCATCAGAGCCGTTCGCATCACATCTTCCGCATCCGAACGGTCGTCCACGTTTACAAAAGCCTCGCCCAGGACTTCGACGGCCATTTGGGATGCGACCTCACCGGCTTGAGCCCCACCGACCCCATCGGCGACGGCAAAGATGCCGCTTTGCGGTATCTCCAAAAAGGCGTCCTCGTTGTGCGGACGTTTCTCATTCAAACCACGATCACTTACGGACGCTGATGTTATGCGGAAGCTCTGTATCATTTTTGGGTCTCCAAATGTTGCCTATTTGACTAACTAGTTATGTTTGCAATTCGTTAACGCGGCTCTTTCAAGGTATCACATTAACTGAATCCCTGCGAACGTCGATGGCGTTTCGGTGTGAGATGGCCATCAGCATCCCTAGCATGAAAAAGCTCGTAATGAGGCTAAAGCCGCCGTGACTGACGAACGGCAAAGTGATGCCCGTCATGGGCAACGCCCGCGTGATGCCGCCGATGTTTACCAACGCCTGAAAGCCGATAAATGAGGTCAATCCGGCCGCACAAAGTTTGGTAAACATGCTGCGAGCGTCAAGGGCGGTCCTTACGCCGGCGTTTACGAGGACGAGTAACGCTAGTATGACCATCAACCCGCCCCATAGTCCCATCTCCTCGCTGATCGCTGCATAGACGTAATCTGAGTCCGCTACCGGGATCAGTTCGACATAGCCCAAACCGAGGCCGCGGCCGGTCTTTCCGCCCGACGATACGCCAAACGTTGCGCGCGACGCCTGGAGTGCGTCATCGCCAAACCATGCTTCCTCGTTCAGGCTCCGCATTCGGTCCTGGACCTCTTTGAGATCTTTCGCTTCTAACTGTTTGTCCCCGAGAACGTCTTCGTCAATAGGTTGGCCCTCGGGCAGGTCCTCGGCTAGCGGAGACGAGTTGTCCTTCGTCAGTGCCCACATCTCGGCTATGTCCTGCGTGGCGATCTTCTTGATCTCCGCCTGTATTTCCGTTGCTCGTTTTTGGAGGGGCGTCCGTTGGGCATCGCCTTTCGGCAGTTTTGCCATATCGGCCTGAATCTTGGCCCACTCGTCGTATAGCGGCTTGGTTTCGGGCTTTCTTTCGATCAGATCGATCTTGTACTGTTTATAGTAAAAATCAACGAGATCGCCGTTCCACCACGGTGTATCGGGCGGCGGAGGCGTCAGAGCATCGAACCAAAGGTGAAACCGCTGGGGTATGCGGCGGGGAAGTATCTTCTGGATTGGCTTCGCGAGCGTTGTAAGTAGCGGCACTTTTACATGCACGCTTGCCGGCATTGCGGCTAGGATCAGCAGGGTCATCACAAAAACTACCGACCCGACAAATACAAGCCGTTGCGGGATGCGACGGACGGCGATCAGATAGAGCGTCACATATACACCGCTAAAAACCATCATCTGTCCAAAATCTTTTAGAACAAAAAATGGGATGAACGGCATTAACGCCATAAATATCATCGGCAAGAGGTCTTTTGCCCGCGGAATGCCCCAATACGTCCGTGAGAGATTCTTATACAAACCGGCGAGTACCGCCGCAAAACCGATCAGGAACGGAATTTTTGACGGTTCCCATGGCGTCATATTTCCGATCGATTTGCCTTGGTGCGATGTGACCGCGGCCAACATCAGCGGGCCGAGCGTCAGTAAAACCAGCAGAAAGCCGTTTTTCTGCATCAACTGCAAAATGCTTTCGCGTCCCATCAAAAAAATCGCCGCCAGAAAACAGAAAATAGCGAAGAGCGGAATATAGGTAAATTCGGATTTGATGACTTCAAACAGCCCGACATCCTTAGTTCGGGGCTTTTCATTCGATAGGTCCACCGGAGACGGCGGGGTCGCGGGCAGGCCCATCATCTGTTTCTTTTCAGCCGAGTAATTTTCCTGAATGTAATGGAGTTGCTGAGTGACGATCTTTTGCTGACGAGCCTCCATTTTGTGCTCTTTCGAGATGTATTCGTCGTCGCTGAATAGTCGGTATTGGACCGTCAAGCCGATCGAAAACAAAAGTACGGCCGATGTATAGATCGTCCAGTTACCCTGAAATCGGGCAATGCCGGAAAGAAAGATCGGCAATAGAGCAAGGATCAGTAAAAGCCCGAGATTTCTAGCCGCGATCAGTCCTGACGTTTCGTAGCCGCGTATCAATGCACTGTATGAGATCGCATAATGCGAGATCGCTGTGAGTATAAAAATCAACAGCAAAATGATCATGTGCGATGATGCCCGGCTCTTCATATTTGTCTATCTTTGTCTGCGATCCTCGTTACCTCGGCTTCTTTTTTGCGGGTTTCGCACTCGGCGGAGCCGTCTTGGGGGTGTATTTTTCACCCAAAAGCCCCAACTGTCTGGCTTTCTTGATGACCGCGATAGCTATCGGAGCTGCTGTGGTCGCCCCGAAACCGCCGCCCTCGACGACGACCGCGATGGATAACTGCGGAGCCTCAGGGTTACCCTCAGGGCCCAATGGAGCGATGCAGATGAACCAACTATCGGTGCGTTTCTGCGTCACACCCTTCTGATATTCGACCCACTCCCCATTTACCTTTCGTCGGGCCTTTACGGTTTTTCGCGTGCCGTCCGCGTTATAAACCGGGACGATCTTTTCCGCGGTACCGGTCTTGCCGCCGACGCGGACATCTTTGTCCATCCGGCTGGCAAACAGGGCCCGGGCTGTGCCACCCGGTTCCTCGGTTACGCCCGACATTGTTTCACGTATGTATGCAGCCTGCTGTGCCGAGATGATCGGGTTGAAAACTTGCGATGGTATGTCAGCCTCGATCTTCGGCTTCATTAAGTTGCCGCTCATATTTGCGGGGATCGAGGCGATCAATGCCATCTGAAACGGCGTCATCTGTGACGCGTAACCCTGCCCGTAGCCTTCGGTCCCGAGATCGAAAAGGTTTATCCCTTTGCCGGTGACTATGGTCGGCCGGGCCGGTGCGATCGATGCGGCGATGCGTTTATTGCTTGCGTTCCAAATATCCCCGTAATAGCCCTGGGTGCCGGTCTCGGCAGGCGTATCGACCGCAGCAATTCCCACCAACGCCGCGGTTTCCTTTAATCGGTCACGGCCGAGCATCACCGCGAGCTGAGCAAAATACTGGTTACTGGAGACGGTGTATGCCTTGCGGATATCCTTTTCCTCGCATCCGCCATCGCATCCGCCCGAGACAGACTTACTGGCCGGATCGTAATGCTGCGTAGCGTCGACGATCGGCCGCATTCCTTTTACCGGATAGTATCCTTGGTCAAAACTCGGCAACATTGTGTCGCCCTTGCCGGCCCGATAGGCCGAGAGCATAGTAAACGTCTTGAATGTCGAACCGGGTGTATAAAACGCTCGGGTTGCGCGGTTCAGCAGCGGTTCGTCGCGTTTATTCCGGTCGAGTTTTACCAGATCCTCGTTGCTTTTGACCTCACTAAGCGAAAAAGACGGAGATGCATACATTCCGAGAACCTCGCCGGTCTGCGGGTTCAGCACAACGATCGCCCCTTTTCGGCCCTTTTTTAATTCGACATCCAGTAACTGGGCGAGATAGACCTGCAGTTCGCGGTCGATCGTGATGCGGACGTCCTTTTGCTCTTCTTCGGGCTTTTTGACCTTCGTGACGACCTCCCATGCTTCGGGCATCGGGTCGGCCGCCTGTCGATAGAGCGTTCGTTCCAACCCCGGCGAACCGATCTCGGTCCCGAGGAGCGTCGACATTTCGCGGTCGAGGCCGAATGTTCGGTCGATCGTGCCGTCCTTATCTTTCTTATAATAAGCCAGAGCGTTCGACAATTTGCCGGATCGGTCCAACATCCATCCGCGAAGCTGCGATGAGGTCGAGCGCCGGTATCTAAGGTCGCGGGCACTCAAATCCTGGAAACGCTGATTGTCCTTCTCGGCCATCGCTCCCCAGTAATAGTGAAATCCGTATACGAAAAAAGTCAGGAATATGAAAACAAACTGAAATATTCTCAGACTTCGGTTCGTGCCCGTCGAACTCAACTTTCGCACCACTTCCTTTGGCAGATCCCGCTCGAATGCAAATTTTGCACGACGTCGTCGGATAAACGAAAGCAAGAGGATCGCGACCATCACCACGAGGCCGCTGAGATAGATCAAACTCAAACCGGCCGGCGTCCTTTCCAGGATCTGGCCGCCAAGCAGGTTTTCGGGGCGATATTTTTGCCAGTCAATGAATATTAATAAAAGATGGCTCATTGCTTACCTCCCGATTCGTTCTCGGGCCTCACCACGGGTCCGCTGTTGACCGGCGTCGCCGGTTGCGAAACCGGTTCCGACGGCTGCGGTAATGGGGCCGATGGCTGCGGCAATGGTGTCGATGGTTCCGGTAACGGTGCCAACGAGGGCGACGTCTTCGCAAGGGGCGGTTCGGTCGACTCGACCCGCATTGTGTTTTCCAAAATGCGCATTGGCGGCGGTATCGGTCTGAGTACCTCGGCCGGTACCGGTACCTGACCGACTGTTTTATCGGGATCAGTGACCGGCGGTTCGATATTAAGCGTATGTTCGGTCAATACCTCGGACGGCCGATCAACCTCAACCGGTGCTTCGGGCGATTCGCGTCGAATAAACTCAAATCCGCCGATCTCGACGGCTTCCATCGTTGGTTCGGCAACCGCATCGGGTGCGTTCACGACTATCGGCCGGGGAATGTGTTCAAATGTGACCTCGACCGTCCCAAACTTAATTTTGTCATCCGCATTTAGGCCGATCGACTTACCATAGGCGATCCGCTCGCCGTTAATAAATGTGCCATTCGTTGAGCCAGTATCCGCGACCGACAGGCGTCCGTCGCCGCCGACAGCCAGCGATGCATGCCGTTTTGAGACGCTGATATCGTCTAAAGCGAGATTGTTTTCGCTGGTCCGTCCGACCGAAATTCGCCCCATTGGCGGATAAGAAAGCGATTTTTCCTTCGGGATACCGATGAGCGAGAAACGGGCGATATAGGTCTCATTTGCAGACACGGTGTCCGCGTCCGCCGCACTCGCCAGGTTTCCGAGATTTAACGCCGGAATGGTCACATTCATTTCCACACCCTCGACGTCTTCGTCAAACGTGTCGAAGCTCACCATTAGCTTTACGCCTTCAGTAAAGTAGTCCGTCTTTACGTCAAAAACCAATGGAGCGTACGTGTGGTAGAGCGAATCGTTAATATGGTCGACCGCCGCCGTCATTAATTCGGTTTTCAATGCAGCAATTGCTTTGTCTGAGTCCTCGGAAAACTTGTCCCACTGCATCTTCAGGCTGATGTTATGCGGGACGACCAAGCCTTTTCCCTGGACTTCCTTCGCCTCGGCATCAAGAAGCTTTTTCATCCTTTCGACCAACTCGCTCGTCGCCAAACTGCTCGAAGGGATCCAACGTCGGCCGGTAAACCGATCGAACGTGTCTCCGACCTTCGTCAAAACCCCGCGAAACAGCCAATCCGCAGACATTTTCTTTTTTGAGACCGGACGATTTTCAGCCATGTTGGGTTTAACCGAAACAAGAAAAGAAAAAATCAAATATTGCCGCAATTTTAGCTGAAAATTAACAAAAACAAAAGCAAACGAAATTATTGACTTGGTATGTAAAACAATGTACAATGCGTTTGGAAATGTTTATACATTTCGGTTTCCAGTTGTATATACTCCCTTATTAAAAGCGTCTTTTGTTGATTTCAGGCGTTGGCGCAAAACGAGAAAATTTATGAGGAACGAGCCCTTTGTTAATTCAAGAGAGTCTGCCGGTTTTTCGGTGACTGAATTGCTTGTCGTTCTCGGGATCGTCGCTGTCCTATCGGCGATGTCGGTGCCGTACCTGATAAATTTCAAAAAAGCTTACAAGTCCGAGGACCAAGCGCTAAAGATGATCGATATCCTGCAGGAGGCCAATCAATTGGCGATCACCAGGCGCCGGACAATGCGTGTCGAGATCGATCTAACCGATAATGCGTTGGTGTTGATCGACGAAAACGGAACCTCTCCGGACACACAGATAAAGAAGATCCCGCTCGAATTACCCAAAGACGTCCGGGTCGATGCCATTCCTAGCGGTGTGACTAAACCCAACCCGCCGAACTACGCTGACGCTGTGTTTGCAGCGGACACGATCGGGCATTTGGTTGGTGCTACGACGGTGACGAATCATAACGTCTGGTTCGCCCGTTTCAAAAGCGACGGCTCGGTCGTTAATAATTCGGATGTTCCGATCAGCGTCAATATCTACGTTTGGCCTCCGACAACCTACGGCAGCTCGACCGCTCGCTCAAACGCGGAGATCAGGGTGATAACGTTATTCGGCGGTAGTGGAGCACTTAGATACTGGAAATACATCGGATCGGCATTTGTCGCGAGCCAATAGAGAAAATATGAGCGATAACAATAGAGTGAACCTTAAAACTGAAGCCGGATTTACGTACATCGACGTGATGATAGCGGTCGTTATCCTCATGGTCGGTGTATTGGCACTGTTATCCGGGATTTCCGGATCGATGATCCAGTCGAAAGGCCAGGAGCAGCAGTTGATCGCAAAGCAGGTCGCCGCCTCGGCGATGGAGTCGATAATGTCCGTCAAGGAGACCGACCCGACCAGGCTCGGCTGGACGGCGGTCGGTAATGTCGGCTCAAATGTTGATTCCGGCGGTGTCGCTCACGGTATATTCCTGAGCGGCAACCAGAATGTAAATTCGGATGCGGGCCCGGACGAGGTTATCGGCACCGCTGACGATACAGGTACTACGGTTTCTCAAATGCAGCGTCAGATAACGATAACCGACATCTGCGACCCGGAACGTCCGTCATCGATCTGTACCCCGCCCGGCTCGCTCGCCATCCGCATGCGGTCGGTTAGGGTAACGGTCACCTACTACGTCGGGTCTCTCCAGAGGCAGGAATCTCTGGTGACGGTGCTTACGGATTACGGAACAACTTCCAATTGATCGTCATTGTTTGAGGTACGCTAAATGTGCAAGAGATTAAGATCGTCTTTTAGATTCAGGTCCGGCAGCCGAAGTTCCGAGCAAGGGTTTTCGTTGCTCGAGCTTTTGGTTGCAATGGTCCTGTTCATGGTCGTAACGGCGGCGATATGGGGTGTGCTCCGTGCGGCGCAAATGAGCCGTTCGGTCGTCAACCAACAGACGCAGCTTGCAAAAAATGTCCGCGTTGCACTAAATCTCATGGGACGTGACACCTATAACGCAGGCTATGGTTATCCGCTCAATAGCACGGTCGTGCTGCCCGATAACCGGATCTCGACGCTGCTCGGTATACCAGTCGACACCGATACGACCCGCGACACGATCCCGCCGATCGTCGCCGGCAACAATCTTACAACCAATACGTTCAATACGGTCGCAAATACAAAGACAGACCAGGTAACAATTCTCTTCAAGGATCCGACTTTCAATCTGGTCGGGACCGGCGACAGCGCCGTTTCGCAATCGCTGAACATCAATGCCGCGACCACAACGACCGGCGGGATCGACGAGATCGTCCCGATTTCAGGTGTCAATACAGGCTGCCGGATCAACGACCTTTTTCTCGTGACCGGCAACACAGGCTCGACGCTCGGTGTTGCTACGGCGCTGAGCGGCACTAACAAAGTTCAGTTCTCAAACGGTGATCTCCTCGGATTTAATCAAACTGGTACGACCGGGCCTCTGCGGGCGATCACTATTCCGGCAAGCCTAACGCGTGTGCAGATGATTACATATTTTGTTACCCCTGAAGGCGTATTGACCCGGCGCGAATATGGCAACAATAGTCTGTCCGTGGCGTTTGTCGACGAACCGCTTGTATATGGCGTGGAGAATTTTCAGATCAAGTATGTCATGGATGACGGCACGCTCTCGGATGATCCGAGTGCAGGTGCTGACGGCATCGCCGGAACCGCCGACGATACGCCGGCGCGTCTCGCGGCGGTGCGGCAGATCAGATATACAGTTAACGTTAGATCGACCGAACTCAACTCGGCCGGCCAACCGTATCGCGAAACGATGACGACCACGTACAGCACACGAAATTTAGGCTACGACGCAAGTTAATTATCTGGGGATCACAACGATGAATAGAGAAGTATTATCGAATGAAAAGCCGCGGCATTTTGGCGAAGATGCGGGCCAACGCGGTTCTGCCATAGTCATTGCATTGTTCGTGCTGGCACTGATCAGCGTCTTCGTCGCTCTCGCTCTCTCCCGGTCGTCGGCTGAGGCCGCTGCCGTTGGCAACGAGACCGCCGAAACGCGAACATTTTACGCGGCACAGGGAAGCCTTGAGATGATGACCCGCAACTTCAACAAAAAGTTTGAGGTTAACATTCATCCGTCTACGACTGATTTTGACGGCGTCAGAAATGCCACGGTCCCGGGCCTCTCAACTTCGCTTGGCGGTGACTATACCTTCACACAGGAGGTCTTGCAGACTACCAACGGAACGCCCGTGGTTTTGACCGGCGGGCCGTTCAGCGGACTCTACGCCAAACGTGACACATGGCGGTTGCGGACCACCGCTACAAACAATACCGGCACGCAGGTGCAGCTAACCCGTAACATTCTTAACAACCTCGTTCCCATCTTCCAGTTTGGCGTTTTCTATGACGACAACATGGAGTTTCATCCTGGCACGCGATTCGATTTTGGCGGCCGCGTTCATTCGAACGGTTCTATATTCCTGCAGGCCAACACTGGCCTGTATTTCTCATCCAAGGTCTCGGCAGCCAATTTCATTTATACTGACGTCTCAAAGAACGGCAGTCCGTGGACTAATTGGAGTGACCAGGTTTTCGTCAAGAACGCGTCGGGAACTTACGTTCAACTGAGTTCCAACATGGGTAGCGTGCTCGCGTCAACGATAAACGGGGCGCCGGTCGTGTCGAGTCCCGTTCAGTCCGTACCGAACCCGACAGCTTACAATTCGGCTAGCTGGACCAGCAACAAGGCCTTATTTGACGGCAACCTGATTGCCAACGCCGCTCCACTCCAGTTGCCGCTCAAACTAAACAGCGACAATACGGGCCAGGATCTCGATCTTGTCGAGGTTTTAAGACGCGGGAAAAGCGTCGGTGATCTTCGAAATGACGGCTCCGGAACAGTCACGTCTCCGGGTATCTCGGCCGTCACCACAGCGAACGATGACGACGCGATCACCGCATCCGAGCGATTCGCGAACAAAACCGGCATCCGCATCTCGCTTTCCGATTCCAAGGCGAAACTGCCCGGATGTGCGACATCCGCCGGATCGGCGGTCACCACAACTTGCGGTATTCGTCTCGACGGCAACGCCGACGGTTTGGGGACGTATACGGCGGGAAACCCCAAGGGGTATCAACCGCTCCCGCTTAACGCCACGACCTATCAGGCAACCAAGATCAATGGCGAGCGGTTTAGTTCGGGTACGACCGGTCCGAACGTCAAGGAGACGTGGATCAAGATCGAGACCGTTATCTACAACCCGACGACCGAGAATTATGACGAGGCAGACATCACGCAGGACATTCTGGCGCTTGGAGTGACCACCGCGCCGCCAAATGACGTCGCATTTTCGATCACTGATGCAAGTTACAATACAAACCTGATCGACCGCCGCTCGATAGTCAATCTTCAACGTTTTGTCATACCCGGAACTTCGGTTGGTGGTACCGGGGCATACACCTCTTTCATAGGCACCGGCGGATTCAATTACAATTACGTAATGCCCGGAACAGTTGCCAGCGGAAATTGCAACAGCGCTGTGACATTGACGGCAGCCGACACCGGAACTATCCCGGTGAGCACGTATTATTTCCCCAATGGATTTACCATTCCGACTGGTGCGGTGGCTCCGGACAATCGTGCTTCAATGCGTAATGCGTCGATCGGAACGGTCATCGGAAAGTGTGTCGTGCCATTTCCGATAAATATGTTCGACACTCGTGAGGGGCTTTATAATGACACTTCGTCAGTATTCAGTCCGACCGGTTCATCACCAGGCTATGGAACAAATGTTCCTTGGGCGGGCGTGATGAGCATGGTTGACATCGA
>JAYVUD010000112.1:0-9023 GCA_043788335.1 Chloracidobacterium sp. | reverse complement strand
GTTAACTTGTCCCACCTTTTGTCCCACTTTAAGTATTCGTGGGACAAGATTGAAAGGCAAAAGTAAGAAGGGAAAAGTAAAAAGGCAAAAGTAAAAAGGCAAAAGGCGGAATAAGTCCCAAGTCCCGAGTCCCGGGTCCGAGGTTCTATCTTGATCTTCCGGTCAGTTGCCGATCAGCATCGTAACAGATTTATTTTGGTTAATTCTATTCGTGTTACTTCGTGTAATTCGTGGCTGAGTCTTTCTTGGGCCGCTTACTGCAGTTGTTTACGAAACCGCCAGACGCTGATGCTGACGACGACCAGGCAAAAGGCTGAGAGGGCGAGGACGTTGGGGTAGAGGACGCTGAGGTCGGAGCCCTTGAGCAGGATGCCGCGGGAGATGACGGCGAAATGGCGGACCGGATTGAGCAGGGTCAGCGGCTGCAGCCACTTCGGCATCGCCTCGATCGGCGTGGTCGCACCTGAGAGCAGGATGAGCGGCGGATTGACGAAAAAGCCCATCAGTTGGGCCTGCTGCTGCGACGAAACAAACGTCGCGATAAACGTTCCGATGCCGATGCCCGACAAAACGCAGAGGCACCCGGAAAAAAAGAACAGCAGAAAACTGCCGCGAAACGGCACGTCGAACACGATCCGTGCGACGGTCAGAGCGAGCAAAATGTCGCCCGAAAGCAGCAGGATGATCGGGGCGATCTTAGCCGTAATTATCTCGACGGCACCCGCGGGCGTCATCAAAAGCTGTTCGATCGTACCGAGTTCTTTTTCACGTACCATCGATGCGGCGGCGACGATCGAACCCTGCAGGACGAGCAGGGCACCGATCAATCCGGTGACGATAAACCACGCGTTGACCAGGCCGGGGTTGTGGAGCAGGGCTATTCGCGGCGTGATGTTCGGCTGCCGTCGCACCGTCTGAGCCGACTGAGCCTGCACCGCCGGCAGCGAATCGGGTGTCGTTATCTGCTGCCTGATCGCCGGGGCCGGGGCACGCGGCGGGCTTTCGGTCAGTATCTTTTGGTTGAGGGCAGCGATGATCCGCGAGGCGTAGGCGGCGGCGATGGTCGCGGTATTTGAGTTGACGGCGTCGACGATGAATTGAACTTCGGCGGTTTCGCCGCGGACGCGTTTCCGGTCGAAATCAGCCGGAATAACGATTCCGGCGTCGAGATCGCCGCGACTGAGATCGTCGCCGAGTTCGTTTGCCGAACGGCACTCCTTGGCGACCCGGAACGAACGGCTTTCGGTCAAAGCCGAGATCAGTTCGCGGCTCTGGGCCGATCTGCTTTCGTCGACCACACCGAGTTTAAGGTCGGTCACGATCGGATTGAGGGCGTAGCCGAACAGCACGATATTCATCGTCGGCGGTATGATCAGCATTATCACCAACCGGCGGTTGCGTTTGATCTGGTTAAACTCCTTACGGATCAGGGCAAACCAACGCAGGTTGAAAAAAGTTTGCAAACTTAGCCTCATACTGAAACCTGCATCAAGCGCATTTTTCGCCATGCGATGAAAAAGAAAAAGAGCCCGATCGCCAGGAGGGCAAACGGAGCGTGCCAAACGCCGTCCCATCCGCCGTCGCGAACAAAGGCGTCGCGGGCGACCACGATGTAGTATCGGGCCGGTATGATATATGAGATTACACTCAGCGGAAACGGAATATTGGCGACCGGAAAGATCGCCCCCGACAGCAGATACGACAATAGAAATCCGGCGATCTGAACGGCCTGTATCGCGGCCGCCTGATTAGGTATAGCGGCACCGACCATCGTGCCGAACGAAACCGTGCAAAACAGGTATATCACGGTACAAAGCAGAAATGGCGTGGGGTCGCCGCGCATACTCAACCCGAACAGAAAGTACATCAGCATTAGGCACAATAACCACGCGGCCAACGCGATCAGAAAATATGCCGAGATCTTGCCCAATAGATACTCAAAAGCCGAAATGCTCGAGACATAGACCTGCAGGATCGTCTTTTGCTCGCCCTCCCGCGACATCGCCAGGGCTCCGAGCAGGGGCGGAAACAGCGACAGGCCGACGGCCAGCATACTCGGGGCGATGTACTTTTGCGATTCGCGGCCCGGATTGTACCACAGCCGAATATCGGCCTTGATCGGCAGCGTGATCGACGGCCGCAAACTTCTTGCAAACGACTGCGTAACCGCCGACGCCGCACCACGCATTATGTTGGCGGTGTTAGCGTCGCTCGCGTCGACCAGAAACTGCACTTCGGTGTTAACCCCGCGGTCGAGATCCTCGCCAAAATGTTCGGGGATGATGATCGCACCGCGAGCGTGGTTGTTCATCAATGAGCGTTCGGGCTGCTCATCGACCGGCAGGTCGACAATTCGAAAGGTCAATGATCCGCGAAATGTGTCAATGTATTTACGCGACTGGGGCGTGTTGTCGAGGTCCTGAACGACGATCGGCAGGTCCGTCACCGACAGCGAGATCGCGGTTCCCATCAATGCCAGCAAGGCAAGCGGTAGCACGAGCGCCAACACGAGCGTCAAACGGTCGCGAAGTACCTGAGTTATCTCTTTTCTGGCTTGTGCAATGATTCGCCGCATCTAATGCTCTCGTTCTTTTTCAACCACCGCGATGAATACGTCCTCGAGCGAACGCGTCTCTTCGTACGCCGCTGAGACCGCGATATCGGCGGCCGCAAGCCGCCGCGTGAGGTCGGCGATGCCCGTTTCAACATCCATGTCGACGACGACGTGCAGGCGGTCGCCGAACAGCGAGACCCGCCAGCGATCAAGCTGCTGCTTGAGCAAATTTGACGCCTTTTGGGGTTTGTCCGTGATCATCTCGATCAGATGGCCGCTCTGTGCCGCCTTGACGCTGGTCGGCGTGCCCTCGGCCACCACTTCGCCGTCGACCATAAATCCGAGGCGGTTGCATTGTTCGGCTTCCTCGAGATAATGCGTGGTGACCAGGATGGCGACGCCGAAATCGGCTAATTCGTTGATCATTTTCCAAAACGACCGGCGGGCGAGCGGGTCGACGCCCGAGGTCGGTTCGTCCAGAAAGAGCACCGACGGTTCGTGGAGGATCGCCGAGCCAAATGCGACACGCTGTTTCCAGCCGCCAGGCAGTTCGCCGGTCAGCATTTTTTCCTGGCCCTGCAAGCCGGAAAACTCCATTATCCAGCGTTTCTTTTCGTCGCGTTCCGCCGGGGCGACGCCGTAGACGCCGGCAAAAAAGTCCAGATTTTCGTCGATCGTCATATCGTCGTAAAGCGAGAATTTTTGCGACATATATCCGACGCGCTGGCGGACGGAGCGTGAACGCGTCGCGTTTCGTTCACCTGACAGTTCGATCACGCCACCCGACGGTTCGAGCAGGCCGCAGAGCATCTTGATGGTCGTGGTTTTGCCGGCACCGTTAGCACCAAGGAGGCCGTAGATCTCGCCGTATTTGATCGAGAGGTCGATGTCCTTGACCGCGACGAAATCGCCGAAGCGCTTACTGACGCTTTCGGCCCCGATCGCTACCGCACCCGGCGGTCGATCGCGAAATTTGCGGTGGCGGGGGAAAGGCGGAGGCACCATTTTGCCCTCGAGATCTCGCAGCACCGCGACGAACGTGTTCTCGAGCGTCGGCTTGCCAGCATGCAGCCGGGATATTTGGATATTGCTCTGAGCCAGCAGGTCGCGGGTCAAGTGTTCGCCGTGGTCTGCGTCTTTGACGATCAGGTCAAGGCGGTCGCCGAAACGCTGGACGTCCTCGATCTCGGCGGCACCGTCGAGGATACTCTCGGCCCGCCTGAGGTCATCTGTTCGCAGCTCGAGCCGCGTCATTCCGAGGTTTTCGCGAAGTTCCATGGGCGTACCGGTCTCGACGATACGGCCGTCGAACATCAGCGAAACGCGTGTGCAGCGTTCCGCCTCGTCGAGATACGGGGTCGCGACGACCATAGTCATACCGTGATCGGACAATTCGGCGAGCGTGTCCCAAAATTCGCGTCGGGAGACCGGGTCGACGCCGGTCGTCGGTTCATCGAGCAGCAATATTCGTGGTTCGGCGATCAGGGCACAGGCAAGGGCGAGCTTTTGCTTCATACCACCGCTGAGCCGACCCGCCAGCCGGTCGGGAAACTTCTCCATATTGAAAAGACGGAGATAGTGCATCCCGCGTTCGTCGATCTCACGCGGCGACAGGAGTCGGAGATCGCCGAGGTATCTGAGGTTTTCGGCAACGGTCAGGTCCTGGTATAAGCTGAACGCCTGGGTCAAATATCCAACGTACGAGCGTGCGTCGCGGGGAGTTTTGCCAAAGATCGAGATGTCGCCGGAGGTTTCCGGCATCACGCCGCCGAGGATCTGAAACGTGGACGTTTTTCCGGCACCGTCCGGCCCTATTAGGCCATAGATCTCGCCGTGCCGGATGTCGAGATCGATGCCTTTAACCGCATCGAGCTTACCGTACGAACGGCGCAGGCCGCGCAATCTGATGGCAACATCCGGGACCGGTGTTTGTGCGGCGGCCGTATTCATTTTGCGGTTTTGACCGAACTTTTCCACTCGCCGTCGACCAGGATCTCGCCGTCTGCCGGCATTCCGGGCTTGGCGAATCCCTGCGGATTGCGAATGCCGAGCTTGACGCCGACCACCTGCTTGACGCGGTCGTTTTGAAAATACGTGTTTTCCGGTGTGAACGCCGCTTCGGGGTTGATGCGGATCACCTCGGCGTCGACCGGTTGAGTCGGGCTCGAGTCGAGATAGACGCGTGCCGCCTGTCCGACGCGGACACGGCCGATCTCGCTCTCGGGCACATAGGCGGTCAAATAGACGGCATTGAAATTGACCAGCGTAATGATCGGCGTTCCGGCCGACACGATCTCGCCGGGTTCGACCGAGCGTGTCGCGACCGTTCCGTCAAACGGGGCAACGATATTGAGGTCGCCGCGGTTGGCCTGAGCCTCAGCGAGTTGGGCCCGGGCACGTTCGGCGTCCGCCTTCGCGGATTCGATGTCGGTCTGAGCCTGGGCGATCTGCTTGTCGATGGTCGCTGTTTGGGCAGATCGGATCGCGGGGTTTGCGAGACTCGCCCGAACGGCCGAGAGATTGGCACGGATCGCCTTGAGCGAACCGCGGGCGACCTCGACTTGTTTTTGCTGGGCACGTACGATTTCCGCCTGAGCTTCGGCGATGGTCTGAACTTGCTTTAGTTGTCGTTCGGACGTATCGCCCGTCGCAAAAAGGCGCTTAAATTTTTCGAGATCATAGCTTGCCAGGCTGTAATTTGCTCGCGCCTGTGCAAGTTGTGCCTCGGCCGCCCCGACCTGTGATTGAGCCTGCAGTATCTGCTCTTCGGCCTGTCGGACGCGGCCCTGGGCGTCGAGTTTTGATTGATCGACACCGAGCTCAGATTGATATCGCTGAGCCTGCAGAACCGCAATTTGCTGCTCAGCACGTCTTACTCGGGCCTCGGCCTGTGACACGGCGGCCTGAGCCTGATCCTCTCGCGATCGCATTTGATCATCGTCCAGAACCGCCAGCACCTGGCCGGCCTTGACCTGATCGCCCTCACGCACATTTACGAGTTTTATCTTGCCGCTAGTTTTGGGGGCGATCACGGCATCGTCCGACTCGATCCGGCCGCTGACCTGGATCAGGTTGGTCGGCGCGGCTTTCTGACGAAAAACGAAATACCATACGAGCGTACCGGCCGCAATCAACAGCAGGAGCAGCGGAACGGCCGTAAAAGGGAACCAACGCTTGCCCGGGGCTGCAACTGTCTCAGATCGCGCCACGGTCGTTTCGTCCGGTGCCGACCCTGCAGGCTTACTTTCACTCATATTCTTCACCAGTGGGCCTCAGCCCGATACTATTTGCTCAACCCGTGAAAGATCAGATCAAAATGCGTTTCAAAAAGTGATCCGACGTCCAGTTTTTCATCCGCGAAGGGCTCGAGCGAGTGTTGCCAAAACATCGCAAAGATAGCCGGGGCGATAATGCATTTGATAACGTCGTCGACGACGACCGGGCGAAATTCGCCGCGGTCGATACCTCGCTGCAATACCGTTCCGAGCAATCTGAATCCGCGATAAATGACCTCGTCAAGGTAAAATCGGCTGATCTCGGGAAAATTCCGGCCCTCGGAGAGAATGAGTTTTGGGACCGCCCCGACACTGGAGCGAGAGAATAGTTGGGACCAAAACGCGAAGATCTGCCGCAAAATTGCCGTGGACGACTGCGATCCGTCCGCGGCGATCTGCTCGACACGGGCGATGTTCTCCACCACCTCTTGACGGACAACTGACTTGAAAATGTCTTCTTTACTGCTGAAGTAGAGGTAGAGCGTCCCTTTGGTCACGCCGGCCCGTTTCGCGATATCGTCCAGTTTCGTTCCGGCAAATCCCCGTTCTGCAAAACACATGAGAGCGGCGTCGAGGATTTCACCGGGACGCGATTCCTTGCGCCGCTGCCAGCGTGTATCCTGCATCCCATTCGCCTGAATCGACGTACTCATTTCGAAGTAACTAACTAACCGGATAGTAAGTTAAATCTCGTGGTTTAGCAAAGTTGCGGGCGACAGGGGCGAAAAAACTTATCGCAGCATCAGATGCCGGCGAGAGCCGCGGTGATCTCCGCGATCATTTTCTCATCAAACTTACCCAGCGAATTTTCGTTTTTCAATTCGTTCAGGATCGAGATCGATCGTTCGAGAGACTGTCGAGCGGACTGGGTTTGGCCCAGTTTGATAGCCATTAGCCCGACGCTCTTGAGCGACTGGGCCAGGTCGCGGCGGGCAAGCGTGTTGCGGGCGTCTGCGGCGGCGAGCTTTTCGAAAATAACGGCGGAGTTCTGATATTTCAGCATCGCATCGGGAAAATTTTGGCGTTTTTCGCTGGTGTCGCCCATTCGGACGTAAAGATTGCCGAGGTCACGGCGGTAGCCGTCGTTCGACGGATCTTCGTTGATCAGTGCCGAATATATTTCCTCCGAACGAGAGAACATACCGGCTGCGTCGTCCGGTCTGCCCAGAACCCCCGACATTAGCCCTACTCTGGAATATCCGCGGGCCAGATTGTATCGAGCCTGGACGTCCGATCTGTCCGCATCGACCGACTGTTTGGCCGACTTTAACTCGCGTTCGGCAAATTGCAACGCCCGCGGCGGGTCGGCATCCTCGAAAATACTGCTGGCGAACGCATACACGTTCCAAGCGAGAAACTGGATCGCATTGTCGCCGGGATACTGCCGGGACATATCTTCGACGCCGCTCACGGCCCTGGCGATCTCGGTTTCGCCGTCAGCCTGGCGACCGTCCCAGGAAAGGGCGTTTCCGAGATACGCTGACGTTCGTGCCTGAAGTATGCGGACCTCGATCGACGATCGATCGAGGCCGGCAAGGTCATCTGCGGCAGTTTGAAATATCGGCACGGCGACTTCGTATTTGTTGTTTCGCGAATAGATCTGACCGTAATCGATCCGGGCCCGGATCTTTTCGAGCTTGAGTTCGACCGATGCGGGGTCGGCCGCAGTCAATTCGTCGTAGATCGCAATGCCTGCTTCGGCGTCGCGGATCGAGCCCGAGATGTCGTTTTGCCGGTTACGGATGAGGCTCGAGTTTTGCAGGTTTTTGGCCATTGACCGACGGTTCGAGATGTCCTGCGGCAGCAATTGCCTGATCTGAAGAGCCTTTTCGTAGCTCCGAACGGCGCCGCCGTAATTATTCAGATTGGGCTTGTTCGGATCGCCCTGCAGGTCGCCGACCTTTTCGTACGCGGCGGCAAGTTCGGCGTTGAGCGACGGATCGTCGGCCGTCTCGCCGGCCAGGCTGTCGAGGTACTCGAGAGCACGGGTAACGACGGCCTCGCGGGCCGCGATCGCCCCGGGCAGCGTCTCGATCTTCGGCGTGATTTCGAAAAGCAGCGAATTCGAGAGTTTTCGAACGTCCTGAAACCGTTTTTGGGCACGGTCGCGTTCGTGGCGGGCGAGGCCTGCCTGCCAGAGCGAGACAACGATGCCGGCGATCAGGGTGACGGCGATCAGCAGGCCCGCGGCGACGGCGACCCGATTTCGGCGAACAAATTTGCTGCTCCGATACGAGAGCGTATTTGGCCGGGCGGTCACCGGGCGTCCACCGAGATAGTTTTCGACGTCGGCGGCGAGGTCCTCGACCGAGCGATAACGGCGTTCCGGTTCTGACCTGAGTGCCATCAGGGCGATGTTGTCGAGGTCGGCATTCAACCGGCCGCTCGCGGCTAGTGCTCCACCGTTCATACTCGCCCGGCTGGGCGGCACGGGGTGCGTGTTGTTGATCGTCTCGACGATCTCGTCATAGCTTTTGTTCTCCAGTTGGAGCGGCTTGGTGCCTGCGAGCAGTTCGTAAAAGACAACGCCGAGCGAGTAAACGTCGCTCGCGGTCGTGATCGTCCTTCCGGTAATTTGTTCGGGTGATGCGTAGGCCGGCGTGAACGCCCGGACCGCCGTCTGCGTCTTATCGGCACCGTCCACGAACGGTTTGGCGAGTCCGAAATCGAGCAATTTAGGCTCGCCATCGGGCGTCACGATGACATTGGACGGTTTTATGTCGCGATGTACCACCAAATTGCGGTGGGCGTAGGCGACCGCGGAACAGACCTTTAGAAAGAGCCGTAACCGTTTCTCAACATTAAGATCATTGACGGCGGCAAATTCATTGAGCGGCAAACCCTCGACGTACTCCATCGCGATAAAGGGTTCGCCAAGGTCGGAGATACCGCCGTCGAGGAGCATCGCGATGTTGGGATGTTGGAGACCGGCGAGGATCTGCCGTTCACGGCGAAAACTCTCGGTCATCCTGGCGTCGGCGATCGACTGGCGGACGATCTTGAGAGCGACACGCTGCTCAAATTCGCCGTCGTCCCGGTCGGCGAGATACACCGTTCCCATTCCGCCATAGCCGATCTCTCGCAGAATGCGGTAGCTGCCGAATTTTTTGTCGGTGATGTCGGAGCTGATAGAACCGATGCGGCCGGCGATGTCGATCGAATTTTGCTCGACTAGGTTTTCCGTCTCGTCGTGA
>JAYVUD010000111.1:0-3709 GCA_043788335.1 Chloracidobacterium sp. | reverse complement strand
CCTGAGCCCTTTTAGCTTCCGGAAACGATGTTTGAGCGGCGAGCCCATGTCGGGAAACTGCCGAAGCGTTTTGCCGCAGATCGCTAGCCAGAATAATATTTATCATAGTTGACTACATAACCAACACTGTATTTGAATTCATAGGTGAGATGATTTACGCGTTGGGATTGATTGTAAAGCGATATTTCTTTCAACTTCTAGCGAATTGCTCCTATAATCAATCTTATGTCAACGACGCGTCTTTTGCTCATTCTCGTTTTCGTCTTAATATTTTCGACAAACCAATTTGCCAACGACCCCGAATATTTTCGTTTGTCTGCGGAGCCTCTGATCCGGATCGGGTTGTCGACCAGTTCGGGTGCGGTCTCTATCACGACCGGCGATACATCTCTGGTCGCCGTCAGTCCGGACGAGCCCAGCAAGGTGCTGTCGGCGACGAGCGTGACGGTTTCGGCTCGGGCATATCGTCCGCCGGAGATCGAAAAGTACCGCATCGAATTTCAAAATCTGCCGTCGCAGACAGACGCTAACACGCTTGCCAATGAGATCCGCGATGCAACCGGCGAATCGGCACTCGCGAGCATCGACACCGCGACGAATAACTGGAAATTATGGGTCGGCACCATCAAAGAAACGACCGCCGAGGCCGACGAACTCAAGGCGAAACTCGCCGAAAAAGGATTTGAGGACGCCGTCATCGTGACCGAAAAGAAAACCGTCGTCTCGAACGACGCGATCCTCCTGTCGCAGCAAAATAGGGCTCCGGGCTCGTCCGAAGTGCGGAGTTTGGTCAAAACGACTGCCGGTTCGAGTCCGGTCGCCGGCGGATCGCTCGACCCCAATCTCCGCGAGGTCATCGTCAACGGTCCCAGCGGCACCGCAAAATATTCGTCGCTCAAAGCCGTCGCTTTCGGTTCGCTCAACGAACGCGCAAACCCGGTCCGCCTCAACGGCAAGTCGTATCGCGGCAAGATCGAGGTCTTTGTTAACTCCCGCGGTTCGCTGACGGTCGTCAATGTCGTCCCGCTTGAGGACTATCTGCTCGGCGTCGTCCCGAGCGAACTCGGTTTGCCGCAGCTCGAAGCTCAAAAGGCCCAGGCCGTCGCCGCCCGCACTTACGCCGTTGCCAATATCGGTTTTTACGGCAAACAGGGCTTTGATATGGTCCCGACCATTTACTCGCAGGTTTACAAGGGCGTCTCGATCGAGACCAAAATGGGTACGCTGGCGGTCAATCAAACGCGCGGCATCGTCGCGACGTATAAGGGCAAGCCGATAATGGCGTATTTTACGTCGACGTGCGGCGGCCGGACCGAGAACAGCGAGAATATTTTTGATAAGGCCGAACCGTACCTTCGCGGGGTCGAATGTTCGCTCGAGGGCCGCCGCCAGTTTGAACCGTTTTTGATCAAAACGACCCGCCGCCCGGCCCGCTTGCGCGACGAATCGAACGCGGAACTTGTCCGGCTGATGGCGATGCTGTCTGCTAGCGGTTTTCAGGTCCCGACCGACCAGGTGACCGATGACTGGCTTGAGGATCCGCCGAACGCCGCTGAACTGGGAAGTTGGATCAATCAGGTTGGGCGAAAGGTCGGAAAGGTCTTCGGAAATATTAACAAGGATTCCGGAAAACCGGCCGAGCTGGCGACGTTGATCGCCGGCCTGCTCTATCCGCCCGGAACGGCCGATACGCTCCTGAGCGATTCGGACATCAACTATCAATTGGCGTTCGATGATGCTGCAGAGATCCCCAAGGAACACCGTGCCGATGTCGCCATCTTGCTTCGCGACGGATATTTTACGATCCATCCGGACCTAACGCTTAAGCCAAATCGACCATTTTCGCGGGCTAAGTTGCTTCGGCTCATTCGCCTTATTTTCGAAAAGAAGAAATGGATGCCCGTGCTCCAGACCGGTACCGCCAAAGCCTCCGCCGACGGCAAATTGATCCTCAAATCCGGCAAATCCGAACGCCCGATGGTGCTGCGGCCGGACGTCTTTCTGTTTCGTCAATTTGGTAACGAATATTACGGCGTTCGCGAGGCGGCGATGGTCGGCGGCGAAGAGGTCGCCTACCTGACCGATGCCACGGGCGCCGTCGCCTATCTCGAGATCAAACCGACCGAAACGCCCACGGTCGCCGAAAATATGTCGCCGTTCACCAATTGGACAACGACGCTGTCAGCCGGCTCTGTCCAGTCGCGACTCTCGCGGTACGTCCGCGGCATCGGGACGCTTTACGATGTCAATATCAAGCAGAAAGGCTACTCACGACGTGCGGTGGAGCTCGAGATCATTGGCTCAAACGGCACCAAGACGCTTCGCGGCGGCAAGATCCGCTCGGCTCTGAGGCTCAACGAACAGCTTTTTGTGATCAATAAGCGCTACAGCGGTTCGACCGTCACCAGCTATACGTTCACCGGCCGAGGCTGGGGCCACGGCGTCGGTATGTGCCAGTACGGAGCCTTTGGCCTCGCGAAAATGGGAGTTAAGTACGACGAGATAATCAAGCACTACTACACGGGCGTTGATCTGACCAAGGCTTATTGACCCGACGCCGGACTAGTCTAGAGGACAGTTTGTGTCTTCATGGTCGATATTGATGTCGGTCGACGCCCCGCCGATCCGGGCTCTGACCAAAATCAGGCCCTGTGTCATAGTCGTCTCCTTATAATTCGATCTGTCAGGTAATGCCGTGGTAACGGCTGGTGGTACATTCGCCGCCACATATCAAACGCGGCCTTCGACCAGTGGGAACGGGCCGCCGTTTTCGATAATTTCGGAAGACCTGCTTCGTCGTCCGATTATCTGGACGCGTCGTGACGGACCAACGCCGCCGATATCAGACAACACAATCCGGCCATTGTCAGGGCCGATCGGACCGCGTGAAACATCCACCAATTGTCGCCCACCTCAGCCTATTACGCCGGCGGCGAAGCGATGGTCCAGGCCATAATTACTTTGTTGATCGGAACGTTCAGAAAGTACGTGACCAGGGTACCCGCAGTGACGAAAACGGCGGCACGGATCAGCAGAAAGAGACTAAAGCGATTTTGGAGAGAAAGCAGGGCCGTGACGAAAATGGAAAACACCCAGGACCGTGGCCGCGATCAAGGTTCGCGCCATGGCGCGGACCATGTGCTGCATCGACTCGTTATAAAATGCCGGCGACATTCCGCTCGGGTTGTTGTCAAGTAAACCGCAAATAACGCTCCGGAAACCAGAGCAACCAAAACAAGCACCAAAAACAGAGCAAAGTTTCGAATCATATTGACCTCCATCTACGAGCCAGAAATATGAGCCGAACCCGAGTTTGAGGGGGACGATTACCCGATAACAATCACTGTATCCGTGAGAAAGATAAACGACTTCTCGCACCCCTGCAACAAAACCGAAACATCAGGCGAGACCAATTGTCCTCGGGCTAGGGGTGCCTAGTCTTGAAATCGAATTACCGTTTCGGTCCAAGTTGGTTCAGGTGGTCCTATGGTCCTGGACCACGGGCAGAGAGCGAGCCCGTTCGATTTCGCATTGACCTTTTCCTGCCGATTTGGCAATCTGAGATGTGAAACACCTACAATTATTGCTGCAGGCGGCCCGCTTTGCAGCTGAAAAACACACCGGGCATTTTCGTAAGGGTTCCAAACGCGAACCATATATCAATCACCCGATAGAGGTAGCCAATCTAATATCGAACGTCGGACAGGTC
>JAYVUD010000110.1:0-2531 GCA_043788335.1 Chloracidobacterium sp. | reverse complement strand
AACAACGTCCAGTACGTTTTCCACGTCATCCGCGATCCCGACTCGAGTTCGCGAGAGAGTTTTAGCAACGACGCGATGAAGTACCGGCCGCCGACGGTCTATGGGCAGGCGTACAAATTTATGTGTACGCACGGCGGAATGGGCGGTTGCCCGTGGACGCCCGGCCCCGACGATACGATGGGCTCCTTCATCAACGAAGGCGGTTACGACGGGGCAACCACTATCACGTACCAGCAGGATGCCCGCGTCTCCGGCCAGGTCTGGCGTTTTGTCCAGACGTTCATCCGGGCCCACGGGTTTATGTGATCCGTCGCCTGACACTATCTAGTTTTCAAAGAACCGCAAAAACCACACTTCACCGTCGAATTGCACGGACCGGGTACCGCCTCCCGGTCCGTTTCTTTTTGGTTTCAAGCGACGATGGCTGCCTTTTTGCCCTGATCTTGTCCCATGTGCAGTTAAAGTGGGACAGAAGGTGGGACAAGTTAAACTATTGATACAAACCACGATACGGGATTTTGTCCCACTGTCCCACCATTTTTCAATATTTTCATTTGCGTTGCATTGATGAAACTTCTTGCATTGTCTGCAACATTTAGTATATAATACTTTTCGTGCGTGTCAATAATAAATTTGAGGAGTTTCCACATATATGCCTGACAGATTAGCCGCGATCGCGGCACCCGACCATTCGGCACAGTTTGTAATAACGCCCGCTAACGCGTGGAATGCGAATGCCGGCGGGCGGCAAAAGCCGGTACATCTGTTCGAGGATCTCTGGTTTGAGGGCGAAATAGCCCTGTTATTCGGGGCGTCCGGCAAAACGACGTTGGCGGTGCAGATCGCAGAATCGATCGCCAGCGGCCGGGTGATCCAGACCGCGGTAATGACGGCAGTGGCACAGCCGGTGCTCTATCTGGATCTATGTTTGAGCGAAAAGCAGTTTGGGCTGCGTTATACGGCGGAGCTTGAAAAGGAAACGGACGTTGCAGAATGTAACGATTATGACTTTTCCGAGAACTTTAAGCGGGTCGAGATGCCCGCGGACTCCGCGATTCGTGACGCTGAGGATTGCCGGAAATTCGGGCAAGGAATCGAATGGCTGGTGGAGAAAACAGGCGCCAAGGTGCTGATCGTCGACAGCCTTACCGCCCTTCGCCATTCGAGCAGCGGAACGGTTGGCGAAATAATGTTATTGAGAGAACTGAACCGGCTCAAACGCGAGTTGGGCCTCTCGATACTGGTGATCGTTAACGACGAGGTCCGGAAAACGGGCGGTACGCTTACCGTACGGGATCTCGGGCCATCGATGATACTTGCTAATTTCGTCGATTCTGTCTTTGCGATAGGCAAGAGCGGCAACGCGGGGCCGTTTCGGTACCTCAAGCATCTGCGGGCACGCGGCACCGAGATAACATTTGACGGCGACCACACGCCGACGTTTCGTTTGTGTAAGCTCGACGGCAATTTCCTGGGGTTCGAGTTCATCGATTTCTTTGACGAACACACGCAATTGAACGAATTTGGCGACGGCATTACCCATCAAAATCTAAGAGAGGTGTTTGAACTGAGGGACGAGGATTATACGATCCGAGCGATAGCGGACGAGCTGGAGATCTCGAAATCAAAGGTTCACCGCCTGCTGCAAATGGAGCGGCCGCCCGAACCCATGCCACCGCCGGCGCCTGTCGAATCGGCACCTCCGGCGAAAGCGCCGCCGGGGGCACATCCGGGAGAGATCTCGGACCGGTATAGCGTGCGCGACGGTCTGCCGTCCTCGGTAAAACCTGAGTACGAAGCGAAGCTCGCGGCAGAGGCGGCGGACTTTGGGCCCAGCTTCGACGAGCCTGCTGATGACGTCGAAACGAGAGAGGAAACCGCCGAAGCCACGCGGGCGGGAGGCGAATCTGTGGACGATACTTCGACAAGATCGTCATCCGACCCGACCGTCGGCTTAACGACCGCTGTCGACGATTATGGCGAGACGATCTACATCGAAAAGGCAGATGCACACGGCAATCCCGTCGTCTGGTACAAAACCGAGCGAAAACGTATGTACAGACGTGAACTAACGCCGACCGGCGTCCTGATCGAGAGGGTGAATACGTCGTGATCTCCGGGCCGGAAACGCGAGTGTGACCGAGCGTTCCGAATCTGGCCAACGGTGGCACGTTCGAAAAGTGCGCGTTTCCGGCCCCGATGTCTGTGGGGACTACTTATTTATTGCCTTCGACAGGTCTTCGACGGCGTTTGAGACCTTGCGTTTGGCCTTGCCCCATGTTTGCTGGACGTGGCCTTCGGCGTTTTCGGCTTCGCCCTCGGTTTCGAGACGCTTGTTTCCCGTGACTTCGCCGGCCTTGTCCTTGATTGTCCCTTCTACCTGTTTCAGTTTTCCCTTAATTTCGTCCTTGTTTACAATGCTCATATTTTTTTTACCTCTGTGAATGTTTGCTGACAATTTCGATGTTTGCACTTAGACCGGCGACGCGTCTGTACGACGGAGTACAAAGGCCGAGCGGACCGCAAGCGTC
>JAYVUD010000109.1:0-3446 GCA_043788335.1 Chloracidobacterium sp. | reverse complement strand
TGACGAGATATTCGCCGACCCTAAACATCCGTACACCCGCGGCCTTTTGCGTTCCGTGCCGAAACTGACCGAGGTCGGCATCGCCAAGACCGAACGCCTGAAAACGATCGACGGCACCGTCCCGAGCCCGACCGACCTGCCCCGAGGGTGCCATTTTGCCCCGCGGTGCGATGTCAGGCTCGATAGATGCTTTGCAAACCCGATTCCTTTGATCGAACTGCCAGGCGGAGGTAAGGTTCGGTGCGTGCTCTACGACGAGAGGTATAAATTTGAGATCGCCCGGAACAAAGTTTTGGCCGAGACGGCGTGAATTGTGATGACAACAGCCACAGCACAGACAAAAATGGGTAAATTGGTCGAGGTTCGCAATCTCGTCAAGCATTTTCCAGTCGACAGCAGCGATGACGTCGTGCAGGCAGTCGACGACGTCTCGTTCGACATCATCGCCGGCGAAACGCTGGGCCTCGTTGGGGAATCAGGTTGCGGTAAATCGACGGTTGGGCGATGTTTGCTTCGTCTCCACGAACCAACCAGCGGAGGAGTTCTATTTGAGGGCCGCAATATTATTGGCCTGCCAAACACGGAGATGCAGGCACTTCGCCGCGAGATGCAGATCATCTTTCAGGACCCATATGCGAGCCTCAACCCGCGTCTGAGCATCCGCTCGATCATCTCCGAGCCTCTTAAAATTCACCACATCGGCAATCGCGGCGAGCAGATCGACCGTGTCGCCGATCTGTTAAAGAAGGTCGGGCTCGATCCGCGTTACGCTGACCGTTACCCGCACGAATTTTCCGGTGGTCAACGTCAGCGAATCGGCATCGCCCGTGCATTGGCTCTCAATCCAAAGCTCATCATCTGTGACGAACCGGTCTCCGCCCTCGACGTTTCGGTCCAGGCGCAGGTTGTTAACCTCTTGCAGGACATCCAAGACGAGTTTGGTCTAACGTATTTGTTCATCTCGCACGGCCTCGCCGTCGTCGAGCATATCTCGGATCGCGTCGCGGTAATGTATCTGGGCAAGATCGTCGAGATCTGCGACGCCGTTGTGCTCTACGAACGGCCGTTACACCCGTACACTCAGGCGTTGCTCTCGGCAATACCGGTACCGGACCCGCGACACAAACGCGATCGCATCGTCCTCACGGGCGATGTTCCGACCCCGATCAATCCGCCGTCAGGCTGCCGCTTTCGTACACGTTGCGCGCTTGCGTCCGACGAGTGTGCGGCGACCGTGCCGGAACTTCGTGAGATCGAACCCGGCCATTTCGCCGCGTGTCTCAAGATCGACGGGTATGAAACCGCACAGAGCGAGATTATATAAACCCTTCATGTAATTTGCTCGTATTTGATTTCAGATCTACCGACTAAACACAATTAAACCGGCTTGCTCGTCCGAATATAAGCAGAGCACAAAAAAAGGAGGAATGAACGCAATGGAAGAACCGAACTCCGCAGAATGGCAGGCCCCGCCGCAGCCGGAACATATTCCGGCGCCCGAAAAACCGCAAATGTCCGAATTAGGGACGATCGGAAATATCTTTATTGAACCGGAGAACACCTTTAAGGATCTTCTGCGCAAACCGCGGTTCATTATTGCCGGTATTATTATCGCCCTGGTCGTCGGGGTCTACTCTTACTCGGTCAATGCTAAGATCGGCGAGGCCGGTATGCGAAGCTATATTACCGACCAGATCAACAAAAATCCGCAAGCCGATAGTATGACTGCCGAACAAAAGGCCAGTCGGGTCGAGATGTCGATGACCGTCAGCAAGGTCAGCAGGTATCTCGTTCCGGTATTTGTCCTTATCTCATTCTTGATCGGCGGCCTTTTTTATTGGCTCGGCGCCAAGGCGTTTGGTGGGACGGGTACATTTATGCAGAATGTCTCGGTTTGGATATATGCGGGGCTGCCGCCGGCACTGATCGGCGTGATCGGCAGTATTATCGTGTTGGCTCTAAAATCGGCAGACGACATTGACCTCGCCGCCAGTCAGCGCGGTATGCTCCACGCAAACCCGTCCTATTTGATCGACGGCAAGGCAATGCCGATGGTCGCTACCGTTCTTTCGACATTTGACCTGTTTGCGATCTGGGGTTGGGTGTTGGCGGCGATCGGCCTGTCAGTGGTCAACAAATTGTCCAAGGGATCGGCTTGGGCTGTCGTTATCATCTTTGTGCTGGTCGGGCTCGGATTTCGAATGCTAGGTACCGTATTTTCAGGCAATCCGAGCTAAGCCTACTCGTACCTCAGCGATTCGATCGGGTCCAGACGGGCTGCTTTCCACGCCGGGAACAGCCCGAAAACCAACCCAATAAGTACACTCGCTCCAAACCCGAGGGGCGGTGCCCACCACGGAACGTAGGAAGGAAAGAATATCCTGATCAACAGCGATATTCCGTAACCGATACCGAGGCCCACGAGACCGCCAAAACCCGTCAGCGTCGCCGCCTCGATCAAAAACTGCAGCAAAATATCCTTCTGCTTTGCCCCGATCGCCTTGCGGATCCCGATCTCGCGGGTTCGTTCCGTGACGGACACGAGCATGATGTTCATCACGCCGATACCGCCGATCATCAAACCGACCGACGAAATGACGATCATCGCGATAAAAACGCCGTTAGAAATTGCCGCGAATTGGTCGATCAAGCTCGCGGCCGTCTCCATCGCAAAGTTATTCTTGGCTCCGAACGGAACCTGTCGCCGAACGCGCAGCAGATCCTGCACGTCGTCTTTAGCCTGATCGAGTTTGCCCTCATACGCGATCGCCAGGATAAATAGATCGTCCGCGTTCGGTTTGAGCTTCAGAGCGGCCCCCATCGGCATGTAGATGACGTTCGACTGGTCGTTATTGCCGCCGCCGCCGCCAAAAAGTTGCTCTCGCTTTTGGAGCACGCCGATGACCCTAAATTCGGTTCCACCGACCTCGATCGTCTCGCCTACCGGCGAAAAATATGGAAAATATGCGTCTCTAACCGAATCGCCAATGATACAGACGTTGGCCTTGGTTTCGTGCTCGGCTTGGGAAAACCAGCGGCCGTCGATCAGCACTTCGCCCGGAGCCTTTTCGGCGTTAGGCATTGTGCCGTTCAGCTGGACCGATCCGGATGTCTTGCCGTTCTTGCCGGTGACATTGAGTTTTTGACCGAAAAAGTTGTTTGAAATGTCTAGGTAGGGAACCGCCATCTCGATGGACTTAAGATTGGAGATCGCATCTGCATCATCCATCGTGAGCGGCTTTCGCATTCGCTCTTCGCGGGTCGGAGCACTGGTGCGGATGCCGATATCCTGCTTGTACAGAAAAATCGAACGCGTTCCGAACGATTCGACCTGCTTTTCGACCGCGATCTTGATCCCGCTGATCATCGAGGAGATCGCCATCACCGTCACGACGCCGATCACGACACCGAAGATGGTGAGGAACGAGCGCAGCTTATTGCCGCGC
>JAYVUD010000108.1:0-3495 GCA_043788335.1 Chloracidobacterium sp. | reverse complement strand
CGGTCGAATTGCTGCTCGAAATTGCAAAACCATTGCGAGAACGTGTGAACCAACAAGTTAAGTGCGTCCTGGTCGAGGCTTCCGTAAGACGTATTTTGTTTGGACCCCAGAAAGGAACCGGGCACGCCCAACAGGAGGGCAATATCGGTCAGGGCCATTTGCCGAGACTCCATGTATTGTGCAATATCGTTATCTATTTGAACTCTTTGTGCCTTACTCCCGCCTTGCAAAATCATCGTCTTGTGTGCGTTGCTGACTCCGCGATGGGTGCCCTCTATGCCCTGCCTAAACTGCTCGATCTGTTCTGAACCCTTCAGGAAATTGGGCAACTCGATGATCATGCTCGGCATACCCGAATTCTGGAAGTATGCACTGCCGTATTGCAGGATTGCGAGATTTAGGCCAAGCATGTCCCTCGCCGCGTCCAGTAGGTTTCTCCCCACGAGTCCGCAATCGAGCCGAACCCTTCCCTTGATGTGTATAACCTCATCGGCCTGCAACGTAATTTGCTTGCCCTGCAATTCGTGAATATAGTACAGGGTCATCTTCCCCAGGTCGGGATAGCGGACGACTACGGGCCAAGTCTTAGCCGGGTCGAGGACAATTAAATCCGTCGGTTCTGCGGTGAGGTCGTGGCGTGCGACGTAGGCGTAGGCGTTGCCCATGACGGCATCGCTGGCGAGTTCACGTCGGAACTCGAACGGGGTTTGCCAATCGTTGGGCCGACGCATCAGCAAGTAGTCGGCGGGGTGTTCTTTGTCTCGGGTCTTCGTCCCGTCCCTGTCCTCCCTGTACACTGGACAATCGATCCGCCCTATCGTGCTGGCGATTAGGTCGATGCCGTGCAACAGGGCGGGGAGGGCGTACACGGTGTGGGAATTTACCGACGGGCCAGCCGCACTCGGCATCGCCCCGAACAACTCGGCAATTCCGGGATTCGTAATCGACACGGTGGGAGATTCCCAACTGCGTGCGATCTGCTTGGTTTTTTTGCGTGCCATATAGAAGGTATGTAGTCTTGATCGAGCCGATAATCGTGGTAAGTGCTGGCCCCTCCCGCTAGGGTTGGTCCAAAGCACCTTGATCGCCTACAGTATCAAAAGGTAATCGCCGTCGCCCTGGTCCGCCTGTAGTCGGGTGAGGCCGATGATGGTTGCTACAACGCCGTCGATGCGTTGCGTGTCGCCTTGGCCCTTCGTGACGTGAATGCCGTCCGGGGTTTCTTTGGTAACGCAATTCGCCAAACACCAATCGAGGATGGGGTTGTTCGGGTGCCTCAAACTGGTAACGCCGTCGGTGGTCGTGCCCAGAATCAACCGCTCGAGGTAGGACGCCGCCCCGCCCAAATACTTCGCCCTCTGCGGCACTTCGACGAACGTCCATCCGTGGGCCTGTTCGAGGATTTGACGGGATTCCTCGAACCCGGTCGCCGGGTCGAAACCGACCTCCTGGAACCGAAAGTTTCTGGCATCCTGTTCCAACTGCTTGCGGACGTAAGACGGGTCGATTATGTCGCCGTCCGTCAGGTGGAGGTTGTTCCTCGGGTCGTTGGCCCACGTCAGATACGGAACGTGGTCGAGCCGTTGTTTCTTTTCGGCGTTCTTGTTGGGGATGAAAAAACGGGGCATCAGGTATATTTTGTTGTCGCGTTTCGCCAACAGGACATAGCTCGTTAAATCCCCTCGGAACGATCCGTCGTATCCGACGAATACCCGTTCGCCGTGGAAATCCTTCTCCTCGAAACTTTCGCCGCAAGCCGCCCAGGCCGTGCTCGAAATCCAGTTGTCCGCGAACCCACACCATGTATTTAATCTGAGAGTTTTGTAGGCCGCAATTTTGCGTGCCTCGTTCTTCGCCTCGTCCAACAAGGTCTTAACGTCTTGTTCCTGTATGGTGACGCCGTAAGACGGGTTGCACGCCTGGAAGGTTTCCAGGGTGTCCCACGGTTGTTCGGGCTTTGCGGCGTACACCAACGGGAGGAAACTGGTGTCGATCAGCTCGCCTGATGCCACTTTCGAGGCGTACATGAACTGTTCGTACCCGATACTTTCACGTCGGAAACCGGCTGTCGATATCGAAATCATCAAGCTATTCTTTCGCTTGATGAGGTTGTGACGCATCGCGTCGAACAACTCGCGGTCGGTCTGTTCGGCCAACTCGTCGAATATCAGGAGGGATATAGCGTGTCCGTGTTTGCCGCCGCCCCGCTCTCCGCTCATTACCTTGTAGGTCGATCTCGTCTTATCGTACTCGATGGTCTTTATGTTTTTCCTGACCCACAACTGTTTGTCGAGTTGTGGGGATTGACTGACCATATCCGCCGCCCCTCGGAACACGATGCCCGCCTGTTCGATGGTCGCCGCCAGGTTGACGACTTGTGCCCCCGGCTCGTTGTCCGCCAACAGGTGATACAGAGACAACCCGCTGCAAAGCGTCGATTTTCCATTGTTTTTTGGCACCCACACGCCCGCACTGCGATACCTCCTGGTGCCGTCGGGCCGTCGCCAGGAGTACAGGGGGGCGACAAGATCCGCCCATTGCCACGGCAACAGGTCGAGGGGCTTCCCGCTGAATTCTCCGATTGATTGCCGACAGAACTTGTGCAAGAACTCCCGGACACGTTCGGCCCTGGACAGGTCGAACGTACAACCTTCCTCGACCGCCTTCTCGTCTGATTTGGTCCTGATGTACTCGTCGGGAACCTTCACTTATCTCCCCTCGTCAATAAACGTGTCCAGGTCGTCGGCGGGAGGCAACGGGGGCTTGCCGCCGATGTGCAGATCCTTCCAAACCTTCAACAGGGTTTCAATCGCCTTGCCCTCGACCTGACACCACGGGTTCGTCTTGCTGACGCCGGATCGGGGGTGCGTGACTACCCGCCCTTCTTCTTTCAACTTGTCGAGGGCGTGCCTGTAGGTCGAGTAGGCTTGAGCCGCCGCCGCCACGAGGTCGAGGGACAGGCTGTCCAACTTGCCGATTGCCAGGAGGTCGGGGGCGATACTCTTGAAGTAGGCTTTTGCAACACGGTCGAGCCACGTCGGGGGTTGTAGGATGTCCAATTTATTCCCCTTTATTGCTGACCGAATCGAGGGCAATTCCCGCCAATTCGAGGCGGTTTCGCAGGAAAGCGACCTCTTGTTGTAGCAATTTGATCTTGTTCTCCATGCGGTCCCAACCGCCCCGCCCGCCCTTGTTGGCCGGGGCTATCATCGCCTCGTCTGCGGGCCAGCCGCGTTCGACCCTCTTGTAAAGGGTGCCTAACGGCACTACGCAACGGGGGTCTTCGGCCCAGTCGCTTAATCTTTTGGTTTCGCCGAACGCCTTCGTATTCTTGTGACTTCTGTAAATTGCCATAATGTATAATAGTGTCTAAATGACGAAAATGAGCAAAATGTAGTCAATTAAATCTGCTCGGCGTGGTACGCTCGCCGGGTCGCCCGGTCCTATAGAAAAATGACCCCATCGACGCAAACCAAGCAAGGGGCAAGGCTTGCG
>JAYVUD010000107.1:0-3231 GCA_043788335.1 Chloracidobacterium sp. | reverse complement strand
CGTCGCCGGTATAGTCCGCCGGCACAAGTATGTCGCTCGGGCTGCCGAAATGAAACGCCCCAAACCCCGCCGTCGACCTCAGCAGATACCAATCCCCCGTCGAAGGCCGGTAAACCGAAGCATCCGTCTTACCATCGCCGTCAAAATCGAATGGCGTTTTTCGGGGTGCCGTACCAATAAGGAAGACCTTGTTCTCGCTTGGCAACCCGATCAGGATCTTGTTGCCCGTAGAGTCCGTCGCAAAATCGAAGTTCGCACCGCTGGATGCAGTACCTACGATGCTGTTGATGCTGTTGACAGGGCCCACTGGGCCAAGGGTGGCTCCGTTCAGCACCGTGACCGCGCCGGCGGATACCGATGCACCATTGTGCCATTCCGGACTGTAGACGAGATAGTTCCCATTTGGCAGAGCGCCGGGGATCCTTTTAATCTGGGCGTCAAGCTCGCCGTGCCGACCGACGTAATCATACTGCGTCGAACCGACAAGACTGTTGGCGGCGTTAATTTGAAGACTCGCGCAGCTATTTGCCGCCGCATTGCAGAGAGTTATCGCTCCGGCATCGGTTACGGAACTTGAAACGTCCCAATTTGGGCTGAGGACGACATAATTGCCGTTCGTCAGCGCGACCGAATTGTAGCCGATATAATCGCCAGCCTGCGCTCCCGTCACACTGTTCGTCGCGGTAACAGTCTGTCCGGCGCAGTTGTTATTGGGTCGGCACAATGTCGCTGCTCCGTACGAACCGAAAGGCGATGTGTTAACGGGAAACCAATAGGGACTATTAACAACATAACTGCTGTCCGATAGAGCAGTCGCACCTCCGAAGCCGACGCGGTCGCTGTCCGGACGCGACCCCGTCAGGCTGTTCGCCGTCGAGATCGTTCCGGCACACCCTGTTGTGCCACTGCATAGGGTTACTGCACCCACATTGAGGCCTTGCGGTGGAGTCCGGACGGGGTCGCTCCAGTTCGGACTACTGACGACATAGTTGCCGTTTGGCAAAGGGGTGATACCGTCCGACGAAGAGGCATAAACGTTACCTTGTACCCCGCTAACTGAGTCGCCGGTCATAGAGCCAATTAGACTATTACCAGAGGAAACAGCTTGCCCGGCGCAGCTGTTATTTGTCGCGTTGCACAGGGTCGCCGCGCCGTAGTTACTGCTATTGAAGGTCGTTGGATGCCAATCGAAACTCGACACGACAAAGTTGCCGTTAGTCAGCAGGTACACCTTGCCCGCACCGACATGGCTGCCTTGGATAGTCCCCGTCAAGCTGTTTGCCGCCGAAACTGTCTGTCCAGCGCAGTTGTTCGACGCGGCCCTGCATAGTGTTACCGCCCCGACATCCTGCACCGGAGTTGTTCCCGGCAGATCCCAGTAAGGAGAATCCACGATGTAATCGCCAGAAGGTAGTATGTAAATATTATAATTCGTACCGTCGTTAGTATTACCGATCTTATCGTTCGGCGATGCGCCAACAAGACTGTTCGCCGACGAAACCGTTTGACCGGTGCAGTTGTTTGTAGTGCCGCTGCACAGCGTGACGGCGCCTTGTCCCGCCGAATTATCCGAAACGCTCCATTCCGGACTGGCGACCAGATATAAATTATTCGGCAGGGCGAACAATTTCACGCCGACCGAGTCGAAAGCTTTGCCAACGAGGCTGTTCGCCGCCGAAATCGCGCCCGTACAGCCCGTCGCGCCGCTGCATTTCGTAGCCGCACCGGCATTGACCGCCGAGCCGTTATCCCAATTCGGACTACTCGCGACATAATCGCCGCTCGTCAAAACGGTGACGCGAAGGCCGAGGAAGTCGCCTGTACTGGAACCAACGAGACTGTTGGCGGACGAAACGACCTTATTCGCACAGCTATTCGTTGTGCCGTTGCAAAACGTTTCGGCGCCGACGTTTGTCAACGAGCTGTTCGGGTGCCAGGACGGACTGCCGACGACATAGTTGCCGTTCGGCAAAGGCGTCACGACCAGGCCGATGGCGTCGCCCGAACTGCCGATCAAGCTGTTTGACGGCGAAACCTGGGCCGGACAGCCCGTTGTTCCGCTACATTTCGTGACCGCGCCGACCCGCAAACCGTCATTCGGCGGCTGCAGCCCCGTCGGGTTATTCCAGCCACCGCTTTGGACAACAAAATCGCCATTAGTCAGGACGGTGATCGCACCGCCGACCTGGTCTTCTACATTCGAGCCGGTCATTCGGCTGATGAGCACACCGGACGGATTGTAGAGATAAACCGCTCCGAGATGCCCCGTCTGCATCGTGCCCCCGCCATAATACGGGTCAGTTATAACGACATTGCCATTGGGCAAAAGCGTCACGTTTGAGCCGTAAGCGAGGCTTCCCGCCGGCCCAATCAATTCGGTCCTTACCTGGGCGTTCACGTAACCAGCCCCGGCCAGCTGAAAAAATACAAAAACGGCGATGGCGAACTTTACGTTATGGATTCGCAGCAAAAGACCGGTTAATACTAAACGCGAATGAGTGCGAGATGTGATTTTCATTTTGGAACTCCTTTTTCACTTTTTTCGATAGGCAATGCGAGTATCTGCGATTAACTTTCCATTCCGTTACCTCACAAACACATTCCGCAGAGGCCCGTCAATCGTCCGACCCCGCATCCGCCGCCGAGTATTTTCGGGTAAGCTACGCTATCTGGAACGATCTCAGATCGCGAGACCGCATCAGCGAGGCCGACGCCGCCCGGCCCGACCTCGCTCGAAATCGCACGCCTGCCTAGTAAACGTAAGCATTCGCCGTCGGGCGGTCGCCGGTGATGCCCCAGGGGATGGCGGCGAAGCCGGCGGTGGATTGTTGGACGTAGAAAATGCCTTGGGCTCCCGGGCGCCAGACGGCGAGGTCGGCTTTGCCGTCGCCGTCGTAGTCGCCGGGGCTCGGGATGTCGCCGGTTGCTCCGAAGGCGGCACCGTAAAATGTCGGACTTTCGCTTCGAAGCACGTACCAGGTCGAGGTCGACGGGCGGAAGATGGCGTTGTCCGTCTTACCGTCCCCGGTGTAGTCCGCCGGAACGATCATATCGCCGACCGCCCCAAACTGGACGCCGTAGAACGATCCGTTGCCGCTATTAAACCGGAACCATTGCCCCAGGCTTGGCCGATAGACCGAGATGTCTGTTTTGCCGTCACCGTCAAAATCGCCCATCGCCGGCTTATCTGTCGCGACGCCGAACGGAACGACCGCAAATCCTGCGGTCGAT
>JAYVUD010000106.1:0-2105 GCA_043788335.1 Chloracidobacterium sp. | reverse complement strand
ACGCCGCGAAGCACCGAAAACAGATGCTTGGTCACGCCGCTTCGCGGTATTGATTTCCAGTCTATATCAGCCGTCAGCAATGCGGCCGGAGCGAAACCGGCGTTGGCTCCGGCCCACACAAATCCGATTAAATAATGAAACAGGCCCGCGAGTCGCGTCACGACATTTAGTTGCGGCAAGATCAGCACCGACAATATCAGCAATATCGCCATCGAATCCGCGATCCGCAATTCGATCGAATCGCGTAATGCGAACATCGACGCGAAAAACACCAGTGCCCCAAACAGCGACATTGTCTGCAGGTTGAGATGCTCGGGCTTATACCACCGCAGGAGCATCAGCGTTCCGGCGGCGAACGCCAGATTGAACATCAAGACGTTCGCTCCCCACGGAGTAACGCGTAATAAAACGTCGCCCAAAACCCCGATGATAACGGCGACCTGAAGAATTGCTAAACCGGTCTTTGTACGTGTGTTCATATGATTGGAACGCAGGCCTGTTGCCCGCACTTGCATAAAAAAAACCGCCCAATTAAACAGGCGGCGACGAACGGCGAATGTTATTGAAGAAATACCAACTTACTAAGGCGAAAATAATTGCCGCGAGCGGGAATGCGGCCGCCCCGATCAGCATCCCGCCGGTCCGGTGTGCCGCCGCGTCGGCGGCAGACATCGTTAAATTTACGTAAATGAGCCGAACCGTGTACCAGGCGAAAAACAGGCTCGGCAATGCAAACGCGACGCCGCAGACAGCGAAAAGGACTTTGTTAATTTTTGGGGTTGATGTGTCCATTTGCATTTTCTCAGTCACTATTTTCCGAAACGCGGCTTTGCCGCTTGATTTGCGGGAAAGCCTAGCTTCTCCGCAATTATAAGAACAGAGCTCGCTCGAAAACACCCGAGCAAACCTCCGTTTACCAACTCCTTAAACTCACCAAAAACGCCAGCGACGCGAGCCCGATGCCGGCGACCGCGATCACCCAACGGAGATTTCGGTGACGCATCGGGCTGAGGCAGATGAGAACGGCCGCGAGCGGGCAAGCCGCAAGCATTACCAACTGGACCCTGTTGCTTCCCAGAAATCTGCCGAACCCCAGCAACTGCAGCAGCGTCATCGCCATCGCCGACCACCACGCAAACGCCGGCACCATTAACGCGATGGCAATTGCCGCCTTAAGATCCAAGGGCTTCGTCTCGTATTTTTCAAATTCGTCTGTGCTCATAGCTCCTGCCGTTACCGTCCCTTCATCGCCTTGATCAACGCTTCCATATGATCGAGATACCGGGTCAGGGCGGTACGTCCGTCCTTCGTGATTGCATACTCGGTAAGCGGCATTCGGCCCCGGAACGATTTTTCGCAGGTAATGTAGCCCGCATCCTCGAGTTTGCGGGCGTGGACGCTGATGTTGCCGTCGGTGGTCCCGAGCAGTGTCTTGAGTTCGGTAAAACTGAGCTTTTCGTTGGCCGCAAGCGCACTGACGATGCCGAGACGCATCCGTTCGTGGATGACCTTGTCGAGATCGTTCGAGACATTCTCGGCCGCCTTTGCCACCTGTAATCCGGGCCGCTCATCCTCTCTCTTAAATGCTAGATTCTTTGCCATAACTACTTTGCCCACGAAACACACGAAAATCACTAAATAAAGAAGTTCTCAATCCGTATTCCGACCGATGTCCAAATCTCGCTCCGTGCTTACCACGAGACCCATTTTCGTGCCTTTCGTGCATTTCGTGGGCACCTCTCCTACCCGCCGTAGCGCCTCGCGATGACGGCGCCGAAGATGATGTGCAGCAGGCCGAAACTCGCTCCCATCATCAGGTTGCCGTAGCTGATCGGCAGGACGAAAGCCGCGGCACCCAACGCCATAAAACACCAACCCATCACCGGCACCACCCGCACCGAAAATGCCCCGCCCGACACGACCGCCGCACCGTAGCAGAGCATACAAACCGGCGGCATAATATAAAAATAGCCGTGTTTCCACAGCCCAAGCGTAACGACAAACCCGACGATCATCGGCGGTGCAAATCCCAATGCAAATTTCCTCGCCGGCGTCGAAACCAGCGACTGGCCGGCGATCTTCGATTTTTGCCACATTGCCAGCAA
>JAYVUD010000105.1:0-3242 GCA_043788335.1 Chloracidobacterium sp. | reverse complement strand
GATCATTCTGGTGATATTTCCATATCTGATCACGGTCATTGAAAACAAGATAGGTATTTCAAGACTGCAATTTTCGTTTCAACAGCCGCTAGCTGTCGTGCTTTTTGTATTTATAAGTTCGTTGGGTGTATGGGCTGCCGTAGTGATGTCCCGAGTCGGGCAGGGAACGCCGCTACCGCTCGACCATGCGACAAAGTTTGTCGCAGTTGGCCCGTACGCATTTGTTCGAAATCCGATGGCCGTCTCAGGGGTAGGCCAAGGCTTGGCAGTCGCTCTGTTTCTCGGGTCGGCGTTAGTGGCACTTTATGCATTGATGGGGTCGCTCGTATGGCAATTAGTATTCCGGCCCCCCGAAGAGATCGATCTGCTTGATCGTTTCGGAGCTAAGTACGAGTATTATCGCCAAAATGTAAAGTGCTGGATACCTCGCCGAATACCATTCAAAGACAATTACAAAGACAATTAAGTTTTTTCAGCACAATTTCCAATTTCGTCAACCGTTGTTGGATTTTCGAGCGCCGAAAGATCGCCGGGGTCTTCGCCAAGATAGGCTGAGCGGATGATGCGGCGCATGACCTTGGCGTTGCGGGTTTTTGGCAAAGCGGAGACGAAATGTATCCGCGAGGGAGCGAGTGGTTTGCCCATGTCTTTGGCAACGAGGGCTTTCAGCTCGGTTTCGAGTGACGAGTGTTCTGGCTCCTCATTTTGTATTGTGCATTCTGCATTGAGCACTACAAAAGCCACCATCGCTGTTCCCTTAACCTCATCAGGTACGCCGATGACGGCGGCTTCGGTGACGAGCGGGTGGGCGACGAGCAGGCTTTCGACCTCGGCGGGGCCGACTCGTTTGCCGGCGACCTTTAGCGTATCGTCGCTACGGCCGAGGATGAACCAGTGGCCGTCTTTGTCACGCATCGCAAAATCGCCGTGGACCCAAATATCTTTGAAACGTCGCCAATACGTATCGAGATAGCGTTCCTTTTCCTGCCAAAACCCGCGTGCCATTCCGATCCAAGGCTGACGGATTACGAGTTCGCCGACCTTTCCCGGTTCAACACTGTGGCCGTCTTCGTCAAGAATATCGACGTCCATTCCGGGACACGGAGCGGGGAATGAGCACGGCTTGATCGGTAGCAGAGGGTTGCCCATCAAAATACCGCCGGAGATCTCGGTGCCGCCGCTGTAGTTGATGATCGGCAGTTTCGAATCACCAACCTTTTCAAATAACCACCACCACGGAGCGGGGTTCCAAGGCTCGCCTGTCGAAGCGAAGATGCGAAGCGAGGATAGATCGTGTCGCTCGAACGGCTTCATCTTTACTGCTTCCTTTGCTCCTTCGCGGCTTTGCGGGTGTTTTTCGTCGGTAGCGTTGCCCTTACTTACGTGCGGGTTACTGACACGTTCGCCTTCGCTATTGGACAATGCTCTTATTAGCGTCGGGGAAATGCCCAGCACTTCGACCTTGTGTTTTGCACAAAATTCCCACATGCGGTCGGGCGTTGGGTAGTCGGGTGCTCCATCGTAGATGCAAATAGTCGCGCCGTTTATCAACGCCCCGTAGATCAGCCACGGCCCCATCATCCAGCCGATGTCCGTGTACCAAGAGATCCGCGTACCCTTACCAACATCCGTCCCAAACGCCATATCCTGCGCCGCCTTGATCGGAAAACTCGCATGCGTATGAGCAATTCCCTTTGGCTTGCCGGTTGTGCCGGAGGTGTAGAGGATAATGAGTGGGTCTTCGGCAGCGGTTGGTTCCGGTTTTGAGCAACTCTTGAATGTTTCCAATCCTTCATCGTGGAGAATATCTTCGCCATCGCAAATTAAATCGTTGTCGTAGAATTCATCTTGAAAGTCTGGCGGCAAAGAAGAGTCAAACGATTGCAACTGTGGACGAATGGCAATAAACAAATATTTGACCGTCAAGGACGTCAGAATTGCCTGTTCCGCCACATTAATTGCATTAACCTCTTTACCTCGTCTAGGAAACCCATCGACGGTAAATAATGCTTTTGCTTCGACGGCATTTAGTCGGCTTGCGATCGCTTCGATTCCGTAACCGGAAAAGACAGGTACGGCAATAGCTCCGATGCGGCCGATTGCGAGAAGTGCGACAACTGTTTCGATCATCATTGGCAAGTGAATACTAATTGCGTCGCCTTTGCCGAGACCTCTTTTTCGAAGTGATGCTGAAATTACCTCAACCTCATGCAATAGTTCAGCATAAGAAAGCTTGCGTACCTTTCCCTCTTCACCTTCCCAAATCACCGCCGGCTGGTCTTTCATTTCATCCGTCTGCCAGCGGTCGAGGCACATTTCAGTAATGTTTAGGCCAGCGTGGGCTGGGAACCCGGTCGCTACCGCTCCCGGTTCTGACAGGGCGTCTCCGCGTCTCTGCGGTGAAGAAAACCAGTTAGGGAATTCGATGCCGTCTGAAGTATCGAGCAGTTTTTTGTACGGCGGGTCGAATTTTATGTCGAGAAACTTTATGACCTCTTCGGTAAACTTTTCGACATCGTTGATCGAATACGCGTAAAGCTCGTCCCACGTCGAGACGCCGACCTGCCGCATAAATTCAGTCAACCGAGCGCGTTCGATCACGTCGGGCGTCGGCGTCCAGGCGATGGGTTGATCTTCGAGAAGGTTTGTGTCGTTCATCTTTGGAAAGATTTTAACGCAAAGTCGCAAAGGTGCTAAGACGCAAAAGAAGAATAAAAATATCTTTACGGCTTTGCCTCTTTGCGACTTTGCGTTGAAAATGTTTTGTAATGAGTATTCAGCTTCCGAACAATCTATTTGCTGGTAAAACTGCGATCGTCACAGGTGCCTCGCGCGGCGTGGGACGGGCGACGGCTTTGAGGCTGGCTGAGGCGGGAGCGAATGTCGTAGTCAATTATCTGAGCGATTCGGGCGGTGCGGCTGATACGGTCGAGGAGTGCGTGAATAAAGGCGTCGGGGCGATAGCGGTTCAGGCAGATGTGTCAGAATTTGCGGGAGCTCAGGAGATCGCAAAGCAGACGCTTGAGCGGTTTGGGCGAATCGATCTGCTCGTCTGCAACGCCGGGGTCTGGGACGGAGCCCCTATCGAAGATATGTCCGAAGAGCTTTGGAATAAGGTCATCAACACCAATCTCAAATCAGCTTGGGCGATGACAAAGGCGTGTGTTCCGGCAATGAAAAAACAATCGTCAGGTGCGATTGTGATGGTTTCCTCGACCGCCGGACAACGCGGCGAGGCAAAT
>JAYVUD010000104.1:0-5587 GCA_043788335.1 Chloracidobacterium sp. | reverse complement strand
CGAGGCTGTTGCGCTTATCCAGCCTCTTTCGAGGCTTTTTGTATCCATAGACTTCAAGACCGTCGCGAAGCTCTTTGGCAACTCGGTTTTTCGGAATTCGAAGCAACGTTTTAGTGCCTGTTGCAATATATCGGCATCGGCTTTCGGTAGGAGGAACTCCAGGTCGTAAACATCTTTGGAACGCGAGTTTAAGTCTCCGTGCGAAATTAGAGCATGCATCTTCTCGGCGATCATTGTTTCCACTGGATAGACCAACCAACTCAGATTGCTATAAGAGATGATTAACGAATTCGTCTCCATTGACGTCGGCCCGGGTGTTACCGGATCTCCAATGCCGACGTCAAAATGGACGGCTTGAGCCTTGTTAAGATTTTTTAGGACTTCTCCGATTCCCGAGCGATAGGTCTGCCTAATGCCGCCGTATTCACCTTGTGTCGCCAGATCTATCTGATTCTCAAACCGAAACCAAACACCGTCGTTCAGATCGGTTTCGGCACCTCGTTTGGCACGTTCCAGCATCGATTCGACATCTGCATTTATAACCAATGCATCGACATCAACGGTGTATCTAGCAGAGTCATAGACTTTGAGTCCGACAAATCCACCTTTGAAGACAAGATGTTTTTGAAGTTGTGCGTCAGCGGTCAACCGAGCAACCAGCCGTTCGAGAATGAACGCCGTTTCCAGATTCTGAAACGGCACGCCGATCTCGACACTCAGGTTAACGAGCTTTTGTCTTATGGAAGTGCCTTTTGCTTTTGTGGTCATGGCACGATGACCTCCAGATGCTTGGCGAGTACCGATTCGAGCTCAAGCTCCCTTGCGGCTTTTGCAAGCTTTGCTTCCGTGGTTTTTCTTGTTGCTAGTGCTTCGCGGGCGGCCTTGACCGCGGTTCGTTCACCAATCTTCGTGATGAATTTTAGAGCCTCCAGAACAGCCCGTTCGATAGTGACAATTCGATAGCCCTTTTCATCTATGATCTGTTTGTCGAGCCTCGTTTTTGTTCGCATCAGTTTATAACCGGTTTCTCGAGTTCTTTTCTCGGGAGGAACCATTACCCATATTTCTCCCGGCACCTGTTCGGCAAGATTGTAGTGATATAGAGCTGAAAGGCCCCCAATTGCTGAACGCGGGCCAAACTTTGAATATGCGATCTGGAATCCGACGTCTTTATCCAGCGAGGCCTCGGGGTGTAGATAAATTCCACGACCGAGGCGAACGAGGTCCTTGGCAGCGACAAGCCGGGATATGTCTTGCTGACTAATTCCCACGGACCTACCTTGAGCGAGTGTAAATACCCCAAGTTTTTTGATTTGTGGCTGCTGTCGCTTGCCCATCATTACAAGCATGCGGTGAAAAGTGACATTTGTCAATAGACAATGTCGCAATGCACCATATCCCTGATCGGCTTGACAGTAGCGAACACCGTCAGGTCTTCGATATTACGATTCGTCATTGGTCGTCACCCTATGTTGTTCTCCACCTTCGACCCTCATCGTTGAGATCGGAGCGTTTTGTCTCAATTCCTTCCTTATCGACCGCCAGGGCAATGGTCTTCGGTCGGCATACCAATAAAGAACCGCGATGCCCGCTCACAAAAGCCAGGCACCGCACGAGCGTTCCGGCGAACCGCTAGCCGGTCAGGGCAGAGATCCCCGCCGGCCTTCAAATAGTAATGTCGACGATCTGGCCCTGATCGCTTCTCAAAGCCGGGAACGCCGGCGCCCTCGCCGGCACCGTTGCGACAGCGACGGGACGCCGGGCATATTTACCACGGCCGCCGCGCCGGAGGAACTGGCGATGCAGGCGAGGTCGGGCGGCGTTCCGGTCAAATTGCCGCTTGATCAACCAACCTGCAAACGTCGGCTTGCGTCGCGTACTCGCAACGCACAACTGCTCTTGACACTGATGATACAATGTAGCTAGAAACTTGATCTTTGAAAACACGAACCAGATTGGAAACTCAATCACGGACTCCTCGAGATCCGAGAGCCTACGGCGAGATCGCCGACTGTAAGCGGAGCCGTTTTTCGGGCCCCAAACCCTGTCCCGCGAGGACGGCGAAAATAATTTTTTATCGAAATCGCGGGACAAGTGAGCTAAAGCCAATGTTATCAATAGTTTCCCTGTCCCGCGGGCCGTCCCGCGAGGGTTTGGCACGCGGGCCGACAAACGGGCGTAAGTGATTGAGCCGTCGACGTTTACACCGTCGAATGGCTTGTCCCGCGGCTTGTCCCGTGGGTCATTTGAGTATTAAAATTTATGAATATTTAATAGATATTCATAACGGTTCGTAAATATTATTTAGATTTATGACTCCGCACAGGGCACTAAAAGTCCGTCAAACTTCAGTTTGACGATACAGCCTTTCGCATTCGAGCACTCGAGTCGGAGAGAGACGTCGCCGCGGCGTATGCGCGTCCGACAAACCAAAGTTTGTCGGCCAACCGCTTTACATTGCCGGCGCCAAAATGCCGGTAGTGTTGAACTTTGTCGGCTGTGACCTTAATATTGTGCTAGACGCGTGAATTTGCCCAATTACATCACCCTTGCTCGTATCGTGTTCGTACCGCTCTTGGTCGTCGCTCTGCTGACGCCGATCGGGGAGAGTTGGTTTGGGATCAGCGGCTACGCACTGGCGATCGTGATCTTTGTGGTTGCGGCGCTCTCGGACATTCTGGACGGCCAGTTGGCTCGACGGCGAAACCAGGTGTCGACGCTCGGCAAATTTCTCGACCCCATAGCGGACAAACTGCTGATCTCGGCCGCGCTGATCGTACTGGTCGAAAAACACCTCGCTCCTGCGTGGGCGGTCGTCGTCATTCTCGGCCGCGAATTTATCATCACCGGCCTGCGTTCGGTCGCCGCCACCGAGGGTATCGTCATCCAGGCACAGACGCTCGGCAAAATAAAGATGTGGGCTCAGTGCGTCGCCATCGTCGCCCTGCTGGTCGCCGCCGCCAATGGTCCGCCGCCGGTCGAAAATTTTGGCCTCGATTACCCCGCGTTCTTTTGGCGGGTGCCCGAGGTCAGGGTCGCATTTGGCAACCTCGCCCAGTTTTCTCTGACATCGAATGACTGGAAAGTTTTCGGCTACCTCGTCGGCCGCGGCAGCCTGTGGGCGTCGGTCATGCTCTCGGTCTGGTCGATGTACGACTATATCGCGTTCTTTTTTCGCCACCGGCACCCGGCCGAAACACACGAAAGCGACGGATAAGGCGTTTCGCTCATCCGCCGCTCGCTGGTGTTTGTGAATATTGGTCGGTTACTGGATCTCGACCCAGTCGCCCGGGTGGATCTCCTGTGCTGTACGCGTGATGACGATGGTCGCGGTTCGTTCCTTGACGTTGATGACGACGGCCTCGCCGACCACCTTTCTGAGTTCGGGCCGGCCCTCTTTGGCCTTTCCGGTCGTGACCGCACGGCCGTCGGCTTTGTCGCCCTCTCGTCGGCCCGTCTGATTAGAAAATCGGCCGCCTTGATAAACATTACTGTCAAAACCCTGGTCCTGCGAACTCGCCGTCTCGACCTGTGGGTTCTTGGTCAAGTTGCCTTTGCCCAACGGCCGAAACACAGTCAACCGGTCGCCGATCGTGACGTTGTCGTCATTTCCGAGATCGACGTAAGCGATAAAGTCGCGGGTTAGCAACTCAGCATGGTCACGGGTGAGCACGATCCGACCGCGGACTTTGCCGGAAGAATCGCCGAAAAGATCGAGCGCCGGACGTTTTTCCATCAATGGGCTCTGTCGCTTTTCGACCAACTGAACGAGATCGCCAAGCAGAAAGCTGTCGCACGACGATTTGACACGAGCCACTGCCACGTCGGCTTTGACCCGGATCACCTCGAGAGCACCGACTTCCTGAACGTAAAACCCGAGGTCGGACTTGCTCGTCCAACGGCTCCGGACCTTGCCACGCGGTCGAACGACGGAGAACGTGTCGCCGACATTGACGCCCTTATTCGAGCCCATGTTGATGTACATGAAATCGTTTTCGCTAAAGTTGTATTTGTCGGCCTCGTCGTTAGAGCCGATAATGCGGTTGCCGGTGGCCATCGGGGCCTGCTGTATGTAGCCGGCACAATATAGATTGGTGCCGCGTGCCACCGCCGCCGGCCGGTTGTCCGTCGGCATTATTACCGTCGGCGTCGGTTTGACCGCCTGCCCAGCCACGACCGCTGACATTACGACCGAGATCAGGCCAAACGCAACAAGATGTCCCTTAATTAGCTTTTGAAAATTCACGATTTTCTCCTTACTTTGGATCCTTTAGATTGCAACGTCCGGGTGACGTCTCAAGATTTGCGGGCGTGTGAGGTCACAAAGATACCCGTCTGACATAAATCATTATAAAGCCCACTGTATTAAAGGTCAACAAGTTTTTTTGATGTTTAACGCTCGTATCGGGCCCGATCGTTCTTGTTTAACGCCGTCACTGCTTGCTCTGGGCGCCCCGGTTGTCACCGCCGACACCGCCGCTCCAATGATTCTGCTCAACCGACTTGGACAGAAAATCCCGCATTTGTTAATATTTTCGTTCGCGGCCGATACCACCCGACCCCGAAACGCCGGTGTAGCTCAGTTGGTAGAGCAGTTGATTTGTAATCATCAGGTCGTAAGTTCGAGTCTTATCACCGGCTCCAGTAAATACGGGCACTCTAGTCAAATCCTAGAGTGCCCAATGTAGCCTAAGGACACCTTTAGGGACACATCAGACAATTTTATTTGCGTAAATTATTCTGGATTCTAATGAGGTGTAGGAACCGTTCCAGTCGGTTTTGATGAGACCCGATTTGAGAGGGGCTCGTGTCAGCGAACGAGCGTTGAGTTAACTGACCTAAGATACAGGCTAATTTTTGAATCTCGAAGAGATTTGATCAGATATTGGATTTCAGGCGATTGGCCCGATCAATCTTACTGTCGATCCCACTCGTTTACCGCGAATACATAGGTAGCATCGAGCCCAGTGTCCCATTTAGATTGTTGTTGTCGAGCGTAACGTTAACATTTTTCATTGCATCGATCCTCACAAGCCACTGATATGACTCGTCGTGCATTATCACCTTTCGACTATCCAGAACAAGAACGGCATATTGTCCCGGCTTTACGGTGAGTGAGAATTTGCCATTCGAATCGGTGGTAGTTCGGTAGGGAGGGTCGGGCAGTCCGCCCAAATAGAATTCCCAATCTTTCGATTTATTGGCATCTTCACCTCGTTTTGCATCCAGATGCTTCTCCATGTCTAAGAGGGGAAACAAAGCAACCGTTGCTGCTGAAAGTCGGATCGTATCGCGTCCTTTTGTAGTGATAAAGATCTCACCACTAACAATGGACTCAGGTGCGACCTTTTTCGACGAACAGGCCGGAATCAAAAGGAGAAGAATTAGAACTGCGAATTTGATGGTGATAAGCATCGGAAGTCGGGGGCCAGCGTTACCCCTTAAAGGATTACGCAAAAGAGTAGTATATCAGTATTCCCAATCAGAATGGTATTATAGTTCAAATGGAAAGGCAGTGAAGGCATGTTTCGGGTAGTCTTTATTAGGGAGACTATTATGAAGCAAAACGAGAGGGGGAAAGGCCGTC
>JAYVUD010000103.1:0-3668 GCA_043788335.1 Chloracidobacterium sp. | reverse complement strand
TCGGGCATTAGCTTTTCGCTTGTTCGGGTAGGAACGTGGAGGAAATTTACGCCTGAACCCCGCGTTGCGTCCTCAAACGAGATGTTTGTCGTCAGAGCGGCCGCGGTGCTGTTGGCCGCAGGTTTTGAGCAACCGGATATGATCGACGCAAACCCCACCAAGAACACTGTTAGAATTTTGTTAAAACGTCTCATTTGGTTGCGGATGCGGCACGTGCGTCGGCGATATATTTTTCGATCACGGGATTGTTTTGGGTGTCTGCGATCGGCAGCATCTGTTCGCCGATCCTGATCACTTCGTCGTAACGTTTTTGGTCCAACGCGGCCTTTAGCTTGGCCGCGAGGCTGACGAATTGCAGTTTTTTCAGCTCATCCGCGTTTTTTTGTTCGCGAGCATTTTCGCTCGCCAGGCGAAAAGCCTCCGCGTTTGCCGAGTCACCCGAGGCCGCATACACGCGGCTGAGCATATTGGTGGCGACCGCGTCCGACGGACTGATTTCGAGCACGAGCTTAAATGTCTCCGCCGCCTTAACGTAGATCTTCTCACGGAAATACACCGTTCCGCGGAGGTTGATGTCGTCGACCCGTTTCTTTTCCAGGATCTGTTGCCAGACGCCGTCAAGTTCTGCGGCGGCCGCCGAATTATCGCCCAGGTTCGCGTAGGCGATGGCACAGAGGCTGCGATGATCGAGGTCGTCAGCACCTTTCGCGCCGACTCGCTTTAGGATCTCAAGGCCGTCGGCATATTTGCCCAATTTTATCCGAACTTTGGCGAGCATCGTCTGGTCGTCGCGGCTTTGCCCATTGCCCGCGAGCAGCAGTTTTTCGAGCGTCTCCCAATCTTCGCGGGCGATCAGCGCGGCCTTGTAGGTCATGGCGACCTCGGGAGCCGACGGGTATTTCGCTCGCAGGTTAAGGAGATCGGCGAAGTTTTCCGGAGTGATCTGCTGCGTCTGACCGAGAGCCGTATTGATCTCGTTCAGTCGGCGAAGTGATCCGTTGTCGTGCGCCAGTGATTGACTGTCGCGTTTGGCATCGTTCGTACACGCAAAAATAAGAGCCAGACCGAGCAATGCGCACGCGAGTTTGACCCTTAAATCTTTTGCGTAGAGAAACATAGATGACATTTCTCTACAAAAATAACCTTTTTCGATCAGGCTTTCAACAAATTCTTGGCGATGACGATACGCTGGATCTCGCTCGTGCCTTCGCCGATGGTGCAGAGTTTCGAATCTCGCCAGAATTTTTCCGCCGGATAATCCTTGGTGTAGCCATATCCGCCGTGGATCTGGACCGACTCTTCGGACACGCGAACCGCAGTTTCGGAGGCGAAAACCTTTGCCATTGCCGACTTTTGCGTGACCGGCTTTTTGGCGTCTTTTGTCGCGGCGGCCTGCTGCGTCAGCAAACGGGCGCATTCGATCTGCGTCGCCATATCGGCGAGCTTGAACTGTATCGCCTGAAACTCAGCGATGGCCTTGCCAAACTGATGGCGTTCCTTGGCGTATTTGACGGCCGCCTCGTAGGCTCCCTGAGCGATGCCGACAGACAATGCGGCGATCGAAATGCGGCCACCGTCGAGGATCTGCATCGACTGGTGAAAGCCCGTGCCTTCGTCGCCGAGCCTGTTTTCGTCCGGGACGTGACAATCCTCGAAAACGACTGACGCCGTTTCGGATGCTCGCATCCCGAGCTTGTTTTCCTTGTGGTCAGAGCGAAATCCGTCCATTGACTTGTCGAAGACGAACGCTGAAATACCGCGGCTGCCCTTTTCCTTATCCGTGACCGCAACGGCGACGAGCGTGTGGCAGGCGATGGCGTGGGTGATGAAATTCTTTGACCCGTTCACCTTCCAGCCGTCGCCGTCGCGGACGGCGTATGTCCGCGTGCCCGAAGCGTCCGAACCGGCTTGCGACTCGGTCAGGCCCCACGCTCCGAAACTCTCGCCGGTAACGAGCGGAACGAGATACTTCTGCTTCTGGGCCTCGTTGGCGAACATATAGAGGTGGTTGGAACAAAGGGAGTTATGTGCCGCTACGGACAAGCCGACCGAACCGCAGACGCGCCCGAGTTCCTCGATGATCGTCGCGTATTCGACATAGCCCATTCCTGCGCCGCCGTATTCCTCAGGAAAAATGATGCCCATCAAACCGAGTTCGGCGAGTTTAGGACGCAGTTCGGCAGGGAAATGCTGAGCTTCGTCCCACTCCATGACGTGCGGTTTGATCTCGCTCTCGGCAAATTCGCGGATACTGTATTTGATCTGAAGTTGTTCGTCGGATAATTCGAAGTTCATAAAAGTTATGCCATAACAAACAATTATGATGGCATAACGCACTGTTTCAGAGCAAATTTCGGCCGGCGCATTTATTTCCTTGCCCTCGGCGGCAGAAAGTAACTAAACTCGGACATATGGAATGGAAAGAAAATCTGCTCACGACCGATCACCAGATACGGGAACTGCTGCGAAATACCAAAACTATCGCGGTGCTCGGGATCAAACCGGAGTCGCACGCCGGGCAACCTGCTTTCTATGTCGCAAAATACATGGCGGACGCCGGCTACGACATCATTCCGGTGCCGGTGTATTATCCGGAGGTGACGGAGATAATCGGCAAGCCCGTCTACCGTAATTTGAATCAGATCCCGGTTGAGATCGACCTGCTCAATGTGTTTCGGCGGTCGAAGGATATTCAGGTACACCTGCTCGAGATACTTTCAAAAAGGCCGAAAGCCGTTTGGTTTCAGCTCGGCATACGCAATGACGAGGTAGCCGAACGTCTCGCCGAGGCCGGTATCAAGGTCGTGCAAGACCTGTGTCTGATGGTCGAGCACCGAGCACTATTGTAGACGCGTTACTTTCGTGCGGCTTTGCGTTTACCCGTCGGATCGGTGCGGAATGCTTCCAACTCCTCCGGGGTGAGCGGCCTGCTCGCACCTACCGTTAGATACTTTTCGTTTATCGGGCCGATCGCGATGCGTTTGAGCTTTACGACCGAGTGGCCAACGGCATCGAACATCTTTCGGATCTGTTGATTGTGCCCCTCGAGCAGGGTGACCTCGTACCAGCCGTTTTTATCCGTGTGCTTTAACTCCTTGATCTCGGCCGGAGCGGTTTTGAAGCCGTCCTCGAGCACCACGCCCCGACGCAATTTGTTGATCGCGACCGGCGTCGGCATCCCCTTGACCTTGACGTCGTACACCTTCGGAATCGTCTTTGACGACGAAACATAATTGGTAAAATCGCCGTCGTTGGTCAGGATTATGAGCCCCTCGGTATTGTAGTCGAGTCGTCCGACAGGGTGGAGTTTGCCGTGGCCTTTGACCAGATCAACGACCAACTTTCGACCCTCGGGGTCGGCGGCACTCGACAGATATCCTTTTGGTTTGTTGAGTAGGATATATATCTCTGTGCGATTTTGGAGCTTTGTATTGATGAGCTTTCCGCGGACCTTGATGTGGTCTTTTTCAGGATCGGCCTTGGTTCCGAGTTCGGTCACGATCTCGCCATTTACCGCCACATCGCCGGCCGTAATAAGTGCCTCGGCGGCCCGCCGCGATGCGATGCCGGCCTGGGCTATAAGTTTTTGTAATCTTTCGAGCATAAAGACTATTGAACCACATAGGAACAGAGAACACATAGTTAACGCGTTAATGCAATGTGTTCTA
>JAYVUD010000102.1:0-5138 GCA_043788335.1 Chloracidobacterium sp. | reverse complement strand
AGCAAATCAGAGATCATCATCGCCGTCGGCCGCGGAATTAAGTCGCAGGAAAATCTTGCACTTGCACAGCAACTTGCCGATTCGCTCGGTGCCGACCTCGCTGCCTCGCGTCCGATCTGCGACAACGAATGGTTACCCATCGACCGTCAGATCGGTTCGTCCGGCCAGACGGTCGCTCCGAAACTATACATCGCTCTCGGTATCTCGGGTGCTATTCAACACATTGTCGGAATGAAGAACTCGGGCACGATCGTCGCGATCAACAAGGACTCGGAAGCCCCGATCTTCGACATCGCCGACTACGGCATCGTCGGCGACCTGTTTGAGGCCGTACCGGTAATGATCGACGAGATCAACAAAGCGAAAGCATAAACTTCGGGTTAAATACCAAAATCAAAAAGCACGAGCGGAAATTATTTGTCCCGTTCGTGCTTTTCGCGTGTGTTGTGGACGCGATCTCTTAGATCGATGCTGCGATCGCCTCGTCAAATATCTCCAACGCCACGTCGACGTTCGCTTTTGTCAAAATCAGCGGCGGTGACCAACGAATGGTGCTCGTGCCGCACCCGAGGATGATCAGTCCGCGGTTAAAGCATTCCATTTCGATCCGGTCGCGGAGTGCGGCGTCCGGTTTCTTCGATTGCTTGTCCGTTACGAACTCGACCCCCAGCATCATTCCGAGACCGCGAACGTCGCCGATACAGTCATATTTATCGTGTAAGCGACGCAAACCGGCCTCAAGATATGCACCAACATCTCGTGAATTGTCGACGAGGCCGCCCTCAAGCAATTCGATCGTTTTGAGAGCAGCAGCGATCGCCACCGGATTGCCGCCAAAGGTTGAGGCGTGAGCACCCTTGTGCCAGTCCATGATGTCGGCCTTCGCTGTGCAAACGCCGATCGGCATTCCCGAACCGATACCCTTTGCCATACAGACGATGTCGGCCGTGACGCCTTCGTGATGATCGAGTGCGAACATCTTGCCGGTTCGGCCCATACCTGACTGCACCTCGTCAACGATCATCATAATGCCGTGCTGGTCGCAGATCCGCCTGATCTCGCGAATAAATTCCGGCGGTGCGGGAACGTAACCGCCTTCGCCCTGCACGACCTCGATGACGATGCCGGCGACCTCTTCGGGCGGCGTAGTGGTATTGAAGATCCGATCTTCGATCCAACTGACAGTGCCCATACAGCACGTGCCGTCAGAACATTTGCCAAGATTGAAAGGACATTGATAGCAATTCGGGTACGGAACGTGGACTACGTCGAGAGCTTGACGCATAAAGCCCAAACGCTGAGCTTTTTTCGAAGAGGTCAAAGACAAAGCCCCGAGCGTTCGGCCGTGGAACGATCCGAAAAACGAGATAAATTTCTGGCGGCGAGTGTGATACATCGCCAGCTTCAAAGCGGTTTCGATCGCCTCGGCTCCGCTATTTGCAAAATGCGACTTGGTCGGGCCCTCGATAGGCACGATCTCGTCGAGCTTTTTGCCAAGTGCCGGCATGTGGCGGTAAAAATAGTCAGTGCCGCAGAGATGAATCAGTTCATTTGCCTGCTTTGTAATGGCGGCGACGATCTCCGGGTGGCAATGCCCGGTCGAACAGACGGCGACGCCGGCGTTGCAGTCGAGAAAAACGTTGCCGTCCGGATCGGTGATCCAGACGCCGCTTGCGTGGTCGGCGACTAACTTATAATCGGGACGCGGATAGCTCGGCGTGACGTATTGAGCGTCCGCGGCAATAATTTCTCGGGCGATCGGCCCGGGCAACTCGGTTTTGATGACCGGCCTCTGCAATTCTGTTGATGGCTGCATATTATCTCCTCCTTGAGGTGTCTAGAGTGAGCGATATTTCGCGTCTGAAATGGAAAAAGAACAAGCTAAAGCTTGCACTCTGAACATTGGGAGATTAGTCGCCGCCGAAAAGATCGGCACGCTGCCAGGCTGGACGAAGTTTTGCGACACATCGTGCGGTCATAACCAAAGTTGCCGTTAATATATCAGAATGTCGGATGAGTTTCAAAAATCGGCACCGGCATGAAACAATATTGGAATGAAGGATTCAAAGACGTTCACCAACCGCCTGATCCATGAGACTAGTCCCTACCTGCTCCAGCACGCTCACAATCCCGTTGATTGGTATCCGTGGGGGAAGGAGGCGTTTGAGCGGGCGAGGGCCGAGGATAAGCCCGTGATCGTCAGCATTGGCTACTCTGCGTGTCACTGGTGCCACGTGATGGAGCACGAATCGTTTGAGGACGAATCGACGGCCGCGATCATGAACGAGCATTTCGTCAATATCAAGGTAGACATGGAGGAGCGTCCCGATGTCGACCAGATATATATGAGCTTTGTTCAGTTGACGACCGGACGCGGCGGATGGCCGATGAACGTGTTTTTGACGCCGGACAAACGGCCGTTTTATGGCGGCACATACTTTCCACCGGTCGCGAGGTACAACATGCCGTCGTGGCCACAGATACTGACCTCGATAGCCGAGGCGTACAAGAACAAACGTGACGAACTCGAAACGTCGGCAAACGACATTGTCGGCGAACTGCGGCGAATGAGTGCGGCCTCAACAGCACCCGCCGGGATCGGGACAGAGATACTGGACGCGGCTTTTTCGAGCTGTGTCAGGACGTTTGACACGGTCAATGGCGGATTCGGCGGGGCTCCAAAATTTCCGGCGGCGATGACGCTTGAATTTCTGCTCAGGTATCACAAGCGAACCGGCGAGGGCGAGGCCCTCGCGATGGTCACGCACTCGCTCGACAAGATGGCACGCGGCGGCATCTACGACCAACTCGGCGGCGGGTTTCACCGATACACGGTCGATGGTATCTGGCTCGTGCCGCATTTCGAAAAAATGCTGTACGACAATGCTCAACTGATCCGCGTCTATCTCCACGCATTTCAGGTGACCGGCGACGAGTTTTACAAGCGGATCGCAGTCGAGACGCTGGAATATATCCGGCGTGAGATGCTCGACGCGAGCGGCGGTTTCTATTCGACCCAGGACGCGGACAGCGAGGGCGAGGAAGGCAAGTTTTTTGTCTGGACGCCCGATGAGATCGACGAGGTTCTCGGCGAGGACGTCGGGCGGGAGTTTTGTAATTTTTTTGATGTGACGGCCGAAGGAAACTTTGAGGGTCAAAATATATTGAATATTAAGAACCCAGTCACTACCGCTCCCGGTTCTGACATTTTCGATGCGTCACGTCAAAAGCTGTTTGACGCCCGCGAAAAAAGGATCAAGCCCGCCCGCGATGAAAAAGTCCTGACGGCGTGGAACGGTCTTTTGCTAGCGGCATTTGCGGACGCGGCGGCCGTTTTGGGCGATGAAACGTATTTGCAGATCGCAAAGAGCAACGCTGCGTTCATTTTAGACGAATTGATGGCAGACGGCCGCCTGTTTCGCACATGGAAAGACGGTACGGCGAAGCTTAACGGTTATATCGAGGATTACGCCAATGTCGCGGACGCGCTCATCGTTCTGTATCAAGCGACCGGCGACACGACGTATTTGAACGAGGCCCGACGACTCGCCGATGTTATGATCACCGAGTTTTGGGACGAGGAAAGCGGTGGATTTTTCTTCACGTCGAATGACCACGAAAAACTGATCGTCCGAAACAAGGATCTCTACGACAACGCAACGCCGTCAGGTAATTCGGTGGCGGCGGATGTTTTGTTGAGATTGACGAAATTGCTCGGCGATGACCGCTACGAACGGTTTGCAGTGACTGTCCTGCGGCTTGCGTCTATGCAGGTTCAGCGGCACCCGCAGGGTTTTGGGCGAATGCTGTCGGCAATGGAATTTCACCTTGCGGCGACCAAGGAGATCGTCGTCGTCGGGCCGGGGGGCAGCGATCTGCAACTTGAGGTTCAAAGGCGATATCTGCCGGACGCGGTCATCGTTCTTTCCGTTGCGCCGGAAGTCGATGCCGACACCGTTCCGCTTTTAGTAGACCGCGGGATGGTCGAGGGCCGGGCAGCGGCATACGTATGCGAGGATTTTGTCTGCCGGCGACCGGTGACTGAGGCGGCGGATCTGGCAGATCTGATCGGTTTAAGCGATTGACATCTGGTCCGGATCGCCCCCGAGCGGCGTCATGCACAAAAGTGTAAATTTGACGACGAAATAGCCCGACCGTCTAGAACGTTCGGGCTTTCTCAATTTCAGCTTAAAGCTAAAATTATTTGTTTGCCGGTTTGGCGTTAGCATTCTTGGCATCCTTGGTGGCGTCCTTGGCTGCGTTGGTTGCGGTCTTGGTGTCGTTAACGGCCGTTTTCACGTCGTTGGCGGCGGTCTTGACAGCGGCGTTGGCGTTTGCCATCGCGTTGTTGACCTGGCTCATTGCGTTAGCAGCCGCGGCGTTAGCGTTTGCCATAGCGGCGTTAACGTTTGCCATTGCGTTTGCAACGGTTTTGTTAGCATTGGCATTTGCGCCGCTGTCGCCGCAAGCCATACCCAAAGCACCCATAACGAGGACTGCTGATAAAGCGATTACTTTTTTCATAACTAGTTTATTTCTCCTGACTTCTTCAAAGATTAGATCTAATTTTAACTTCCGGCCGTGTTGCCACGGACGATGCCCCGTATCTTTCTTTTTTTCGGAACACTCGTCAATATAAGTTGCATTCGTGTCAGAGTCAACCCCAAACAGGAGCCTTAGATGCTGATTTTACGAAAAGAGGTTGTTTAGTGACTAAAATAAAATAAAAAAACGCGTTGCCCGGGGGCAACGCGTTTCGTATCAACTAAACAGTTGACGTGTTTTGACTATTTGTTAGCCGGTTTCATAGCGTTGGCTGCCGGAGCGTTAACCGGTTTCGCAGCGTTAGCCGCCGGAGCGTTAGCCACCGGTTTCATAGCGTTAGCGTTGGTTGCCGGAGCAACGTTGGTAGCCGGAGCGGTCGTCGTCGTATTCGTCGTCGTCGTGTTGGTCGTCGTCGTCGTATTCGTCGTCGAGGTGTTAGCCGGCTTGTTAGCTGCTGCGTTGTTTGCGGGTGTTTCGCCGCAAGCCATTCCGAGTGCACAAAGTGCGAAAAGTGATGCTGTTGCAATGATTTTGGTCATTTGTTTGTAAGTCTCCTGTTCTATCTCAAAGATTGTTAAAGTTTACTGTCTTCA
>JAYVUD010000101.1:0-2009 GCA_043788335.1 Chloracidobacterium sp. | reverse complement strand
GACGTCACCTCTGGGAGTCACGATCTTCCGCTCGAGAGCAGCTGGAGGATCAAATTTACTTATTTCCGCTTGTCCCTTCGGCGATTTCAAAAAGGAGACGATAACTTCACGGGTTTTATTACGCTTTATCTTCAAGCTGCTAGTTTGTGTTGACGGGACTGCTGCATCTGGAGTATAAAAGCGTTTAGGCTGGATGTGTAAATGTACCAGTTTCGGCCGCGGCCGATCTGCTCGCCTTCGAGAGTGCCGTCTTCGAGCCAGGTGTAGATCGTGATGCGATCAGGAACCGGCTGAAAGATCTTAGCAAGCTGATCCTCGACGAGGCTCAATTTGAGCAGCGGGTCGAAGTTCGGGAGCGGCATTTGGTACATCTGGTTCACGCCTAAACACTAAAACACTTAAATCACAAAAGTCAACTGTTTTGTAAAGGACGCCTAAAACGTCCTATTTTTGTGCGCATTCGACTGGCATTCTCGTAAATGACCAAAGTCGATCCTCAAAGAAAATACTTGGGGCCGTGGTCAAAACATAGATCACGGTCCCGTTTTTTTTTATGTCGAAAGCACAAAACCAATCTGATGTCGTTGCCAAGGCCGAACGGTGGGCAACGCTCAAAAAGCAGATCGCCGTAATTGACGCGGCTCGCGAGAAAAAACTTGCACCGGTCGAAGCTAAGATGCGGGCGATCGACGTTGAGTTTGACGCACAGATCGAACCGATCCAGAAAAAGGCAGACGCGTTTGAGACTGAGGTGCGCGAGTGGCTCGAAAAACAAAAGAAATCTGTAACGGTCGAAAGCAAGAGTGCCGTGGTGGAGATCGTTCACGGGACCAAACTTGCCGACCGTAAGGCGGATGTTAAAAAGTTCCTGAAATTTGCCAAAACAAAGGGCGATGAGGTTTACGACTGCCTGACGGTCGCCATCGCTAAAGCAAAAACGCTGATCGGCGAAGCGGAGCTCGACAAGATCTCAGAGCGCGGTAGCGTTCCGACCAAGACGGTGACGCTGAAATTGAAGTAAAAGTTTTTGCCACGAATCGACACGAATAAGAATTTCTATAGATGAGCTATACCGAAGCACAAGCGAAGTTGAAGGCTGATCAGATCTGGAAGCGATTTTCAGGGCTGATCCATTTGGCTTGTAGAAACTCTTCGGTGCCGGAGACCTTTCTGGGCGGTTTTATTGGTGTCGAGGCAGGTGTGAAGCACGGCGGACAGATCGATCCCTCGGCAAAACGATTTGAGCGCGGCGTATTTCACAAGCTAACGGCCGTGCGCGACGGGCTGATGCATTCGTGGAGCGGAATCAAAACGGCAGACCTTGCGGGGATGTCCGATGACGCAATCACAAACCTCGCGACAAGCTGGGGACTGACGCAGATCATGGGCTGGCATCTGGTCCACAACCTAAAAGGCACGATCGAAGACCTGCGCGACCCGGACAAACATTTGACGTACGCAGTGCAGCTGCTGGAGATAACGGCCGGGCGATACTTGAAAGCAAAAGATTTCGGGTCGGTACTGCGTATCTGGAATTCAGGCTCGGCAAACGGCAAGACGTACGACCCTGACTATGTCGCGAATGCGATGGCGGTCAAGGCTGCTTACGCCGCGATCGTTGAGACCCACGGCTACGAGTCGCAGACAAATTCGGCGGTTGAAGTTCCCGCAGTTAGCCAGCCAGATCAAAAACCTGCCGAAAACTCTGCCGATGAGCCTACAGTCGCCCCACCGATAGTTGAGGCTCAGCCGCCGATTCAGAACGCTGAAAACATTACCAATGTTTCGACCGGCGACAAAACGGTGCCGGATAACTTCGTGCCGGAAGACAAGACGGTCGATGCTCCCGCTAAAGAGGGTTCGGCCCAGCAGGCGGCGGCGATGACGATCGGCGGGTTTGCGGTTCCGACGTTTCTACTCGGGCTTATCACGGCGGTCAAATCGGCAATCACGAACGGGTTTATATCGGCGGACCAGATCGGTTCGGTGGTGATCAATTTTATTAGCGG
>JAYVUD010000100.1:0-31943 GCA_043788335.1 Chloracidobacterium sp. | reverse complement strand
TACAGACAACTCTTAAGCCTCGTTTTCGAAACCGACGGCCACAGGGTCCGCACGGCGATGAATGGCCGCGACGCGCTAGCCGTGCTCCAGGCCGAGTCGGCCGATGTGATAGTCTCGGACGTAAAGATGCCCGACATGGACGGTATCGAACTGCTGCGTGCGGTACGGGACACCCAGCCTGATCTCGGGGTGGTATTGATGACCGCGTTTGCCTCGGTCGAAACCGCCCGTGAGGCGTTTAAGCTAGGTGCAGACGATTTTATTCAAAAGCCGTTCGACGTCGAGGAACTAAGGCTCATTGTCCGCAAGACGCTCGAGAAAAAGGCTCTGATCGACGAGAACCGTGCGTTTAAGCGCGCCCAGCGTGAGCGCGGCAGCGTAAAGAACATCATCGGCACATCGGCGAAAATGAATGCGATCTTTCAGATGATCGAAACCGTCGCCGAGGTCCAGTCGACCGTGCTCGTAACGGGCGAGAGCGGCACCGGTAAGGAACTAGTCGCACGGGCGATCCACGATCTAAGCCCGCGGGCGGAAAAGCCGTTCATCTCGATCAACTGCGGTGCGTTTACCGAAACGCTGCTCGAGTCCGAATTGTTTGGCTACATGAAAGGCTCGTTTACCGGAGCGACCGCTAATCGGAAAGGTTTGTTCGAGGCCGCTCACAGGGGAACTATATTTCTCGACGAGATCGGCGAAATGTCGACGGCGATGCAGGTCAAACTGCTCCGCGTGCTGCAGGAACGCCGTGTCCGCCCCGTCGGTGCCCACGATGAAATGGCGATCGACACCCGCGTCATCGCCGCCACCAATCGCGATCTGCGGCAAATGGTCGACGACGGAACATTTCGCGAGGACCTGTTTTACCGAATTGCGGTGATCCCGATCAATCTGCCGCCGTTGCGCGACCGACGCGAAGACATTCCGGACCTGATCGAACATTTCATCAAGAAGTTTTGCGATCAAACCGGCCGGACTGTCGGGATTTCGCCCAAGGCGGCGCATCTGCTGGAGAATTACGCCTGGCACGGCAACGTCCGCGAACTCGAACACACCATCGAGCGGGCCGTCGCCCTCGAACGCCAGGACGAGATCCAACCGGAACGTCTGCCCGATCACGTTACTAACTATAATCCGGAACGCATCAAGTCTGAGTTTGATCTGCCCGACGCCGGCGTCGACCTCGTCAGCCATCTCGACATCCTGGAAAAGACCTACGTTGTCGAAGCTCTCCGCAAATCCGGCGGCAACCAGACCAAGGCCGCCGATCTGCTGCACATGCCGGTCCGTTCGCTCCGCCACCTCCTCGACAAGCACGGCATCCGCTCGCTCTCCGCTCAAATGCGGAGCAACGATTAGTCCCCAGTGGGAGGTAATCCCGAAAGTGCTAACTTAATGAAACTTGTGGGTTTTTACGGTAGACCTCGGTCACTGTGCTCATTTCACAGACGTTTTCTTTTGAAGGCTTCCTAATATCTGCCTTTAATGTCCAAAAGTGTTGACTTTATTGGCCGGCGGGCGAACCAAGTTCCAACGCGCGGATGTTTTAGACGCATTTCATCCCGAAATTCCCTCTCATTGACAATATTTGTCAGCCCTTCGTTACCAAAAACTGTTATCTTTCCGATCCGTCACTGGCAGGACCGTATCCGGGCCGCGACTCCGTGATCTCTAACTTATTGAAATAGAACACTTTAGGCCGTGGCGGTACAAGTCGGGGGCGAATGGCACGGCTCTTGTATAAAGGAGGGTGCCTGGGAAAGGTACAAAAGGATTTCAAAAAACTTCAGGAGACTGTGAACAACAAATGAAAAATCAGAAAGGTTTCTCGCTTATCGAACTTTTAATCGTCGTCGTGATCATCGGCATTATCGCCGCTATCGCTATCCCCAACTTGCTTGCCGCCCGTCGTTCAGCTAACGAAGGCTCGACCGTTTCGGCTTGCCGCACACTTCACGGTGCGCAGATGACCTATGCTTCGACGTATGGCAATGGCAACTATGCCGGCGTCGCTTCGGGCACCGGTGATGCTACGGGCCTTGCCGCTCTTGCTACTCCGGGTCTCGTTGATTCGGTTTTGGGTTCGGGCCTCAAGGCGGGCTATACGTTCGTCGGCGGCCGCGTCGCCTCCTCGACGAGTGCTCCGGCAACGTTCTTCTTCTCGGCCGTACCGACTACTACGTCGGGTGTAACACAGACCGGATCGCGTCGCTTCGGCGTGGCAACGGATGGTGTTTTGATGGCTGACACGACCCTCTCGCAGTTTACTGCGACAACGGTCGCAACGGGAACTCCGCTTGCTAACTAATAACCAATAAACAACGGATCGAAGACGGGGAACATGCAAAGTCATGCTCCCCGTCTTTTTTTGCGTTTGGCGAAAATGATAGAATTGCGTGACTTTTCCGCGGAAGCCCTAGATGACGAATACAAATCGCAAAACTGCTTCACCTACGCAACGATACGTGATGCCGGTCGCGGTGCCGGCCCTCCTGGCCGTCATCCTCGTCTTCATTTTGTTTCGCGTACCGCAGCCGACGATACCGGTCGGTCTGCCGTACAAGGTCGAATTGCTGCTCGCCGTCTTTACGGCCGGCGTGCTCGGTTATCTGCGTATCGCGGGTATCACACGCTATCAAATATTCGGCGGCATCGGCGGTAATCTTCGGCTTATCACGACCGCGATCGGCGGATTTGTCGTCTGGAGCGGAATATCCGCGTACTGGTCACACTCTGGCGAAGCGGCCATTCAGCATACGCTGCTGTGGGCCGTCTACCTGGTCCTCTTTCTGCTATTTACGGCGATCATCCGTCTCGAGAACGGAGTCAGGACCGTGGTCAGTGTGCTCGCATTTACGGCTTTGATCCTGGGTATTTTGTGCGTACTTGATTACCTCACGCTAGTCGATTTTGCGGCGGACGAGGGCAATCTGCGGATCAGATACGGTAAATATGCTGAGCTTTTGGTCACACTGCTCCCGGTTCTGTGGGCGGCGACCGTTTATTCGCGGCGTCGCTCGCGTATGCTCATACTTTCGTCTGCGGCAGTGATCGGTTGGATGACGGCGATGCTATCGTTAAGCAAAGGAGCGTTCCTCGCAGGGATCGCCGGAAATACGTTGTTCTTTTTGGGCTGCATCGTATTTTCATCTAAAACATTTAGAAAACGAATGCTCGCCCTGGCAGGTGTTTGGATCATCGTCACGATCCTCACCCAGGTCTTGTTTTCCGCATTTACAGCGATACCGTCAACGACCGATTACATCTCCGGCAAAGCTGACCCGACACGCACGACGACCGACATGCGGCGATACACGTGGGCGGTCGGTCGGCAAATGGCGCGCGATCATTGGCTGTTCGGCGTCGGGTCAAATAATTTCGGACCTGAATTCAATGCCGCTCGCGCAAGTTTGCGTTTAAGCCAGCCCGACGAACCAAAGACCGAGATCGGCGAAGATTACCTAACCGAACGTGCCCACAACGAACCGCTACAGGTGCTGGCCGAGCTTGGCGTCGTTGGCTTTACCCTGTTTGCCCTGCCGTTCGCCTTGTTTCTGTACATTGGGTTTCGTAAATTTTGGCGTGACGGCCGCAAATTATCGCCGATGACGTGGGCGTGTGCGGCGGGAATGCTGGCGTTTGCCGTCAGTTCGTCCGTCAGTTCGTTCTCGTTCCGGGCGGCCCAAAACGGCGTCGTTTTCTTTATAGTTTTCGCCATCGCTATGAACGAGTTGCGAAAGCCGCGGCGGAATGTGTCGGTGATCGATATTTCCCTGCCCATTTACGCGTTTTCGTGGATCACGGCGGTCGTATTCATAGTATTTTGCCTTACCAAATGCTACGCCGAATATCAGGTCTACCAAGGCGAATGGACCGAATCGTCGGCCGCGGCCCAGGCCAGATTTCGAGTGGCACTGAAGGCCGATCCGCGTTATTCCGGTGCCTATCTCTCGATCGCCGCCCGAAACGTTCGCGACGATGATCCGGCCGCCGCCGCATTGCAAACCAGAAAGGCGATCGACACAGGCATCGGGCTGTCGGTGACCTATTCGGCTCTCGCCAAACAGCAGATCGCCGCCGGTGATAACGCAGGCGCTCTCGCCACCTATCACGAAGCCCTCACCATTTACCCGCGATCGATCTTTATCCGCATCGAGTACGCGGTTCTTCTGGAAAAACTCGGCAACATGGACGAAACGGGCCGACAACTTTCGATCGCCCGATCAATGAACCTGCAACAGGCGAACGGCTGGTATATGATCATCAAAGCCGGAAGCGTGGCCACCTTTTACGAAGCCCAAAAGAACAAGGAAATCGCCGAACCAAACGCCCTGATCCCGGCTGTTGCCGTAGTGCAATATATCGACAAGCCAATCGGAAAATAGCAGGGACCTGCCTCGCTTGACGTTTCGCTTGGATGTGCCGACGATGAACACTTAAAGGCATTTCCCGAGATCGACGGAGCTTCGACCTTACGGCGCAGATTTTATTGGAATTATACGTCTGTCTCCTAAAAATATAATTTCGCCCGCCGCGATACATCACGCCTGCAGGCTCATATTTTTGGATCAACCGACACCGCCCGTTTGTGCTAAAATAGCTCGGGGTTGGGCAAGTGCGAGTCCGTCGCTGCAAGCCAGACCCAACGACAATCTTAAAATATGTCTTCGAAAGGAACAGGATTCCTGCCCCGGATCTTGGCCATCGCGAAAAATGCGTTTCGTGAGGCGGTTCGCGACCGGATACTCTACAATCTGATACTTTTCGTACTGCTAATAACGGCAAGTGCGATATTCTTAGGCGAACTCACCGCCGGTCAGGAATCTCGAGTCATCGTCAATCTGGGCCTGAGTTCCGTGCTGCTTTTCGGCTCCTTTATCGCGATATTTGTCGGCGTCAGCCTGGTCTGGAAAGAGATCGAAAAACGCACGGTCTACTCGGTCTTTGCCAAGCCGGTCGGGCGAGGTGAATTTATCATCGGCAAGTACCTCGGCCTCTGTGCGACCCTCGCTCTGAACGTGCTCGTGATGGGCATCGGGGTCACATTTGCGCTGGTCTATGTCGGCGGCGGGCGACTGATCGCCGGCGTCTGGGGAACGGTGGCCCTGATCTTTTTCGAACTGACCATTCTAACCGCGGTCGCGATCATGTTTTCGTCGTTTTCGACACCGGCGCTATCCGCATTGCTTACGTTCTTTGTATTTCTCATTGGCCACTTTAGTGCTTCGCTGCTCGATCTGGCGACGGAGCTCGGATCTAAAACGGCGATCGGATTTTTCACGGTTATCTACTATTTGCTGCCAAATCTCTCGAATTTTAGCTTTATCGCCAACGCCGCTAACGGCCAAGCGGCACCCGCGAATATGCTCGGCAGCGCTGCGGTCTACGCTCTGGCCTATGATGTTGCGTTAATGGTCATTACGGTCACGATCTTCAGCCGCCGGAATTTCAAATAGATGAGCTCGACCGACGTTAAAAGTCTATTTCTGCCTTTCGTGATGCTCGTCGCGGCGTTTGCGGCGATCGTAGCGATCGGGGATCGCCCCGATCACGCGAGGCCACCGCTGCCGGCGGATTACGAGGACAGCGACTTGTCGATGAACGGCTCGCGGCTCAACGGATTTTCGCTTGGGTTCGAGGGATTGATGGCCGACTGGTACTGGATGCGGTCACTCCAATACATCGGCGGCAAGATCGTCAAGGCCGATTCGTCGACCATCAACATCGACGACCTCAGCAATCTCAACCCGCGGCTCCTCTATCCGCTGCTGGATAATGCAACCGACCTCGACCCGCATTTCATCGCAGCCTACAGCTATGGAGCGATCGTTTTGCCGGCGATCGACCCGGCAAAAGCAGTCGCAATCGCCAAAAAAGGCATCGCCAATAACCCGAACGAATGGCGGCTCTATCAGCATCTTGGCTATATTTACTGGAAACTGAAACAGTATGATATGGCTGCGGAGACGTTTGAAAAAGGGTCCTCAATACCTGACGCTGCTCCGTTTATGAAGCTTATGGCAGCATCGATGCGGACCGAGGGCGGCAGCCGGACAACGGCACGCGAGATCTACCGCCAAATGCTCGAGTCAGACGATCCGCAGATCAAGATCACGGCTGAAAGTCGTCTCAAAGAACTGGATTCGCTGGACGAACGCGACGCCGCCGACCGCGCCCTCGCCGAGCTAAAGAGAAAAACGGCCGGTGCGTCAACAGTCTGGGCGAGATCCTGCCGCTGCTTGCGAACGTCAAACTGCCGTTGAATAAGGCGTTTCGCGTCGACGCCCAAAACCGTCTGGTCGATCCGACCGACGCCCCGTATTTACTTGACAAGGAAAATTGCCGCGTCAAACTCGACGCCGAACGCACGGGCCTGCCCGTTCAGTGATCGCCGCAACCCGCCATGCAAATGCCGCGAAGCCATCTTCTGCTGATCCTGGCGATGTCGATCATCGCGATGGCTCCCGCGTTTTGGTACGGCGTGCCGAGCGGTAACGACCAGACGCAGCATTACCAATTTGCATGGACGGTCTATGATTCGGCCGCCTCAGGCGACGTATATCCGACGCACGCGGAGGCGACCAATCACGGCCTCGGGGACTATGGCCTGCGGTTCTATCCGCCTCTGACCTATTACGCGATGTCGGCGGTCTACGCGGTCGTTCGCGACTGGTATTTTGCAAGTTTATTGAGCTTTACACTCGTATTCTTTGCCGGGGGCGTCGGCATCTATCTGTGGGCTCGGGAGGAGTTTGAACCGCCGCAGGCGTTGATCGCGGCGATGCTGTACACATTTGCCCCGTATCATCTAAACGAGATCTACAACAATTTTCTCCTCGCCGAATTTTTTGCGACGGCCATACTTCCCTTCTGTTTTCTATATATTTCACGGGTCTGCCGCCGTGATAGATGGGGCGACGTCGCCGCTCTCGCGGCGGCTTATGCATTGCTCATCCTGACGCATCTGCCGCTCACTATTGTTGGGTCGATCGGGATGGGGGTTTACGCCCTGATGCTGCGCCGACGCGGAGATCTGGCCGCATCGATCGGCCGCCTCGCCATTGCCGCCCTGTCGGGCGTAGTTATGACCGCATTTTATTGGTCGCGTTGGCTGCCGGAACTCGGCTGGATCGCACACGCTTCGCCCCGGTATTTTGCGACGACCTGGGATTACCGTTCAAATTTTCTGCTGGTGCCCGATCATTTCCTCAAATTTGGCGAGGACGCTCTCAATCTCTGGTTTGCCGACATAATGCTCGCCGTTATGCTGATCGTCGCGGTCCCGACGCTGGTTTTTTGGCTGCGGAAACGATCGGGCATTACGCGGTTCGAAACGGCAGCGGCGGCGCTGCTGGCATTTGCCGTGTTTATGACGACGCCGATCAGCGGCTTTGTGTGGAATAATGCCGCTTTTTTGCAGAAGGTGCAGTTTCCGTGGCGGTGGCTGGCGCTCGTGTCGGCATTTGGGGCGATATTTGGTTCGATCGGCATTATTAAGGCCTCGGACGCGATGAAAACCGGACGCAATCCCCTGATCCCGATCACGCTCGGCATGACGCTGGTGGTCTTCTTTTTCACGGCAGTTTTTGTCACGCGGGGGCCTGTTTACATACCGCGGGCTGAGTTGAACGCGCTCGTCGCCGCCACGCCTGTCTCCGAAGGCTGCGATTGCTGGTGGCCGATCTGGGCGCAGCGTTCGGCGTTCGGCCAGGCCGAACAAATTGTGGTCCCGGGCCGCCAAACGACCGTCAGCGTTTGGTCGCCCGATCGGAAGCAGTTTCACGTTGCCGCCGGTGTGGAGGCGATCGCGACGGTGCGTTCGTTCTACTATCCGAGGTGGGAGGCGAACGTCAATGGGGTCGCCACACCCGTCCACGCATCGGTTGACGGAACTATCGAGATCGCTATTCCGGCTGACGATGCGGATGTGGTATTGACGTTTCGCGAGCCCGGATATGTATGGGCCGCGGCGATAGTTTCGCTCGCCGCGTGGCTCCTCGTGGTGGCTTTTGGGTTGGTTTTGGCGCTAAAATCACGCAGAGAAACTGCGTTGCAGAGAGTTTGATCCAAAGATATGGCTGATTTTGAATACGCTGTTGAGATAAACAACCTTTCGAAGGACTACGAGACCGGCTTTTGGCGGAAAAAGCGGGTGCGGGCTCTCGACGACCTGACGCTGAACGTGCGGCCGGGGCAGATATTTGGCTTTTTGGGCGGCAATGGTGCGGGCAAAACGACGACGATCAAGACGCTGATGCGGCTGCAGTTTCCGACCGCGGGCTCGGCCAAGATACTCGGGCACGACATTTCTGATGTGCAGATGCACCGCCGGATCGGGTATTGCCCCGAGAATCCGTACTTTTACGATTACCTGACGGCACGCGAATTGATGGAGTATTTTGGCGAGCTTTTTGGCTATGACGCCGCCACCCGGCGCCGGAAATGCGATGATCTGCTAACCGCCGTCGGCCTCGAGGAAAAGAACTGGAAGCGTCAGCTCCGGAAATATTCCAAGGGAATGCTCCAGCGTGTCGGCCTCGCCCAATCGCTGATCAATGACCCGGAGATCGTCTTTATGGACGAGCCAATGTCGGGCCTCGATCCGGTCGGCCGCCGCGAGATCCGCGAGCTGATCGCAGGGCTGCGCGACCGCGGCACGACCGTCTTTATGTCGACGCACATCCTCTCGGACATCGAGGCACTGTGCGACGAGGTTGCCATACTCCGGGACGGCCGTCTCGCGGCGAGCGGCAACCTACAGCATCTGCTGACGGCCACCGGCGAAGGCCGTGCCCTCGAAGTCAGTGTCGAGGGCGTCGCGGCCGATGCGATCCGCGAGCAGATCGAGTTTATCGCCGGTGCCGAGCTAACCGCCAAACCCTCAGGTGCCGTGATACGCATCCTCGACGAGACCGACCTCGACGCCGTCCTAGAAATAACCCGCAACGCCGGCGGCCGCCTGGCGTCAGTCCAACCCGTCAAGCAGTCGCTAGAGGAGCTCTTCGTAGAAGCTGGGTCGTGAGCATTTTAGGGCTGGCGGTTAGCACTCCGGAAGGATGCCGGGGCTGACAAGCCGACGAGGGAGAACGCCGCAGAGGGAGATCTCTTAAAACTCCAACCGTAGGCCGAAGATCGGGATGCAGACGCCTTCGCCGATGAGTTGGCGGGTCGAGCGGTTTAGTTCGTAGTCAACTTGGGATTTGTATTTTAGTGAAAACAGGTTAAAGAGGTCGATGTACGGGGCGATCGACCAGCGTTTGAAGTCAAATTTCTTTTCGACGCGGAGGTCAAAATTGCGATAGAACGGCAGGCGGACGGAGTTGCGGTCGCGATCTGAGACGAGTCGCTGGAGGTAGATGAGCGGTGTGGTCGAGATGCGGATCGCGGTTCGCTGATCGTAGGGGAGGCCGCTGGCGACGCGGTATTTGCCGGCGATGGTGATGCCCCGGACGCGAATGATGCCGATGGCGGTGAACTGGTGCGGACGCTCCTCGTCCGTCGGAAAGGCAAATCCGCCGGCGGCGACGCGGCGTTTTGAGCTGGTGTACGAGTACGAGACCTGGCCCGCAAAATGACCGCGAAGAGCCTTTTGCATCGAGATCTCGACGCCATTTGCGTAGCCGGAACCGGCGTTGGTGTAATTGTAATTTCCGAGGATCGGCTGGACGACGAGATCGTCGTATTTTTTCGAGAAAACCTCGGCGCGGACGCGGAGATCTTCGAGGGCGAGCCACTCGATACCGCCGACGATGTGAATCGCCGACTGGGCTTTGAGATCGCGGTTGGCGCTCGTGAGCGCCATCGTGTAGAGACCCGACGTTTGGCGGTAGATGCCGGCCGCAAAGGTCAGAGCGATGGTGTTTGACGCCGAAAATCGTGCCGAGATCCGCGGGCTGACGAGCGTCTGGTTGGTTACGCCATAATGGTCGATACGCACGCCCGGCGTCACGGAGAATCGAGCGGTCGGCCGCCACGTCAGCTGGCCGTAGCCGTAGGCGGTCGCCTTGGTCGACAGACGCATCCGGTTGCTGCGGTTGGGAGCGTAATATTCCTCCTCAAACGGGCTGTAGCCGAGGCCGCTGCGTTCAAAACTATAATAATTTGCCTGGTCGAAATAGATGCCGCCGCCGGCCGCAAACTGCAATTTCCTCGAAAACGACGACGTTAACTCCTCTTTAATGCCAAACTGCGAATCGCGCAGATCGCGATTTCGCTGGAGCGTCCTCGCCAGGTCGACACGCCACAGGTTGCCGTCGTTGTGCTGAACATTGCCCCACGCGGTGATCTGCGAGAGCGTCGAGGTGCCGATAGTCGTGCTGAGCGTCAGGCCGAAAACCTCACGCTGTGACCGGCGGATCGTCTCCAGACGGTCGGTTCGGCGGTCCGCCTGGCTCGCCTGCGTCCGGTTCAGGTCGAACGATTCGATAGAGTTGATGGCGGTAAATGACAGCTTGTTGCGGCGGTTGAGGTCGTAAACGCCCCGGTTGATGACGTCCCAATTTCGCGGACGTCCGATGTCGCCGAGCTTGAGAAAATCAAAAACCACATCGATGTAGCTGCGGCGTACCGACGTCACCCAACCGCCGCGTTTCCCGAAGGGAATATCGACGCTGCCGCCGGCGTTGCCGAGATCAGTGAAAATCGCGACCTGGACGCGTTTGCGGTTCGATTCGCGGATGCCGATATCGAGCACCGACGACATTTTATCGCCGTAACGAGACCCGAAACCGCCGGCCGAGAAATTGACTTCCTGGATAACGTCGGACGCGAGGACCGAACCGCGTCCGCCCTTGCCGCTGTCGTATTTGTCATTGAACAGCGTAAAATCCGCGACCGGGATATTGTCGATAAACACTAAATTTTCGTCCGTTTTGCCGCCGCGAACAAAGTAATCGCCAAATTCGGCACCGACCGCCGTCACCGACGGCAACGCGCTGATCGAACGCAGGATGTCGCCGCCGCTGCCGGGCGTGTTGCGGATCTCGTCACGATTGAGCACCGTTTGGCTGACCGGGCGATCGTCGCCGGCAGCAAAAACGTCGCTCGTTACCTCGACCTTTTCTTCGCCGAGAATGATGGAGAGTTTGGCGTCATGAACGAACGTGCGGTTGGCCGTGACCGTGATCTGGGCCGTCAAAACCTGGGCAAATCCGGCGGCTGAAAACCGCAGATTGTATTCGCCAGGCGGGATCTCGAGCAGATAGTTGCCGTCGGCGTCGGTCGTCGTCTCGACCTTGCCCGCCGCGACGGTCGCTCCCGCAACCGGTTGACCGCTCAATTTATCGGTGACCCTGCCCGAGACCGTACCGACCTTTGCCTGGCCGACGGCTGAAACCGCGACGATCGCGACTAATAGCAACCACAGGATGAAATGCTTCATAATTTCGATGGACCGCAAACGCAACATTCTCAAACAGTGGATAATGTTACCACTAATTTTCAGCCTTGACCGCCGTGATCTGCCAGCGGATGTTCGCACGGTCGTCCTCGGTGCTAAATCCCTCGATCGCGAGCGTGAGCGGGACGGTGTCGCCGGCGGGCAACGACGGCTGTTGGGCAGGCACAACGAGCACCTTTTTTTCGCGAATTGTCTTTTCGTGGCGGTCGACGACCGAGACGTTGACCTCTAGTATGGTGATATTCCTGGCACTCTTGTTGCGGACGTGGCCCTTGATGTACATCGAGATCGTACCCATTCCGGTCGGCGATTCGACGGTGTTTGCATCGGTCCAAAAGACGATGTCTTTGTTGATCTCGGCAAAGCCCGGCGAGCCCTCGTGCAGCGAGCCCTCGAGAATTTTGGCGATCTGCTGATCCATCGGCGGCTTGAATGAGAGCAAATATATCGCGATGCCGACCGCCACGATGCCGACCAATAAGCCAACGATAAACACCGGATTGACCCCGCGCTTCTTTTCCTCTGGTTTAAATAAGTCGTCCATAACGTGATTTTACCGCAGAGTCGCCGAGACGCAGAGACGAAAAGACGGAATTTTGCGGACGATCGACACAGGCGATACGGATATCAAGAGTTGCCGTCCTCGCTTTCGATCCTTCCCAGAAAATTTCTTCCTCCGCGTCTCAGCGTCTCCGCGGTGAAAGTCTCAGTCCAAACTTAGACACCGGCTTTCGGCAAAAGGTTCCGCGATAGGTTATCATTTTGCCACCGACGCGTGAAATGAGTGTTACGGAACCACACAATCCAGCATTGCCGGCATACGTCGAGGCGGTTTTGCCCGTGCCTCTGCGGCGGTCATTTACCTACCGCGTACCCGAGGAAATGCGTGGCACGATCAAGCTCGGAGCACGGATGAAGGTGCCGTTCGGCAAACGGAGCCTGACCGGATACGCCGTCAAACTGCACGCCGAACTGCCCGCGGACATTGAGTTTGACGTGTCGAAGATCAAGAACATCATCGAGATCTCAGACGCGGAACCGCTGATCACGCCCGAGATCCTCAAACTGACGCAGTGGACGGCCGACTATTACGCCAGTTTTTGGGGCGAGATGCTCAAGGCATCGCTGCCTGCCGGCATCAACGCCGAAAAAGTCCGGCCGAAACGCCGCAAGGCCGTTCGCCTGCTCGCCGTACCGCCCGACGCCAAACCACTAACCGATCAGCAGCAGCAGATCGTCGGCCTGCTCGCTGCAAACGGCGGCGAAATGTTCTTTACCGAAATCGTCGAGCAGGCCGCCGTCGGCGCTTCGCCGATCAATACGCTCGTCAAACGCGGCCTGCTTGAGGTCTACGTCGAGGACGTGATGCGTGACCCGCTCGCGGGTGCAAATTTGCCCAACCGCGACGATTTTACACTGACCGACGAGCAGCAGGCGGCACTCGGTGCCGTCACATCGGCCTTGACCGACGACGGTAAGTTCAAATCGTTCCTGCTCCACGGTGTCACCGGCAGCGGCAAGACCGAGGTCTATATTAGGGCTATGCGGTTCGCCCTCGACGCCGGGCGTTCGGCGATGATGCTGGTGCCGGAGATCGCTCTGACGCCGGTGTTTTCGAGGCGTTTGCGGGCGGTGTTCGGTTCGGACGTCGCGATCCTGCACTCAAATCTGTCGCAGGGCGAGCGTTTCGATGAATGGCGCCGCATTCGCCGTGGTGATGCACGTATCGCGATCGGAACGCGTTCGGCGGTGTTTGCTCCGCTCGAAAATATCGGGCTCATTGTCGTCGACGAGGAACACGACCCGTCGTACCGCCAGCACGAATCGCCGTTTTACAACGCCCGCGACGTCGCCGTGATGCGAGCCCATCTCGCCGGTGCGGTCGTCGTCCTCGGTTCGGCAACGCCCGCAATGGAATCGTTCTACAACGCGCAGACGGGCAAATACACCTATCTTCGCCTGCCTGAGCGTATCGGCGGACGCGGCCTGGCGACGGCCGAACTCATCGATATGCGTGCCGTTTTCAAACGTTTCGGCAAGGATGTCGCTCTCTCACCCGAACTGCTCGACGCGATCCGCGAAACGAACGAACGAGGCGAGCAGGTCATCATCCTGCTCAATCGGCGCGGTTTTTCGCAGTTCGTGCTGTGCCGTACGTGCGGCGAGACGCTCAAATGCCGCGACTGTGACATCACGCTGACGTTTCACCGCGGCGACAATAAGCTCATCTGCCACTATTGCAATTACCGCGAACGCTCGCCGAAACTCTGTCCGCACTGCCAGAGCGAGTATCTCTATTTCGTCGGCGAAGGCACAGAGAATATTGCCGATCAACTCACAAAAAAGTTTCCGGCGATGCGGATCGCCCGCGTTGACCGCGACACGATGGCGCACAAGGGCGAGATGGAGGACGTTTTGCTCCGCTTTGCGAGCGGCGGCCTCGATATGCTCGTCGGCACGCAGATGATCGCCAAGGGGCACGATTTTCCAAACGTCACGCTCGTCGGCGTCATCTCGGTCGATATCGGGTTAGGCTTGCCGGATATGCGTTCGGCGGAGCGGACATTTCAGCTTTTGACACAGGTCGCGGGGCGTGCCGGCCGGGGAAAACAGGCAGGCCGCGTGATGATCCAGACGTATTACCCCGAGCATTACGCTCTGCGGCACGCAAAAGAGCAGGATTACGAAGCGTTTTACGCCGAGGAGATCAAGTTTCGCAAACGTCTCGGTTATCCGCCGTTTTTTGTGCTCGCCCTGATTCTGATCAAGCACCGCGACCACGCCTACGCGTCAAAGAACGCAAACATTCTCCGGCGTGCCCTCGACGCCGCAAACACCGCGAAACACGCCCGCGTTCTCGGCCCCGCCCCGGCGTCACTCTCGCGTCTGAAAAACGAATTTCGCCTGCAGATCATCCTCAAAGGCACAAGCCGACGGCACCTCCGCGAAACGCTCGACATCGCCCTTGCCGACGCCGAATCGCGCGGTTGCGACCTTCGGACGATCAACGTCGAGATCGACCCGGTAAATCTGATGTAGGTCGGCGCCGGTCTCTATTGACTCAGTTTTCGCTTAGGAATAGTATCGAGATGGCGCACTACATAAACGTTTTGGAGGCCCGACGGGACGGGGATTTGCCATATGTTGCAGTGTCCAAATTGCCAAACAACCTATGCGGACGAAACGCTGAGTTTTTGTCTGAATGACGGGACCGCGCTGGTCCGGATGCCCGGCGAACAGGCGACGGTCGTCCGGCGGTCGAGCGACCCGATCCGGGTCGATATCCCGACGGTGGCCGCGGCCCCGCAATATGTGCCTGCCCGGCAGGTTGCTCCGGGAACGACGTGGGCGAGCAGTTCGGGTGGGCCTTTGAAAATATTATTGGCCGCGGCGGTCGTGCTGGTGCTGCTGCTCGCGGTGATCGGCGGCGTCGGTGCCCTGCTTTATTTTAACTCTGGCCCCCGGCAAGCCGCTGCCAACATCGCCAAACCGACGCCGACGCCGGCCACGAATGCCGCAACTTCGCCGTCGCCGATCCCGACGGCGAGCATTAACATCGTCGTGTCAACGCCGCCTCTCGGCACGCCGCCGAAACCGCCGGACGAGACCGCCGACCCGACCGTGGTAGTCGACAAGGAAGCTCAGATGGCGGAGGCGTTTGCGGTAGAAAAAGAGATCGTGCGGGCGGCGATAAAGGGCGACATTGCCTCGCTCTCGGAAAATACGACCGACGATTTTACATCTGTCGATGTCAACGGAAAGGTCCACAGCAAGAAGAGCGTGCTGGCCGAATCACGGAGTGCGACCGATAGCCGCAACGCCGTGTACCAGTTTGGCAAACCCGAGCTCGTAAGTGCCGACCAGAACACGGTCGTAATACGTTACACGCTCAAGGTCGGCATGCCGCAATCCGAGTACGACTCAGTCAGGATGACCGAGACCTACGTCAAGCAAGACGGTAGATGGCTGCTCAAACTGCAAAAACAAGGGTCGCGATAGTCAGCGGGGCGGTCAATTGACCGCCTTCGAACTCAGTTCTGATTCCTGTGGCTTGATCTGGGCGTATGCCTCGGAAAGCGAGAGTTTGCAGTTGATCGACTCGAGCGTGATGACGTCGTCGCGTTCGTTGTAGATGCGATAGATCCACTGTTTGGCGTTCTGGCGGGCATAGTGCTCGATACGCATTTCGGACTCGTTGACCAGCAAGCACTCTTTGATCTTTGGGATGGCCAGAAATCCCTCGAGCTTTTGCATCCGGTCGGTTGATTTTGACAGGCTCGAAAATATTTCGACGACAACCGTCGGATTTATCAGCACTTCGTCGGCGTCGTCGGCAAAGACCGGCCCGCCGTTTACGACCACGACGTCCGGAAAACAGACCGAGTTTTTTCCGATCCTCACCTGCATATCACCGGCGTACATCTCGGTCGTACCGCGATGAATGCGGCTGCCGATGGCGACCGCAAAATTTGTCATAATGAGGTTGTGCCAGCGATTTGCCGCCGGTTTTGGCACGACCTTGCCGTTGAGAAGCTCGGTTTTTGCGATCTCGCGGCGATCGCCTGCCGACATTGTTTTGATCTGTTTGTTGCTCGTTTGTTCGGTTGAGGGTTGATTCATACTGCTTTTTTACTCCTTGAATTTGCTACAAAAAGACCGGGGGGACAGTGCACAAAAGTTGCGGACTTTGCGTGGACAGATTTGTTTGCTAAAACTAGTGTGACACATCGCGCGACCAACATTCAAGGATTTTTTGATGAAACTTACCTTACTAGCAGAACTAACCCGGGCAACTATCGAACGCGGATCGCCCGATCTCGAGATAACCTCGTCGACCGGACTCGACCTCGCCGGCCCCAATGACGTATCGTTTTTAGCCAATCCGAAATACGCGCCCCAGATCGCGACCACGCGTGCCGGGGCGGTCTACGTGGACGAAAAGGCCGTGGTCGAACGCACGGACATAGCCGTCCTGCGGGCCGCCGACCCCAAGGCCGCCTACACGCGGGCGATGCATCTGTTTTTTCCGGGACCCGCGTTGAAACCCTTCACGCACCCGTCCGCGGTTGTCGACCCGTCGGCCAACGTCGCGGCGGACGTCGAGATCCACGCCAATGCTGTCGTCGGGGCAAACTGCACCATCGCGAGCGGCGTCCGTCTGATGCCCAATGTGACGCTCTATGACGGCGTCAGTATCGGCGAGGGAACGACCATCCACTCGGGCGTCTCAGTGCGTGAAAATTGCGTCATTGGCCGCAACTGCATTATTCACAACAATTCGACGATCGGCTCGGACGGTTTTGGCTACGCCAAGGACGAGGATAAACGCTGGCTCAAGGTTCCTCAGATCGGCCGCGTCGTGATCGGTGACGACGTCGAGATCGGTGCCAATACTGCGGTCGATCGAGCCTCGGTCGGCGACACGCGTATCGACCGCGGCGTCAAACTCGACAATCTCGTGCAGATCGGCCATTCGTGTACGGTCGAGGACGACGCTCTGATCTGTTCGCAGACGGGCCTCGCCGGTTCGTCGCATATTGGCAAACGCGTGATCCTGACGGGCCAGGTCGGCATCGCCGGCCATCTCAAGATCGGCGACGACGCCATCTTTACGGCAAAATCCGGCATCTCGCACGACGTCGAACCCGGCAAAATAATGTCCGGCATCCCGGCGTTTGAGAACCGCGACTGGCTGCGTTCGACAGCCGCATTTCGCAAGCTCGGTGATATGGCTTCGCGTTTGAGGAAGCTCGAAAAAAAGGTGTTTGGCAACCCTGAATAAAGATGCAAAAGAAAGAAAAGATAATGATCGGCATATGCCTGATCGCCGTGATCGCGTCCGCGATACTGTATTACGCACACGCCAACGCGGTGGTGGCATTTGGCGTGACCGCCGCCGCACTCGCCCTATTAGCGATGATCGTCGGCGATGCGACCGAGCAACTCGGCAGCCGTATGGGTCCGGGAGCAACCGGCATTTTGCAGTCGGGGCTCGGCAATCTGCCTGAGCTGTTTGTCTGCATCTTTGCCCTGCGTGCCGGTCTCGCGGAGGTCGTCCAGGCGGCACTCATTGGGTCTATCCTCGGAAATTCGGTGCTTGTGCTCGGCCTGGCACTGTTTTTGGGCGGGCTCAAGAATGGCACGCAGCGGTTCAAATCGGAGCCGCCAAAGATGATCGTCACGCTGATGCTGCTTGCGGCGTCCGCCCTGGTCGTCCCGACGCTTGCCAAACAGCTGCATACTCCGGCGGAGGCCCACATCCACGGCCTCGACGTCTTTCTTGCTATAATTTTGCTGGTCCTGATGGCGGCGAGCATCTATTTTTCGGTCAAGGGCGACCCGTCCGTCGCACCTCAGTCTGACGCCGTCGGCCACGCCGAGTGGTCGATGAAATTGACCATACTCGTCCTCGCCGCGGCCGGCGGAGCGTCGGCATTTGTCTCTGACTGGTTTGTCGAGGCTCTGCAGCCTGCGATGAAGACGTTGGGAATATCTGAGGCATTTGCGGGATTAGTAGTGGTAGCGGTTGCCGGAAACGCGATCGAAAATCTGGTCGGCATCCAGCTCGCGTGGAAAAATCAGGCCGATTACGCCGTCAGCGTCATCCTCAACAGCTCTTTGCAGATCGCTCTGGGGCTGTTCCCGGTGCTTGTGCTGCTCTCGTTCGTGTTGGGTGGTGCAGTGCTGACCTTTGTGCTGTCGCCGCTGCTGGTGGCGGTCCTGCTGCTGGCGGTAATCGTTTCGGCCTTTATCATCTACGACGGCGAATCGATCTGGCTCGAAGGGCTGGCATTGATCGGATTGTACTGCATCATCGCGGCGGCGTTTTGGTGGGGATAGATCAAGTTAAAAGTAAAAAGTTAAAAGGCAAAACTAAAGAACAATGGGAACATCTGAATCAGGTTACGACATAACACCACTCTCGGCTGAGGCTATCGAGCGTCTTGCTCAAGACCTCAACGAGGAGGAATACCGCATTCTCCTCAACCACGGTACCGAACCCGCGTTTTGCGGGACGCTGCTTGATAACAAGATGGACGGCACCTACGCCTGTCGTTTGTGCGGTTTGCCGCTGTTTAGCTCGAGCCACAAGTTCAACTCCGGCACCGGCTGGCCGTCATTCTACCGCCCGTTCGACAAAGATCATCTGACAAATATCGTCGACGACAGCTACGGCATGCGCCGCACCGAGATCCGCTGTGCCCGCTGCGGCGGCCACCAGGGCCACGTCTTCCCCGACGGCCCACCGCCGACCGGCCAGCGTTATTGCCTGAATTCGGCGTCGCTAGAGTTTTTTGAAGACGGCGAGGAGATTCCGCAAAAGTCATAAAACGAAATCTGGGGTCAAGCTCCGCGATCCCGCGATTTTCCCAGGGGCGGCGATAACGTCATCTTGTGCCTATCGCAGAGCGGCGAAGCTCGGCTTCATAGATGGCCCCGCTTTCGTGATGGATTGACTTGATCGTGTAGGTATCTGGGCCGGGCGTGTGGTCGTTTGGGTCGGTCGTACAGGCGAATGTCTTGCTTGTGCAGGCGATTTATTCAATCGTGCAGGTGTTTGGATTGCGTGTGCAACCGATTGACTGGGTCGTGAAGTTGTTTGGGTAGCTCATGCATATGTTTGGGTCGGTCGTGAAGCGAATCTGGCGTAAAGTGTGGCACTTATTTTCGCATTCACGACCGTGCCGGTGGCCTAGCCTAAATTCACAAATGCCAAGCGATTGAGTTGAATGTAACGTGTGTCCGTGGTTGGCAGGATCGAACGGACATAATTTTTCATTACCTTCATTCGAACGATCAGCCCGTCAATGTCATTGTAGGCAAATGCGTTGCGGGCGTTTCTTGCGCCGCGGACGGGTGCTTTTGCGCTGATCGCGGTTTGGTGTAATGCGTTAAGATCGCCGATCCACGCGTCGAGAGTCGTGATCTTGTATTCGGTTTCGTTCGGATTGTAGAGCGGCATGGATTTGAGCTGCTCAAGCATCAGGTCCAACGCTTCGAGAATACCAGCATAACTGCGGCGGGATGCGGAAACGCTCTTTTTTGATTCGTCTTCGGGTGTGGCGGGATCGTCCGCTATTTTCTTTGACACGCGAATGCCGCGTATCGAGTTCGCTGTCGTCCGCAGAGTTGCAAGCGATTCTGTTGGCAAGTCCTGTCCTTTGGCCGCATTGAGAATTTTAGTGACGCGCTTTGAGACCAGCTTAAACGCGGCCATTTGTGCGTCGATGGCGTTCTCTTCAGCCGGTAAAGCGTCGTTTACCGCCTGCATGACCGCCGCAAATCCATCCGCAAATGTTTGCAGTTTGGTCAAGTCGATCAGTGAATTTGACGGCAGATAAATGCCTCCAACGCTCTGACCTATCGAAATAGCGGCACGACAATTGTCTAAATTTTTTGCATGAGTCTGTTCGGTATTTGCCATAGTGAGTAAAAGCTCCTTTTGTTCCTCCGGGCAACATAAGGCAACTGTGGGTTGTCCGAAAGCAATAATTCGAATTCGATCTGCGGCAGAATCTTAAGATAGTTGGACAAACGCTGTCAAACTCTCACAGCCTGTTTTCCAATCCAGTCGCTTACTAAGGCGGCCAAGGTTGACATCGGATTATTTTCTAGCCTACGATGACCCAACGGCGAAAATTGTTGAGTCTGACGTGTGTAGTGCATGTCATTCTTTTGTGGTTTTGGAAATGGCAACCGCTATTTCCGGATCACTGTTCATTTATCCCTAATTGGAGAATAGTTATGCGACGCATCTTCCTGGCACACTTGTATTTTGTCATTTTCATTGCTGTTATTGTGGCTATAGCGGGATCTGAAACGCCCGTTATGTCTCAATGCGAGATTACTCTTTCGGCCGCGGCCAGTCCTGAATATCACAATTTGACACTGACTCTTGCGGGACCAGTTAGCGGGACTACAATCGTTCAAATACAGGACGGAAACGGTCAATGGATCGATTATTTTTATACCATCGGGCGGGGAGACTTCTCAGTAGGCCCGTTCCCTCATAATTCCACGCAAAACTTCAGGACGCACAATGGCGGCGGTTGCCCTGCGAATTGGGTATACGCCACAGCCACAACACGTGACGTCGGCCAGCCATGGCTATACCTCTACACAGGTTTCACGAACGGCATAATGGTTGATTCCGGACCGGTTCCTCCCGATCTAAACACTGCGGTTTATCACTCAACTACCGGGGAAGGATCGTTTGACCAACTTGGAGTTTGGCAAACAGATCATCAGGAGTTCGTTCAAATCTCGCCGAATCAAACGCATTACTTCTATGCAAAAATATATCTAGGGATTGAGGAACGCCAAACGCCGATCAAGATGGTTCGGTTTGCGGCGGATCAGGACTACGGAAATCCGTCGTGTCAGACCTCGGTTGGAAAGCCGGTCAATGTAACAAACGGAAACATGTTTCTCTCACAAACCGATTATAAGCTGCCCGGAATCGGCGAAACGATAGATATTACACGCAGCTATAACAGCTTCGATCAGTCGGTCGGAATATTCGGTCTCGGGTGGTCGTCACCTTATGACGAGAGTATTACTCTGATCGACTCGAAGAATATAAGGCTGTTGACGCCGGACGGGCGGGCGACTTACTTTGCCCGCCCGACAACCGCCGTGCCGTTTACCGGAATAACGCCTGGATTCCTCGGTGATATTGCGGTCAATACGGATGGAACGTACACACTCACATTCAAAGACGGACGCACTCACAATTTTCTTGCCGACGGTAGAATGAAGTGGCAAAAGGACCGCAATGGCAATGAGACGACGCTATATTACACTGGCAATGTCCTAACAAGTATTAAAGATGCATCGCTTCGAACAATTTCATTTGAGTGGACAACTAATCGACTGGAAATCAGCGATTCGACAGGGATTATTGCGACCTATGACTTTATGCCCGGAACATCGATTCTTCAAGCTGTCACGTATCCAGATGGCTCGAAATACAAATTCGAATATGATACGACATCGGCTCAGGGAAGAACGCTGTTAAAAACGGTAAGAAATGCGCTTAACGACAATAATATTAATATTGTTGAAACACATACTTTCGATAATCAGGGTCGCGCAACTACGTCCGAAATTAACGGTGCTCAGGAAAAATATATGCTTGATTACTCAGATCCATCGTTTACCAACGTCACGGACGGATTGGGTCGAGTTACTAAATACTATTTCGATCGGTCGGGCGTCCGCACAGTTGTCAAGAAGATCGAAGGCATGTGCAGCTGCGGCGGAAGCGGTACCGAAACTACGGAGTTCCTTTACGACGACCAGCTAAACCTTACGAAAAAAACAGATGCGCTCGGGCATCCTACGGGTTATACTTATGACAGCGATCGGAATGTAACATCGGTAGAAGACGTGTTGGGAACTCAGGTGTTTAGCTATAATCCATTTGGGGAAGTGTTGACCGCAACGGACCGGATGGGCGGCGTTTCGACGAATACTTATGACACTGCCGGTAATCTCCTGACATCCTCGGATGCGTTGAATAACGTTACGACATTTGCATATCCGACTAACGGTAACAAAGGTCTGCCAGAGTCGATAAAGGATGCCCGAAATAACGTGACCAAGTTTACGTGGTACGCGGGCTCCGGCTTGCTCAAGGAAGTTGAGGACCCATACACAAAAAAAACCGGCTTCACTTACGATGATCGTGCGAGGATCAAAACAGTTACTAACGCACTGATGCATGTGACGCAGTTCAACTATGTCGATTATTATATCGATCCGGATGATATGCCGCCGCACAGCAGGGTCGAAATGATCTATCCGAATTCGGACAAGATCATCTATCGCTATGATCAGAGACGTTTACGAGACAAGAAAACGGACGAACGAGGCAAGGTAACGGTCTATCATTACGATCCAAACCGCCGGCTCGATAAGATCACCGATCCGCTGGGTCATTTCAAGCAGTTCGCCTATGACACCATGTCGAATTTGCAGTATTACACCGATCCGCTGGGGAATATTACCAGTTATGTCTACGACGATTTCAATCGTGTAAAGGAGATCGATTATCCCGCACCGACGGCTGGGGCGACGGTGCTCAATGAAAAATTCGGGTACGATCATCTAGGCAGGATCAAAAAGGTCACTGACACAGCGGGCCGAGCTACGGACTATACATACGATGACGCGACGCGAGTAAATACAGTTACCAGGCATAATCTTGCTGGCGACGAGGTAACGACGACGACATATAACAAACGCTTTCAGACTGTTGAGGTCAAGGACGCTCTTCTACAGGTTTACGGGTTCACGTATGATCCGAACGGGCGAATGCTGTCGCAGACGCGGGCGGGCGGAACGATGACCATGAGCTATGACGCAGCCGGAAACCCGCAAGCGCGGACAGACTACATGGGACGCGTAACGAGCTATACCCACGATAAGCTGAATCGACTTACGAACATCGACTACGGCAGTCCTGCACAGCAGGCATCGGTGACATACGGATACGACGATATCTCGCGGCTGACCTCGGCGACGAACGAGGCAGGGACGGTTACACTCGGCTATGACATTCGTAATAGGCTGACCTCTACGACTGATGTGTTCGGACAATCGTTGGTTTACGAATACGAACGAACGCCGACCGTAAATCAAAAGCGTCTTGTACTCAACGGAGCGTTGTACGCAACCTACAACTTCGATAATGCCGAGCGACTGGAGAATATTGTGAATGCCTCGGATGGGGCGACGATCGGCTACACGTATTATAACGACGACGCGGTTCAAACAAGAACCTATCCGAATGGCGTTTCGACAAATTACCTTTACGACAACATGCGTCGGTTGACGAGATTAACTGACTCAGGGCCGTCGGGAACGCTGTTCGACCGGCAGTATAGCTACAACAGTGCGTCGCAGATAAGTCAGATCGTCGAGCCGACGCAGACCCGAATGTTCGGATACGACAATGTCGATCAATTGTTGACGGTGACGAACTCGGGCGGGCAGAACGAGAGTTATTTGTTCGATAAGGTTGGCAACCGAACGTCGTCTCATCGCTCAAGCACTTACGGGTATGAGCCAACTCAATTTAACCGGCTTGCTTCGACCCAGACGGCTTCTTACCGATTTGACGCGAACGGTAGTACTGTCTCAAAATCGGAAGGCAAGAACTTTTGGCGGTACGTCTGGGACTACGAGAACAAATTAGTGTCCGCCTCTACGAGAAAACAGAAGGTCGTCTACCGCTACGACGCCCTCGGCCGCCGTGTCCAACGTCATCTTGTCGGCGGAAAAGAAATCACGAAATATACGTACGAGGGCAATGATGTTTTGATGGATAGCGACTCAGGCACATTGACCAAATATCTAAACGGGCCGGGAATCGACAATAAGTTGCGGATGCAGACGGGTGGTGCGGTCAGTTACTTCCTCGCCGATCACCTAGGTTCGACGAATGGGCTTACGAACTCGTCGGGGGCAGGTACGGCGACGAACGCCTACGACTCATTCGGCAACCCGACGAACGCCACCTTTCCATCGCGATATCAGTTCACGGGCCGCGAGTTCGATAACTTCAGCGGACTTCAATTCAGCCGAGCGAGATTTTACGATCCGAATCTTGGGAGGTTTCTTTCGGAGGATCCAATAGGATTTGAGGGTGGTGACATGAATTTATTTGGTTATGTAAGAAACAATCCTATTAATTTTGCGGATCCAACAGGGCTGATTGACCCAATTGTCTATCAGGATCCAAAGATATACCCAGATGATCCAGCGCAAATACAAAGAACTTTGAAATGTTACAAGAAGAATAAGTTCTCATCGACTTTTTCATTCGGCAATCCCACGGCAGAGCAGGTGATTGAATATGTCGAAGTCGGTTCACTTTCTTCACTCTCTTTAGACGCTGCTGCCGGCGCCGCTAAAGCTGGGACTAATCTTAGTGAAAATCGCTACGCCAGCGGGATAAATATGGTAGGGCGACACGTTAACCGTGCGTTAGGATATCCCAAAATTGGGGGATACTATCCGTATCGATATTTTAGAATGTTCGGCGATAAGGCGACGCCGGTATTAGCTGTAACTGGTGCTCTTACATTTAGTTACAACGTGACAACAGACGTTCAGTGTTTGTGCGGAATAATCGATTAATATGAACGATGAATGGACCAGTGCAATTCGCAAGAGATTTGAGGGACGTGAGGACTTGGGGAAAGAAGGCCTATACGCCCAATATTTTGAACCATTATCCTTGGATAAGAAGGAAACTCTAGCGTGTTTTGAAACAATTGAATTGGGCTACGGGATTCCGGCAGGAATAATGCGGCCGGAGGATAGTTTGTCAAAACTCACGAAGCGTGTAGAAACCCAAAATCCGCTCAAATGGTTTTGGTGGCTTGGAAAGAATGAATTTAGCGACGACGACTTGATTGAGGAATTGCAAATTCGACTGGACAAGTATGGAACGACCAACTACTGGAAGAGAATAGAGACGTTAGAAGATTTGGTTTCAGCCTGGTGCGGAAAAAAACCCATACTCGATTTGCATGAGCGATAAGCGGCTACGGCAAATTCTCTCCCGATTTGAGAATTGCTTGACTAGACTCAAGCATCAGTCGTCATATCGCAGTTCGATGTATGGCTCCCAGCCGTTTAACAAGATGGCTTCGACACGGACCGCGACTTATGGCAGCGACGCCAACGGAAATACAACCACGAAGACAGAGGGTTCGAATTTCTGGCATTTCGGATGGGACTACGACAACCGGTTGACGCAGGCATCCACACGAAAGCAGTCGGTTCGATACAAATACGACGCGATTGGGCGTCGGGTTCGTAGGCATATTGCGGGGTCGCGGGAGAATACGAAATTCACGTATGACGGTGACGATGTCTTGATGAATGACGATTCGGGAACGCTGACGAAATATCTTAACGGAAGTGGCATTGACAACAAACTTCGATCCCAAACCGGAAGCACGGCAAGTTATTTCCTCTCGGATCATCTCGGCTCAACGAATGGGCTGGCTAATGCGAGCGGCGCGTTAACCGCGTCAAGAACCTACGATTCCTTCGGAAACCCAACGAACATGGCTTTCCCAACACGCTACCAATTCACCGGCCGCGAATACGACTCATTCACAGGCCTGCAATTCTCGCGGGCGAGATACTACGATCCAAGTCTCGGGCGGTTCATTTCGGAAGATCCGATAGGCTTCGCAGGAAAGGACATGAACTCGTTCGGATACGTTCGAAATCAACCGTTGGTCTTTCGCGATTCGAGAGGTCTTTTTCCGGATGGTGATGTTCTAAATCCAAATATTCTGCGCGATTTCAGCACACTACTTCAGGGTGCGGGCACAAGTGCAGGTGCGGCGATAGTCTCTGTTGGAGGGACCGTGGCATCGTCTCCCACCGCTGTCGTGTTTGGTGGGCTGACAGTTGGAGCTGCCATTGGCCTACCAATCGGTATCTATACTGCAAATCATCCGGCGAATCCCTTCGTTAATGGTCCGCTAAATCCTTTCCCCATTTGGGACAAAATATGGGAGCCTAATCCCTACCCTGGAACTCCGCCAATAATTCCGAGAACAAGTCCTGGTTCAGCCTGCCAGCCGAGACCAAAAGCTATTCCGTGGACCACCTGGCCGCCAGACATTCCTTGGACCGGTTGGCCACCGGATATCTTCCCTGTTCCAATTGGCCCGGTGCCCCCAATATCGCCGGAAAAACGAGAGGAATGTGCGGAAAAATGTTCCGCCTTCCTGGGTACAGATTTGGATGGGAGCGCTTACAGAAAGTGTTACCGAGAGTGCATCGGAACCTTACCTTTAAATTAGAGTATGAACAAAGCCACTGCTCTTCAAATACAGCAACGTGCCTTGGCCGCAGTAAGAGAACTCATTGCGATATTATCCGAAATTGACGGCAAGTGCGGTGAAGAGGAGCACCAACGCATCAAACGCGGCATAGGACTTTCGGTCGGCGATATTCAAATGGAGATACTTGAAGTTTTGAACGCTCAATATCCTGAAATTGATGACCTTAAGGAAAGTGAGTAAATGGAAAATTCGGGGTCGACGCGAACGGGTCGAATAATGCGGTGTTCGGGTTTAAGGCCGCGACGCGCAGCAATTACTGGCTTGATTTTTGGTTTGGTGGCGATTTTCATTACCTGGGTTCTTATGTCCGAGACGTCACCGTTCTATGAAAATGACCTAGTCGGCACTACAAGAGACTTGGGAAGCGCATGGAGAGTGTGGGGAGTGTTGAATATCCCAGCATTTATGGCCCTTATGGTTTCTAGCTCTATTGCACTCAGCGTTGTAATAATCTTCATTCAGTGGTTTCTTATCGGATATTTTGTTTCATGGATATTTGAAAAATTGAGTGGAGTAATACCAAAACAGTGAATCTGTCACGAAAGCAGACGATTGAGGTTGGTGAAATCGGTACCTTGTAGGCATTTTTGCGAACCGACGCAGACCAGAATGTTCGGATATGACAATGTCGATCAACTGTTGACCGTAGCGAACTCGGGCGGGCAAAATGAGAGCTATTTGTTTGATAAGGTTGGCAACCGAACGTCGTCGCATCGCTCAAGCACTTACGGGTATGAGCCGGACCGAGATTCGCTGTGCCCGCTGCGGCGACTACCAAGGCCACGTCTTCCCCGACGGCCCACCGCCGACAGGACAGCGATATTGTCTGAATTCGGCGTCACTCGAATTTTTCGAAGACGGCGAGAAAATACCTCAGAAAGATTAACCGCGGAGACGCAGAGGCGCAGAGAAATAAAACAGGCAAGCCGTTTGCTGGCTTGCCTCTCTTATCTTTCAGACTCTGCGTCTCAGCGTCTCCGCGGTGAAAATCCCGCTATTTCCGATCCTTAAAGCTATCGAACAGCCTTGTGTGGCGGCTGGTCAGGGGCATCAGGCGGCCGTTGATGAAGACGTATTTTACGTTTGTCCGCGGTTCGAGCAGGTCGCCGTCGGTGACGACGAGATTGGCGATCTTGCCAGCGTCGATCGAGCCGAGTTTGGCGTCGAGCCCGAGGACTTGTGCGGCGTAAAGCGTTACCGACCGGAGAGCGTCATCACGCGAAAGGCCAAAGGCACTGGCGAGTCCGGCCTGATACGGCAGTTCGCGGACCATCGGACCGCCGTCGCCGGTCGAAATGCAGTATTTGACCCCGGCCGCCTGCATTTTCGCCGGAGCCTCAAACAGCGAATCATAACCGTCGTCATCACGAACCGGCGAGGCGTAAATGCTGGTATAAACGATGGCGATGTTGTTCTTTTTCAACACGTCACCGGCTTTCCACGCTTCCTGGCCGCCGACGATGATGCCTTTGAGCTTCATATCGGCGACAAATTTGGCGACGCTGCGGATATCGCGTTCGCGTTCGGCGGTAAATATCACCGGCTTTTCGCTGCGCATGAACGGTGCCATCGCTTCGAGACGGATATCGAACGCCGGATAGGCGAGCGTCTTGTCTCTTGCATAGGCGTCCTTAGCTTTCAGATAAAGCTCGGCCGAGCGGAATATCTTTTTCAGTTCATCGATCTGCGTATCGCGGCGTTTTACCGCCTCGCTAAATTCGATCGGCGGCCCGCCAAATCTACCGCCAAATCCGCCGCCGCCCGCAACTCGCGGAAAATTGATCACCAACCCAAACTCGCGAACCAACGCCATCTCGTCCTGCGTCGATCCGCTCAGGTTAATGACGGTTCCCTGTCCGGCGATCAGGCCGCCGTCGGGATATGACATCACGGTCGTGATGCCGTTAACGCGGGTCACCTCGACGTGCGACGAATGCGGATTGAGCCCCTTGATCGCTTTGGCGTTGGCGTTCATCGTCCCGGTTTCCGATTGATCGACCGACGCGTTGACGCCCTGGCCGATCTCCGTCAGCCCGAGATTGGTCCCCGCGTCGATCATTCCCGGATAAACGGTCAACCCCTTGCCGTCGATCTTTTCAGCGCCTGTCGGAACCGTTGAACCGGCACCGACGGCCGCGATCTTGCCGTCCTTGATGACGACCGTTCCGTTTTCGATGGCCGCACCCGAGACCGTTACGATCCGCACGCCGACAATGGCGTAGGTCCCGGCCCTGCCGTTCTGGTTCTGTTCAGAACCGTCATTCTGGCCAACGACCGCGGCTGATATCAGTAGAATTAAACCGCAGAGGCGCAGAGACGCAGAGAAAAAGCCTTTTGGCAGATGGTCTCGGTGTGGAAAACAAAATTTGAAATTGGACATAAAATAATGATCAGATATCTCTCTGCGTCTCCGCGTCTCTGCGGTGGAAAATGTCTTTTTCATCGATTACCACCTCCGTCGCCGAATTCGGCTTCGTCGCGGTCGCCGCGGCGTTTGTCGCTCGGGATACGCGGGCTAGTTCCGCCGGTTCCGGGAGCCCGATTGACGTCGAGTTTTTCGAGCGTTTCTCTCTCTTTTGCCATATCGAGCCTCATCTGAGCGTCTTTTGCACGTTCAAAAAGCACCTCGCCCTCGATCATCGTCATTTCGACCCGCGAATAGACGCTGAACGGATGAGCCGTCCAGATGACGATGTCGGCGTCCTTGCCAACCTCGATCGAGCCGGTACGTTTGTCGATGCCGAGTTGCTTGGCCGGGTTGATCGTGATCATCTTTAACGCATCTTCCTCGGGCACGCCGCCGTATTTCATGACCTTGGCGGCATCGAGGTTCAGGCGGCGCATTCGTTCGTCTGAGTCAGAGTTGATCGACACACTCACGCCGTTCTTCCACAAAATAAAGGCGTTGTACGGTATCGCGTCGTAAGCCTCGAGCTTGTAGCCCCAACTATCGGTAAAGATTGACACGCCCGTGCCGCGTTTGGCGATCTCAGGTGCGATCTTGTATGCCTCGAGCCCGTGCTGGAGCGTGGCGATCTTAAACCCAAATTCGTCCGCCAGGAGCAACAAATTGAGGTGCTCGTCTGACCGGTAACCGTGTGCGTGGACGAGGCGTTTGCCCTCGATGACCTCGACGAGCGGTTCGAGTTCGAGATCGCGGCGCGGCTGAACCTTGGTCTTGCCCGCCTTAAAATCGTCCCACGACTGTTTGTAATCGCGCGCCCGGAGAAACGCGTCACGCATCGTCTCGACGACGCCCATACGCGTTTTGGGGTAACGTGCGGGCGAGCCCGGCGGGGCAAATGACGTCGAGCGTTTGACGTTCTCGCCCATCGCAAACTTGATCCCCGGCGGGGCGTCGGCGATCGGGTAATCCTCGACCGGATGGCCCCATTTGAATTTGACCGTCGTATTCTGCCCGCCGATCGAGTTGGCCGAACCGTGCAAAAGGTTGGCCGCCGTCACGCCGCCCGCCAGTGCCCGATAGATGGTAATGTCCGTCGGGTTGAGCATATCGCGCGTCCGCGTCATCGAGGTCACGGAAAACGTACCCTCGTTGATCGCATCGAGCATCGAGTGCGAGTGGCAATCGATAATACCCGGCGTCACAAATTTTCCGGCGGCATCGATCACACGTGCACCTGCCGGAGCCGCAATATTCTTGCCGACACGAGCGATCTTGCCGTTCTGGATCAGAATATCGGTGTTTTCAAGCGTTCCTTTGACCGCCGTCATCACCGTCGCATTCTTGATCAATACGTCCATTTTCGCCTGAGCCATGACAAGCGTCGGCGAGATCATGCACATCGCGGTCAAAATCAGAATTACGAGACTTTTTCTCATCACTTTTGCCCTTTTACTCTTTACTCTTTACCTTTTACTTTTAACTTTTGACTTTCTACCTTTCACTTTCGACTTTCCTCACGGATTCTTGGTTCCGGAGAAAGGTACCGCTCCCTGCGGCGAGTCGATCGTTCCGCTAACGGTACTGCCGCTGACGGTTCCGCGAACCGTTAGTTCCATCGCGGAGCCGCCAAATTCGACCGAAGTGCTAAAGCTAAACCCGTCGGCCGTAACCTTGCCGTCCTTGATCTGCGATGACCCAAGCTGTGAGACCATCGTCCCAGTGAGCACCGACCCCTGCTGCGCAAGGTTGAGCGTCGCTCCCATCGGCTGACCGGGAATTTCGATGCTGATGGTGTACACGCCGCTCAGGTTCGGAACTCCGGGAGCCGTCGTTCCCGGCCCCGTCGGGCGTGCGTCCTGTTTCGGCACCTCTTTCTGCTCGTAATACTTGCCGTCAACGAAAACGTGCGTCACATATCTGTCCTTACCGAACAGGTCGCCTTTGACGACAACGATATTCGCTATCTTGCCTGCCTCGATCGACCCCAAGCGGTTGTCGACGCCGAGTATCTCAGCGGCACCGAGCGTCATCGCCCGAATCGCGGCGTCTTTGCCAAGCCCGTTTTCCACAGCCTTTCCGGCATTTGCAAAGAAATCACCGATCGATCGAGCATTGTCCGATTGGAACGCGAATTTGACACCGGCCGCCGCGAGCTTTGCCGGCCCTTTCGGCGTGTCGGCCCTCCGCCTCAGCATTTCGAGGTCCTCGGGATCGGCGTCGGGCGACGACGATGTCGTGCGTTTGGGAAAATTGAGCGAGAGCAGGACGGCGATGTTCGCCGCTTTCAGGCGGTCGGCCACCTTCCACGCTTCCTGGCCGCCGCCGATGATGCCATTTAGCTTAAACTCGCGGATCATGTCGATCGCCCGGATGATCTCACGTTCGCTGTTTGCGTTAAAAACGACCGGCATTTGGCGGTCTATCGCCGGAAACAGGGCCTCGAGCGAACGGTCCGCCTCGGGACGCTTGATCCCCTTGGGGTTGGCGGCGTATTGTTTTTGGATCTCCTGCAAGCGTTGAGCGTCCAGGAACATTTGCCTAAGGGCGGAAAACGTGCCCAGGAGCGACTGCGGATACTGGCCGCCGATCGTCGTAAATGTGATGTGCTGGGCGAACGGCGATCTGACGATCATCGCCGAGACCGAATCGCCGGCGAGGTCGATGACAGCGGACCGGCCATTGAAAATGCCGCTCCTGCCCGTTGTCAAAACGGTGGTAAATCCCGCATTACGATTCGCCTCAAACTGGGCTTCGCCGGCCGTGAGCAAGCTTGCCGCGTCGTCCTCAGGACGCAATCCGGCAGGGTAATTTGAGTTTGACCCGGCTGCAGCAGTGGCACCCTGGGCGGGCCCGCCTCCGCCCGGTCCGCGGGTCGGCGGTGCGGCACCGGCAGGCATACCCAAATTGGTCAGAGCGTCGATAAACCCCGGATAAACCGTTAGCCCCGCCGCGTCAAACACCTGTGCGTCCGCCGGAGCAGCAACGTTGGCACCGACCGCCTCGATCAGTCCGTTGCGGATCACGACAGTTCCCCGATCGATCGCCGCCCCTGAGACGGTCACGATCCGGGCGTTAGTGATGGCATAACTCTGTGCTCTTGCGGATGTCGCGAAAAACAGGCCGGTCGCCGCAAATGCAAGCAAGAAGAGCGTTGATCTCATAAAATTCCTAAAGTCGTAGAATTGAACCGTTTTGAAGAACTTGGTACGGAGAGCATATAGAAAAAGTTTCAGATCGCAAAGACGAGATTTGCGAGATCTGAAAC
>JAYVUD010000099.1:0-3837 GCA_043788335.1 Chloracidobacterium sp. | reverse complement strand
CGCGAAGGGGAATGACCGGATGAACAAACGATCGCCCAACTAACCAAAGCCTATGACCAAAGAATCGCACAAAAGCATGCCTGACCCCCCGGGTTTTACGTCCGTCCACAATCAGCTTTCACAGGCGTTTCGCGCAATGGAAAGCACAACGGACGAAAAGACCAAACGCATCCAGCAGACCAATGTCGAGATCCTGAAACGCCGCATCGCCTCGTTCGATGAGATCGAAAAGAGCGTCAAGCTGGTCGAAGGCCAGCTGCAGTCGATCGAGAACTTTTTCAGCTACCTCAATGATGAGATAGTCACGATCTCGACGCCTGAGAAATTCTCGTTGCTCGATTTCGAACAGCTCTCAGATTCGATCGCGATGACCAAGCAAATGCTCGACGCCACCGCCGACGAGGTCGGTGCCCTCGACTCGTACAACCGCAAAATGGGCAACTACGAGCTGCTGCCGGGCGTCAAGTAACTATTCGTCGCGGGACGAGATATTCATACTTGTAAATCCTGTCTTTTCGTCCACATTCTTATACCAATCCTGCGGTGGAAAGATCTTTTTGATAACAAAAATGACGGGGATCGACAGCACCGCGACGATAAGAAGTGAAACTATTACCGAACCGACAACGCCGCTCACTACAAGAATGATCAAGGCTGCAATGAAATAATAGATCCTAAGAACAACTCTTTGATGAAACATAAAACCTCCAATCGACAAGTCTCAAGTAACGGTTGATGGGGTCTTTACGATCTTTTGGCTTCGTCCTTTTCCGCGACTTCCATCCAATTGCTGATCGAATTGGCTTCGAGCCTATCGACCTTTCGACCGAGCCCGCGTTCCATCCGACGCTTGTTGAGCTTCGTTAGGATGATCCCGAGGACCGCAATTGTAGCGAATGCGACAAATGAAATTATTCCGATCATTCGTTTCTCCTTTCTATTCTTTCTGCCGTAAACCCACTCGCGATCTGTCACGGTTGGGCAAAAAAAGCCGATCAGTGCCATAGGGCTCTCCGTCCGGGAACCCGAGGCACTGATCTTGTTTTCGGATACCCTTTACTGACTAATGAAATCGACATCGGTCAATGCGTCCGTGACGGTAACGATGTGGGACGCGAATTGATATCGTTTCGACGCGGCCGCGACGACATAGGTTTCGCCCGACTGCACGTCGTCAAAATGGAAATACCCGAATGGGCTCGTGATCACCCGGACAGTTATTCCTTCCTGATCGGTCAGCGATACTATCGCGTTGCGCAGTCCCTGGCCACCGGCGACAACCACGCGGCCTGAAACAGAGACCGCCGAAGCAGATGGCGCCAGTATCGTTATCGAATAGTCTGTCACCGCTGACCGGCCACCTCCGGTAGCGGTTATCGTGAACGAGTATGTACCGGCCGTCGCCGGTGTACCGCCGATCGTGAGGATCGCCGTCGGCGCCGACACACGCGGGCTCCGGCTGCCTTTGCCAGTCACTTCGGCGAAGGCAAAACTCGGCGTCAACGTCAATCCCGGCGGCAGGCTTCCGGACGTAACAGCGTACGAATAAGTAACTCCGTTGCTCACGTTATTTGGCACAATCGTCTGGTTATAACTCCGGTTGACCGTTCCACTCGCCAGCACAGCGACGAATGTACCACCATTCGTCGTGTTGTTCAGTTCAAACGCACCGATATCGGTCGCCCCGACGCGTGCCGCACCACGCTGGTCTACGGACGGTGTTCCGGCGATCGCAGCGTTTGCGTTATCGATCGCAGGAGAGCCGGTCAATAGAGCGTGCGTAAACGTCGGGCCACCGTAGTTGCCCAGCGGCGCGAGCAGAGGGTCAAGCAACGTACCTGTTTGCCCGACTCTGTCGCCGTTACCATTTGTCCCGAAGGGAAATGTTCCGGATACGCTCGCATTGTTACCGATCAGATTGTAACCCTGCGTGGTGATCGTGCCGCCGTTGAGGATGTCGGGGTCGCCGCCGACGTCCGTATTTCCGGCAATAATGGTATTGCCGAGATTAAGGGTTCCTCCATTGCGGATCCCGCCGCCCGTGCTGCTGTTGTTGTTTGCCGTGTTACCGGAAATGGTAACATTTCTCAACGTCATGGTGCCGCCGTTGCAAAAGCCGCCGCCGCCGAATCCTCCCGTCGCCATATTGCCGGAGACCGTTGAATTGGTCATGGTCAAAGTGCCGGTACTAACCCAAATGCCGCCGCAATCAAGGGCACTGTTCCCGGAAATGGTCGAATTTGTAATGGTAAGCGTGCTTCCGAAATTAGCTATCCCGCCGCCGTTACCATTGGTTCCGCCCGTGGTGTTTCCGGAAACTGTCGAATTGATAATCTGAGCGTTCATACCCGAAGAAATATACACGCCTCCGCCGCCTCCGTTGGAAGTATTGTTGGTAACGATAACGCCGTCGAGCACGAGCGTCCCGGTGCCGTCGGCGTAGATCGCGCCGCCCGGTCCGCTTGTGATTGCACCGCCGCCGTTGCCGCCCGTCAGGGTTGCACCCCGAAGGGTAAAGATGGCAGAGCTGGAGGTGAAGATGCGGTTCGTTCCCCCTCCGTTGAGTCGCAGGAAATTTGCGCCTGGTCCGCTAATCGTCAGGCTACCCATACTACTGACGATGATGTTGGATGCCAGCGTGATGGTGCAAACGCCGGACGGACAGCTCGCCGCCGGTATCGCAAAAACGATAGTGTCGTCAGACACTGCTGCATTGGCATCCAAAACAGCCTGCCGCAGACTGCCCGCACCGGAATCGGCGGTGTTTGTTACAGTGAATGTCGCCGGCGGAACTATCATTTGAGCGACTGCAAAAGGAGAGAGCGATGTTACGGTCTGCATCAAGCTGCAGACTCCAGCATTGAACGCCGGCGCCGCATTTCCCGACGCTGTCCACGCACCCGCGGTGTAGTGCAAAATTCTGAGAGCGGCGCAGTGGTCAGCATTGGCGACGTTCTGCACCTGGAGGGAAACGTTAACAGTTCCCGACAACGAGGCGGTTGTCGTTATGTCGTAAGCGGGCGCGTTTTGCGGGAACGTATAATTCGGCGGCGCGGAAGCGGTTTGCGTGGGAATTATAGGAGCGGCATTAGTATTGCCGCCAGCAGTAACGTTGGAAAACTGTAGGTTAAGATTGGCGGCCGGCGTAACTGAAACAAATGGCGAAGCTCCCCACGTTGGCTTTCGTGCGTAATCGCTGCCGGAAAAAACTACCGTTTGATTCGCACCGTTTGCGTCCATCGTGTAAATATCCGAATAGACGATCTCTTTTACAAAAACGATCTTTGTTCCGTCAGGCGACCACGAAGGCTGCGAACAGTTACCGGATGTTGTCAAAGCGGTTTGGCCTGATCCATCGGCGTTCATTACTAAGACATCATGAGACGAACCGTTAATAACATGTTCGTAAACTATCTTGGTGCCATCCGGCGAAAACCGTCCGTTTATGTATTTGTCCGAAAACGATGTGCCGGTCGTCAGTCGCGTCACTCCCGTTCCATTGACGTTCATAACCAGGATATCGCCGTAGCAACTCCCGCACCCTATCTGTCTGCCGTCAAAAACAATCTTTGTTCCATCGGGAGAATATGATGGTGTAAAAGCATAATATGTCGAAAGCAATATGCTGCTTCCGCTTGTGGTGTGGGTGGAGGTGTAACCGGCAGCTCCCATCGTGCGAATGCACGATGGATTACTAAGGCAGTTGCCCTGAAAGATCACCGTCTGGCCGTCCGGCGATACTGACTGAAGAATGTCTCCCGGATATGGTGAACCGTTTCCGCCGTCGTAGGTGTTATGGCTCAAACGCGTCGGATTGCCGCCGTTCGCGCCCATTAC
>JAYVUD010000098.1:0-16272 GCA_043788335.1 Chloracidobacterium sp. | reverse complement strand
GGGTGCCCAAGGCATTTTCTACGTCCAGCAATCCACCGCCGGCTTCGCCGCCATCCCCTGGGGCATCACCGGCGATAGGCCGACGGCGAATGCATATGTGTATTAGGCCGAGTTTGTGGATTCGAAGACGAAAATGGAGGCCGCGGGGCCTCCATTTTTCAATGCGTTCGCGAACGGCCGTTTACGGTTTGGGTGTAAACGCGAGGTCGACGTTCGAGAGGTTAGACCCGACATTCAGATTAAACGGCGTGAAGATGTACCGTTTTGACGCCTGGCTGACGGTGTAGGTCGCACCGGCCGGGACGTTCTGGATGAGGTAGTAGCCGAGCGGGCTCGTTGTCGCGGTTCGCTGCACGTTGCCGGAATCGGTCAGTATGACCATGGCTCCGCTGACCGGGGCACCGGCAACTGTCATTACGCGGCCGCCGACGGACACCAGCGTGCCGGGCGGGGCGAACACGAGCAGGCCGTAATCGGTGACGTTCGAATTAGCTCCGACGGTCGTGGTCATACTGAATGGGAACAGGCCGCTGATGGTCGGCGTTCCGGTCAGAGATGCGGTCGCTCCCGAATTGAGAACGATGGCCGACGGCAGCGAACCCGAGGTGACCGCCTGGCTCGCACCCGTATTGACGGGGACGAGCAGGAAGTTGTAGGCGGTTCCCTGCAAAGCGTTCGGCAATTGGGCGACGAAAGTGCCGCCGTTGGCCGAATTGTTAAGCTCGAACGCTCCGATGTCGACGACACCGATGCGGGCGGCACCACGCTGATCGGCCGTCAGAGCGACCGGCGGATTGTTGGTCGCACAGGTCAAGTTGGTGACGCACGGTTGGCCCGCATTTAACGCCGGTGACGCGGAGGTCAGGGCGAACGAGTAACCGTTGCCGCCGTAGTAGCCGAGCGGTGCGAGCAGCGGATTGACATTTTGCAGGTCGGAACCAACCCAACCGGTCGAGGTTCCGACCGTACCGACAATGTTGTTGCCGAGCGAGTTGGCGATACCGGCCATATCAGGCGATGCGACCGCACCGTTATTGCCGGCGATGATCGAGTTGCGGATGATCGCCGGTGTCGCCGATGTGCTGTGAATACCGCCGCCGTTATTGGTCGACGTGTTGCCCGCGATCGTCGAATTGGTGACCGTCAGAGCGTTGCCGTTGTAGAAGATGGCACCCGAACCGCCGGTTGCCGTGTTGCCGCCGATGGTTGAGTTGGTGATGTTAACGACGCCGTTTGCCTGGATCGCGCCGCCGCCGACCGATGTCGAATTAGACACATTACCGGTGAACGACGAGTTGGTGATGTTGGTGATAATGGTCGTACCTGCAAAGTTTTGCAGTGCACCACCCGAGCCCGGCGTGGCATTGGCCGTGACCCAACAGTTGTTGACGTTGAGAGTGGCCGGTGCCGTCGCATTGGACAGAGCCGCACCGTTGGTCGACGTATTGCCGGTCAGGACCAGGTTGTTGAGCGTGAGTGTGCCGCCCGTGTTATAGACAGCACCGCCGCGTCCGGTGCCGGTGGCTCCGACGCCGGTGCCGCCGGTCAGACGCATTCCGCTGATGGTGGTCACGGCGTTGGGGCTGTTGGAGAATATTCGGCTGGCGGCGTTGCCGCTGACCGTCAATTTATCGGCTCCGGGGCCGGTGATCGTCAGGCCGCCGCTGTTGGCGATGACGATCTCGGTGCCGCCGAGCGTGATGGTCTGGGGCGTCGCGAAGACCACCGGGTCAAAGGTGATGGTGTCGCCGGTCGGTGCCGCGTTTGCCGCCGCGATGGCTCCGCGAAGCGTACAGTCATTGGCGGCCGCCGAGCACGTGCTGACAACCGTATCATCGGTGCGGTCAACGACCAGAGCGAGCGGGACCGCCGTAAATGTGCCGAGACTGCCGGCGTTGACAAAATTGCCGGTGGTGTCCGCGACCTGGCTGGCCTGCATCGAGACGGTGTAGGTTCCGTTATCCGCCGCATCCCACGTTCCGCCCGGAGGCACGATCGAATAGGTAGCGACACGCGGCGTGCCATTGGAATTGACGTCGACACTGACAAATGTTGCAGGCGACGAGAACGCGTTCGGGCCGGTGACGACGATGTCGTTGTTGTCGAGCGTGGCGACATTGATAGCGACGTTGTCGGCGTAGGAGACGGTAAAGGTGTAGAGCGTGCCGCCCGGTCCGGTGACGTTGGTCAATGTCGCAGCCGCGGTTGGCAGCGTCGTGTCGCCCGGATTGACGGTGACCGTCGTACTGCCGGTGTCGTTAGCGGTATTCGTCTGGCCGCCGCCTGCGACGGTCGCCGTATTCAAGATCGATGCGGCCGCGTTGGCAGCGACATTGACATTAACAGTGATCGCTCCGCCATTGCCGGCGGCGGCGATCGGTGTCGAACTGGTACACGAAACGTTGGCCACGGTGCTCGCGGCACAATTCCACGCCACACTGCTGCTCGTCGAGGCCAAAGTAAGTCCGGTCGGCATCGGGTCGGTGACGGTGATCGCACCGGTCGAGGCTGTTCCGCCGATGTTGTTGACCGTCAGCACAAAAGTACCCGTGCCGCCCTGGATCCACGGGCCGTTATTAGTTTTGGTGATCGTTAGGTCGGGCGGTGTCCCGTTGACGACCTGACTGACGGTGTTCGACGTGCTTGAGGCAAAGTTTGCGTCACCATTGTAGATCGCGGTGATCGGATGGGTAGCAACCGAGAGGGTCGAGATCGTACACGTCGCAGCCAGGGCCGTCGTCGCCTGGGCCGAACAGGTGCCGATCGTGACGGCGTTGTCCTGGAACGTCACGGTTCCGGTCGGCTCGCCGACGCCGGGTGCGGTCACGCTGATCGTCGCGGTAAACGTCACGGACTGGCCGGACGTCGACGGATTAGTGCCGGAGACCAAAGCAACGGACGTTGCCGATTTGTTAACCACCTGCGAAACGGTGTTCGACGCCGCACTGGCGTTAAAGCTCGCGTCGCCGTTGTAGACAGCGGTGATCGGGTGCGTGGCCACGGACAAACTACTGACCGAACACGTCGCAGACGATGCCGAAACCGCCTGTGCGGAACAGATGCCGATGCTCACCGCGTTATCAAAGAACGAAACCGTGCCGGTCGGTGTGCCCGAACCCGGTCCGGTCACGCTGATCGTGGCGGTGAACGTCACCGATTGGCCGAAGACCGACGGATTTGTGCCCGAAACGAGCGCGGTCGTCGTCGACGCTTTATTGACGACCTGACTGACGGCATTTGACGCGGCGCTGGCGTTGAAATTGGTATCGCCGTTGTAGACAGCCGTGATCGGGTGCGTGGCGACGGACAGCGTCGAGATCGTACAGGATGCCGCCGACGCCGAGACCGTCTGGGCAGCGCAGGTGCCGATATTCACGGCGCCATCCTTGAATGTAACTGTGCCGGTCGGCGTACCCGCACCCGGTGCCGTCACGCTGATCGTCGCGGTGAACGTCACTGATTGGCCGAAAACAGACGAATTAGCGCCGGATACCAGCGCGATTGTTGTGTCGGCCTTGTTGATTACCTGGCTGACGCTATTTGACGCGGCGCTGGCGTTGAAATTGGTATCGCCGTTGTAGACAGCCGTGATCGGGTGCGTGGCGACGGACAGCGTCGAGATCGTACAGGATGCCACCGACGCCGACACCGTCTGGGCAGCACAGGTGCCGATATTTACGGCGCCATCCTTGAATGTAACTGTGCCGGTCGGCGTACCCGCACCCGGTGCCGTCACGCTGATCGTCGCGGTGAACGTCACCGATTGGCCGAAAACAGACGAATTAGCGCCGGATACCAGAGCGACGGTCGTCGAGGCCTTGTTGACCACCTGCGTCACGGTATTGGACGCGGGGCTCGCATTAAAATTGGCGTCGCCGTTATAGATGGCTGTGAGCGGGTGCGATGCCACGCCCAACGTGCTGATCGTGCACGTTGCGGCCGCCGCGGAGACAGCCTGAGCGGCGCACGAGCCGATATTCACGGCATTATCAAGGAACGTGATCGTGCCGGTCGGCGTTCCGGTGCCGGGAGCGGTAATGCTGATGGTCGCAGTGAGCGTGACCGACTGACCGAAGACTGACGGGTTGGTACCCGACACGAGTGCGACGGTCGTCGACGCCTTATTGACCACCTGGCTGACGGTATTGGATGTGCTGGTCGTGAAATTGGTGTCGCCGCTGTAAACGGCCGTGATCGGGTGAGTCGCGATCGAGAGATTGGAGACCGTACAGGTAGCGGTCGAGGCGCTGACCGCCTGGGCGGCACATGTCCCGATATTTACACCGTTGTCCTTAAAGGCAACCGTTCCGGTCGGCGTTCCGGCACCCGGTGCGGTCACGCTGATCGTCGCGGTAAACGTCACCGACTGGCCGTTGATCGACGGATTAGTGCCCGAAACGAGGGCGGTCGTCGTCGCCGCCTGATTGACGACCTGCGTCACGGTATTTGACGTCGGGCTGGCGTTGAAATTCGCGTCGCCGTTGTAGACGGCGGTGATCGGGTGGCTCGCGACCGACAGCGTCGAGATCGAGCATGTCGCCGCCGAAGACGAGACCGCCTGGGCGAGACACGTGCCGATATTGACGGCGTTGTCCTTAAATGTGATGGTGCCGGTCGGCGTGCCCGATCCGGGTGCGGTGACGTTGACGGTGGCGGTAAAGGTCACCGATTGGCCAAAGACCGACGGATTAGTGCCCGAAACGAGAGCGGTCGTCGTGTCGGATTTATTGACGGTAATGTTGGCGGTCGCGGTGCCGCTGTCGATAGTCGCTGTCGCGGTGCCGGCGCCGATCGCCGTGCCGGTGTAGGTCGCGGTTGCCTGGCCATTTGCCTGAATGAACGTTTGCGAGCCTGAGATCGAACCGAATGTCGAGCCCCACGTGACCGTGCGGTTAATTAAAACATCGAGATTGGAGGTCGAGACGGCGCCGCCGCTGGAATCGAGCAGGACCGACGACGTCAATGACGACGTCTGGCCGACAAGGACCGGGCTGGTCGCGGCGGTGAGCCGAAGCTGGAGCCACGGCGTAACGCCGATCGTGCCGCCGCCGGCGGTGCCGGTCGTGTCGCAGGGTGCCGAGACGGATGTCGTGTTGCAGCCCCACCAGTTGAGTGCGGCGTTGGCGGTGCCGCCGGCGGTCGCGAGGCCCGTGAGGCCACTGGTGCTGGTATTAGCGATGACCCGCGAATAGCTCATATTAAGCACGTTCGCGGTGGTGGTGGTGCCGAGATAGATCGCTCCGCCGGTCGAGGCGGCGAAGTTGACGCGGAAATTAGACTTTGAGATGGTCGAGGTCGCGGCGTTGTGGTTGACGAACAATCCGCCGCCAAATCTCCCGGACGAATTGGAGTTTATATCGTCACCCGAGTTGATGTCGACGCGCTGCGTCGTGTAGATACCACCGCCGTCCGACGGGGCCGCGTTGCCGGAGACTATCGAACTCGTGACAAACGAGTTTCCGCCCGAACCTGACGGGCCAAAGGCGAAGATGCCGGCGCCCTGGCCCTGGCCGCCGGAGCCGTTAACGTTATTGTTGATGATCGTCGAACCCGTAAACAGATATGGCGTCGTAGTACCGACAAAGATGCCGCCGCCGACCGGCGAACTTACGCCCGTACGGGCCGGAGCGTTATTTTGGACGGTGCTGGTGGACATCGTGAACGAACCAGAACCGGCACTAGAGTTGGTCGCGGCAATGCCGCCGCCGTCGCCGTCGGTCGTCAGGTTGTCGCGGATGGTCGAACCGGTGACAACCAGTGTGCCTGTTCCGCTACCTTCCCAGTCAAAACCGCCGGCGAAACCGTCGACGGCGTATGTGCTCGGGTTCTTGCCGAATCTAACGGTCACGCCGGTGATGCTCGTCGCAAAGGCCGAAGTAAAGGTCGGATTGATCGAGAGCACCTTGTCGATCGCAGATGCCGCAGAGGCCCCCGCCGTGAGACTGGTAAAGCCTGAACCTGCCCCGGTGATCGTCGTCGACTGGAGGATATCGAGGTCGCCGGATGCGGCCGTGTTTTCGACGCCGGCGATCGTGATCTGATAGGTACCAGCGGGTACGCTGATGAGGTCGGCACCGGCGGCGGTGTTGGCGGCGACGACAGCTTCGCGAACGGAGCAGTCGGCGTTGCAGACGCCGTCATTGGTGTCGGCGGTCTTGGTGACGGTGAATGTCGCGGACGGTATGAATAAAACCGGCGTCGCCTCGAGTTTGCCGGTTTCGAGCACGGCGATTCCCTGCTGGCCCATTACGTTTAAGCGAACGGGCAGAGCGGCGTTGATATTCGACCCAAACGCGAGGTTCTCGACCTGCGTCTCACCCGTAAATGCCTGGCGGTCGGTGCCGTAAACCGGCTCCTTAAACAGGACTTTCAGGCTGTTGGACGACGGGTCGGTGACGAGCAGGTCATCGGTTTCGTTACCGGTGACGTAGGCACGGCGGAGCAGCGGTGCGGTGCCATTTTTGACGAGGTTTACCAGGCCGAGGTCCTGCTGTTCGGCGACGCTCCACTCGTTGGCGAGAGCACTCGCGGTGTCGGTCGAGTTAACGACCACCTTGCGACCGCGGCCGTATTTGGCAAACGACGCACGCATCTCTGTTTCGGTAAACGGGCGGCGGTCGAGCGAACCATTGGCAAGATAATAGATCGAACCGTTGTCGGCGAGGACGGCGAGTTCGGTCCTGGCACGGCGGTCACGGATAAATTCGCCGGCGGCGAAATCGACGGCCGTGAACGGGACGTTGATGTTTGTGTCTTCGGATGCACCCTTGCCGATCGCAGCAATGCGCGAGATCCTGCCGGCACCGAGCAGAAAGAGGTCCTTGGCGGTCGTCAGGCCGTCGGGCGAGATGACGATGAGCGAATCGACGCGGCGGTCGAGGGCGGTGACGTGCGGTTTGGTGTCGGTGATCGGCAGCGAGCCGTCAAACACGACCAGCGACGTATCGGACGTTGCGGCGACGATGCCGGTATAGCCTTTGGCCGGGTCGAGTGTGTCGGCGGCGATGGCGGTGAGCGGGCCGCCGAGGTCGACGGTGACCGGGTCGGCGATGACGCCTTTCCGGCTGATGCTATATATATAGATAACGTTGCTGCCGCGGGTTGCGACGGCGATGTCGAGGTCCGAGCCCATCAGAAATCGGCCGGTAAAAATGTAATCGGGCGACGCCGGGACGTCGAATGCACGGGCTTGGCTCTCAAATGACGCCGGAAACTGACCCTTGCTGATACCCGCGAGCACCGCCGGATCGTCGGGCGAAAATGCCTGTCGTGACCCGTGATGGATCGTGATAACGCCGACGCCGTTGGAGCTAAAGCCACTGATCAGATCGGGGAAACCGTCGGCATTGACATCAGCCGAGACGAGCGTGGTCGGGGCCAGATCGCCGGCACGAAAACGGGCGATCGCCGTCTCGGAACCCGTAAATTCCGATGCGGTCGCGACGCCCTCGCGAAGTTTGATCCACGGCGAACGCGGAGTTTCGACATTGACCGGAGCGGTCCTGCTCGCGGCTACCTGAAACGTGGTCGGCGATGCGGCGGATGCCTGGGTGCCGGCGAAGATACGGCTGACAGGGTTATCACCAAAATAGCCGAATCCGGCCGCGGCGGTCGCCGTCGCTGCGAAGATCAGTAAAAGCGCGATCTTGTGGGTGTTCGTGTTCGATCTGTTCGATTTCATAGTCTTTACTCCGGCCGGCACGCGTGCCGCTGTCAATGATCAGTGCGATCTGAGGAATTTAGTTACGTGCGGGGAACACTCCCTGCAAAGCAATGATGAACGTAAGGCCAAGATACGGCTGCAGATTGTTATGCGGTTGATTGCCGCCGGCGGCGGAGGCCGGTGCCATCGGGATGGTCGGAGCCGTCGCCGTGTAGATCGACGGCCGCCCGCGTCCGCCGCCGGCGCCAAAATTTTCATTAGTGGGCGACGAGTCGGTTCCCGCCGTCGCCGAGGCATTTGCCAAATGGTTGTGCGAGGGCAATTCGGCCGAAATAAGCGTGACAGTCGATGTTCCGCCGGCCTCGCCAAGGAAGCGTTGCGTTAATCCGGGCCCGTTACCCGTGTGCATCGGAACGCGGTCGCGAAGGTCCGGGAGGGCGAACGTGGTCTGCCCGTTGCCGCCGTAGGTCGTTCCGAGGAGCGAAAAGACGGCTGTATTCTGTGCGATCGGCAAGATCTGCCCGTCACAACGGGCGTTACCACGCGGCGCAAAATTGCCTGCAAAGATCCTGATCTGCGCTAGAAATGGTGAAGCCATAATTAAAAAGTCTCCTGAACTAGTTTCTCGACGGAAATATTCCGGCTAGGGCAATGCAAAAGCTCACGGCCAGATATGGCTGCATATTTTCGTGAGCTTGGCTGCTGCCGGCATTTGCGAGCGGGGCAAGTATCCCGTTGGCATTCGCAGATGCGGTGTATAGAGCGTCGCTCGCGGCCGAGGTCAGATAATTACCGGCGGGCGTACCGCTCGACACCGCTCCGGCAGACGCATTGACCGTGTGCGTGTGCTGCGGAATTTCGTTGGTCGTGAGGGTATGTGCCGCCTCGCCGCTCACTTGCCCCAGGAGGGTCTGGGGCCCGACGTGTACCGGCACCCGGCTCTGCAGGTTCGGCAGTTGAAAGGACGTCTGACCATTGCCGCCGTAGGTCGTGCCCAAGATCGAGAACAATGCCTGGTTCTGATTTATAGGCAGTAACTGGCCGTTACAAAATGCCCAACCACGCGGGGGATAAGTAAAGCCAAACATCCTGATCTCACCAAGAAAACCTGTTGCCATATAGTTTCTCCAAACAAAAAAGCGTTAATTACGGGACGGAAATATCCCCGCGAGCGCAATGATAAAATTGACACAGAGATACGGCATCATATTGCTATGGGGCTGAGAACCGCCCGAAGGGCCAATCATGGATGCGCCAAAACTGCTGCCTGATGACGCCGTATACGGAGCAACCGATGCGTTGGCGGGGATGGCACCCGTCGGATCGGTTGTGGTCCTCGCGGTCGTGCTCGACGACGATGAGATCGTATGCGAATGGGCCGGGAGCTGGCTCGAGGTTACTGTGACACTTTCGGCACCTCCCGTTTGGCCCTGCACGTAGGTGGGGAGGCCCGGGCCTGTGCCGAAATGGACCGGCACCCGGCCCTGGAGGTTCGGCAGACCGAACGTATTCACGCCGTCGCCGCCGTAGGTCGTGCCGAGCAATGCAAACAACGCACTGTTTTGTGCGATCGAGATAAGCTGCCCGGAGCAAAATGCCCTGCCGACTGGGGCAAAGTTGCCCCCAAACATCGCTATTTCACCCAGAAACGGACTCGCCATAATTTTCTCTCCCTCTAAAAGACGTGATGATCAACGCAACCGACACTATACGGTCCGATCGAATATCGCTCGATAAGCTCTCGACCGGCGAGTCACGGCACCGGGAGCGATGAACATATCAAATGTGCCGAGCGAAAAATGCTCGACCGAGTATATTTGCTCCGGCAACGCTGTCCGACCGGTGCCGGTAAAGATCAATGTGAAACTCCGGTTGTCGGCCGCCGCGGCCTTGGTGCCGGCGGGAACGTAGCTTGTCATATTCGACAACGTCAAGGTCACCGCCTGTCCGGTGTCGTTGCGGAAGACAAAGTCCGTATTGACGAACGGCAGAAACGAGTCCCAGCCCAGTCGCGACAGAGCGTCGGTGCCGGCGAAACCGCGAGCGACATTTGTCGTCCGGCCGAACGCGGTGCCCTTAAACTGGAGCATGACACCGGCGGCCAATGGAGCGGCAAGAAGAAAATTGCGTCGAGTGATCTTCATAATTTACCTGTTACAAAATATCTCCGGCTAAACCAACAGCAGGTTGAAGACCGCCTCAAAAATGAGAGCGTCTTCCTTTTGCTTGACCGGAACCATGAAAAGGTCAAAACCGCCCAGAGCATCGTGCTCAATATGAAAATTTCCCTGCTCAGGGACAATGTCGAGCGGTGCACGAAACAGCAAGGAAAATGCTTCCTGAACGCTGTTTGATATCTTGGGATCGAGTTTGAAATAGTGGAGATCGAACGTGGAACCGTCGGGTGACGTGGCGCGAAACGTCGTATCTACCTGCTCGAGAAATTGCTCCTTGGTCGGCAATTGTAATGCGGTCTGATCCATAATGCGCTGTATTACACGATCGGATGACAACGATGTCTAAGGACAAAAAGCCAAAATTACCGAAAGAATTCGGATGGAATTTGAGAATGTTACCACAGGTTCGCCGGATTTGAACAGTAATAATTGAGTTGAACAACAAATTCACAACATTTTGTTCCCGATTTTTGCCAATCGATCTTGGGTTGCCGTAGACTGCAGGTTATGGAGACGGCAGATATCATTAGGTTTCGAGAGATCGTCCTCGCTGACGTGACGCTCCAGGACAGGTTGCGGGTGCCGCTCGAACGTGCGAATTTTATCGATCTGGCGGTCGCGGCAGCCCGTGAAAATGGGATCGAGATCGCCCCGGACGAGGTCGAAGAGGCACTGCGGACGGGCCGCCGCAAATGGATCGAACGATGGATCTGATCACCGATGCAGAACAACTGAAAGGCTGGATGCCGATCAACGTCAAATGGCACGGCGAAGATCCGACGATCGACTGGTGCCGCGTCGACGACGAACGCTTTACCGAGCCGTTTTTCAGCGACACGATCGAACGCGTGCTGCGGCGGCCGTTTAATCTGATGTTTCGCCTGGAAACCGACGTGGATGCACTCAAAGTGGCAGCGACGGCGCTTGAGACCATTACGCCGACGGGGTTTATCTTTCACATATCGCGATGCGGTTCGACGCTGGTCTCGCGAATGCTCGGGTCGCTCGCCCAAAATGTCGTCATGTCCGAGTCGCCGCCGCTCGATTGGATGATACGGGCAGACGTCCGGCGTCCGGGCGTCACCGAGGACCAGAACATCGCCTGGATACGGTGGATGGTGGCCGCACTGGCCCAAAAGCGGTCGCCCGAGGCCGAACATTTTTTCGTCAAATTTGACGGCTGGCACACGTTGTATTTCGACCTGATCGAAAAGGCTTTTCCCGACGTGCCGTGGATATTTCTCTACCGCGACCCGGTCGAGGTGCTCGTCTCGCACGAACGCCAACGCGGTGCGGGAACCGTGCCGGGAATGGTCGAACACCGGATCGACGGATTTTCGCTTGCCGATGCACTAAATGCTCCGCTTGAGGAGTATCCGGCACGAGTGCTCGGGCGAATGATGGAAGCGGGCCTGGCGATGAAAGGCCGCGGCCGCGGGATGTTCGTCAACTACGCGAAACTCCCCGGCATAATGACGGCCGGTATTTTGGACCATTTCGGCGTCAGCTATCCCGCCGAAGACATCGCCGCCCTCGAATCCGCCGGGCGAAAAGACGCCAAGCAGCCATCGCTCAAATTTGTGCCGGATGCGGCGACAAAGCAAACCGAGGCAACGGACGAGATACGGCATTACGCCGAAAAATATATGACGGACGCCTACCGCGGGCTCGAAGCGGCGGCGAGGGGCGAGCGATGACAGTGATAAAGGCGAGAACGAGCGTGAAGATGCCGCTCCGGTTTGACGCCGCGAGGCTCGAGGCCGACGCCGCAAAGTTTACGGGCGACGAATGGCAGCCGCATTTCAACACACATTACTATGACGGCGACTGGACGGTCGTGCCGCTCAGAGCCGTCAAGGGCGGGCATATGGCGATATTCCCCGACCCGACCGCTCCCGACGGCTACATCGACACCGAACTGATGGCGAGATGCGAGTACGTGCCGGAACTCCTGACGGCGTTCGAATGCGAAATGCAGACCGTCAGATTCCTGAGCCTGTCGGCCGGGTCGGTCATCAAACGGCACCGCGATTATCTGCTAGGGCTCGAGGACGGATTTGTCCGCGTGCACGTCCCCGTCACGACAAATCCGCAGGTCGAATTTATCCTGGACGACGAACCGGTCGACATGAAGCCCGGCGAAACCTGGTACCTCAACGTCAATAATTATCACAGCGTGACGAACGGCGGCACGACGGATCGCGTCCATCTGGTGATCGACTGTGTGGTCAACGAATGGATGCGGGAGATGCTCGCCTAGGACGGATGCCACTCGAGACGCAGATTGACGCCGTCGTCCGAAACGACGGTAAACCCTAATTTTACAAACAGATGGCGAGACGGATTGTACGGCTCGACGTAGACACTGACGATGCGTTTTGACGCCTCGGCCTCGGCCGTGATCGAGGTTATAATATGCGCCCCGATGCCGCGCCCCCGGTGGCCCGGTTCGACCGACATATCGAGTATGGCGATCTCAATGTCACCGCGGTCGACATATTGACGCCCGACCGGCACGCCGGCGAGCAGGATGATGTCGTGCCGGGCGGCGGGGTAGTGTTCGGAGTAATAGGCGGTCTGAGCGTCGAGCTGGTGAATGATGAACGCCCGTTTTTGCTCGCCGTCCCAGGGAATCATCGACAGCTCGATCTCGCGGCCGCCAGCAAAGACCGCGATCAGGAATTCGCGGTCGTCAGCCGTCACAGGCCGCAGGGTGATGTCGTTCAGGTGGCTGCTCTCCATTCCATTACCAGATCAATTTCGTCGTCATCGTCGACGACGGTAAAGCCGAGCCTTTCGTACAGGCTCCGGGCGGGCGTGTTTCCGCGGTCGACCTGCAGTGTCACCCCGCGGCCGAAAGACCGTGCCTCAGCCTGAAGCTCGCCGATCAGGTGCGTCGCGATGCCGCGGCCGCGAAATTCGGGCAGAACGGCAATGTCGACGAGCAATATCCCACTGCCGCTGCGGTCGACGATCATCTGCCCCGCAGGTTCGCCGCCCAACAGAATAACGTAATTATCGGCCGCGGGAAACTGCATCGCGTATGCCCGCGCGCGGATCGAAAACTGCATCGCCAAAAACTCGTCAGTTTGATGTCTTTCCCAGCCGAAAGCGGCGACCTCGGCCGCCCGCGACGACGCGTAAACACGGCGCAGAAATACAGCGTCGCCCACGGCGGCGGGCCGGATCAGGATGTCGTCAGCTTCGGCCACTTTGGTTAATGTTACACCGCGGGCCCGGGTATCGCGAAGCGGAACGAACGCGTGCCGCCTAGTGGATCGTGCCGCCAAACATTATCTTGAGAGCAAGATAGGGGACGACCGTGAACAAGATGATGGTGAACCGAGCCACAGCGGGCGGGCGGCGGGCGGTAATTTCGTACACGCGGGTCCGCTTTTTGCGAGCCCCCGGCGCATATCCGGCACTCTACGCAGCCCACGTTGTGACCCATGTGGCGAAACTCATCCACGCCCCGGTGCCTGAGATCACTATTCGCAGCGGGTACGATGCGATGAGAACGAGGCCGCCGATCAGGAACACCTTATTCAGCTTACCGTTTCGCCGTGTGTCATAGATCAGGAGGCCGATGAAAAGCAGGGTCGGCACGCCGAAAAAGAAGAGCGGGCCGAGCTTTGGCACAAAGTCGAGCGGAATGCGGGCGAGGGCGGGCGGCAGGAAATTGATGGCCGTGAGCAGCATCAGTCGTTTGTGGTTGGCGAGGTTTTTGCGGTAATAAATGGCCGCACCGAAAAACGCGGCAAAGAGAACAATGTCGGTAAACGGCACGATCAAAAATGCGAGCGGCGGAATGTCGGGCGGAGCGGAGGCCGACCCGTTTTTGGCGGCGGCGGCTCCGGTAAAGAATCCGACCACGACCAACACCATCGCAAGAGCGACGCCGAGCATACCGAGGCTCATATGGACCTTGGCCCGCTTAGTGCGGATGAGCAAGACCTGGACGATGAAAAACGCCACCCACGCGCTCATCACTATCCCGTGAAGATGGACAAGCGTCGACGGCACCGCCGGCGAGCCCGTTAGCATCTTGAAATAGTACGTCCGGCCAAAGCCGATAATTACGATCAGCGGAAAGACGATCGCTGCCGCAAGATAAAGCCGTCTGTCCGAACTTCGCCAGTCAAAGGGTTGAACATTTGCCATAGATCAAATACCGCCGCCGTCGTTGATTAAATTTGGTGTTGGCAAATCTTACACCTAATGGCGCCGAAAGCAAAACTCGGCCGACAACCGGGTAAGTTGCGAACTTAAAGGTCGGCTGAGGCCAGCTGAAGCTGGAACTCAAAACTACTGAGCCGTAAGATCGAGTCCGTCGATGGCGTCGGTGAGCGAAATGATCCGCGGGGTGAACGTGAACCGCTTGCTTGCGACCGCGACCGTGTAGGTCTCACCGACCTCGACATCGTCGAAGCGGTAGTAGCCGAATGAACCCGTGACCGCACGGCGGCTGACGCCGGATTGATCGGTCAACAGGACGACGGCGTTTCTGAGTCCCGCACCGTTTGAGGTCGTGACCCGGCCCGAAACGGAGACGCCGGCGGCGGACGGGGCGAGTGGGGCGGGGCCGGCCGACCAATCTGAGAATTGCGATACGCCGGTCGCGGTGAAAATGTTAGCGGCGGCGTTTACGCTCGACGGTGTCGCCTGGACGGTCAGATTCGTGCTGCTGCTTCGCTTGAAAGCCTTATAGCTCGCCTCAGTGCCATTAACGTCTGCATCGACATAACTAAACGTCAGATCCGTCGTAATGCCGGAACCGGTCAGCGACCAGTACCGCGAGAGTGACAGAGCTTGCGGCACGCCCGGCAGAAAATTGTCCGATACCGACGCTGTTAGGCTGCCGGTGCCGTTGGTATTTGCGACGCTGAGCGGCGAATAATTGTTCGCATCGCCAATCGGATAAGTAAAGCTCGCTCCCGCCGCCGCACAAAAATCTCTCCGCACGCTTCCGACGATATATGCTATCGCCGAACCACCCGTCAGATCGCCGCCGCATTGCACCTGGATCTGTCCGATGTTCATTTTCGAAGAGATCGTCATCGCCCGACCCGCAGGAATGATCCCGGTGAGCAGACCGTTCGGCACGCCCGCAGACCAATTTGCGGCGTTGTTCAAATCGCCATCAGCGATGGCAGTAGTCGTAAATGACAAGATACTAACCGTATTACTTGCTTGCCGCGCGACAAAGAGACGGTTGCGCGTCGCATCGAAGGCAAAAGTGTTCGTGCCGGCTACCACCGTGCCGACAACGCTGTTGCCGCCGGTTGTGCCTTTCGTAATCAAACCGCTCGTGCCGCCTGCTCCGTTGCCGAAGGTAAAAGCAGAGGCATCGACGACCACCGGCGAAGGATTATCCCAAATCGAACTGCGAACGACATAATTGCCGTTGGTTAGTGTCGTTACTCCGTTAACGCCGACTTGATCGGTTGCCGTGCCGCCGATGAGTGAGTTGGCGGCCGAAACTGATCCGACAGTGCCGGTTGCTCCGTTGCCCCACGTTACTGCTCCAACATCCGTTATCAGCGGCGAGGGATTATCCCAATTCGCACTGCGAACGACATAATTGCCGTTGGTTAATGCCGTTACTACGTGACTGATAAGATCGCCTGCTGTGCCGCCGGTGAGCGAGTTGGCGGCGGAAACGACTCCGACCGTGCCGGTTGTGCCGTTGCCCCACGTTACCGCACCGACATTTGTTATTAGCGGCGACGGATTATCCCAAATCTGACTGCCCACGACATAATTGCCGTTGGTTAGTGCCGTCACCCCGTTACTGCCGACATTATCGCTTGCTGTGCCGCCGATGAGCGAGTTGGCGGTGGAAACCACACCGACCGTGCCGATTGTGCCGTTGCCCCACGTTACCGCGCCGACATCCGTTATCAGCAGTGATGGATTATCCCAATTCCGACTGATAACGACATAATTGCCGTTGGTTAATGCCGTTACGCCACTGCCGACACCGTCGCCTACGGTGCCGCCGATGAGCGAGTTGGCGGCGGCAACGACCCCGAACGTGCCGCTTGTGCCGTCGCCCCACGTTACCGCTCCGGCATCCGTTCTCAGCGGTGACGGATTATCCCAGTTTGCACTGCCGACGACGTAATTGCCGTTCGTTAATGCCGTTACGCCGCTACTGCCGATCTGATCGCTAGCCGTGCCGCCGATAAGCGAGTTGGCGTTCGTCACGACTCCGACCGTGCCGCCTGCGCCGTTGCCCCACGTGACCGCCCCGACATCCGTTATCAGCGGCGACGGATTATCCCAATTCGCACTGCGAACGACATAATTGCCGCCCGTCAATGCCGTTACTCCGTTATTGCCGACCTGATCGCTCGCCGTGCCGCCGATAAGCGAGTTGGCGTTCGTCACGACTCCGACCGTGCCGCCTGCGCCGTTGCCCCACGTGACCGC
>JAYVUD010000097.1:0-10792 GCA_043788335.1 Chloracidobacterium sp. | reverse complement strand
AAAGGTCGAGAGTTCGAATCTCTTGGGCGGCTCCACTTATAAACTGCAGTAAATAAATATACTTACCTTAAATACCAAGCGGCTCGCAAGAGCCGCTTTTCTTTGGTTTCGGGGTCACCTGAACCTTTGGTTGAGAAACGGTCTTTAGGCTGTTCGTGTAGAAAGTTCATCTGGCCAGGTTGCGGTCACGAGCGCCGACGATTTACCCTCGAGCGGTTACGGATCGAGAATACGCTAAAACGCTGAAAACCAAACAACCACACGATGATGGCGTCACGCTAGTCTTTCCAGATCGCTCCGAATCCGGCATCCCAGAGCCGTTTGTTCAATGCCGGAATGTCCTTGCCGCTCATTTCGTCTGCCCTCGCTTTGAGGGCGTTCCACTGGGTCGTCAGTTCCTTTAGGCGGTCGAGCGACGATTGGTTGATACGCGGGATATCGTTCTCAGTCTGATTGATCAGGAACAGGTAACTGGCGGTGAACTTGTTCGGAAAGTTTTCGACGTCGTCGTACGCCTTGGACTTGCGTTGGACCATATCCTCGTCCCACGCCTTGAGTTTAGCGAGCAGAGTTTCGGCGTCCTTTTTGACGGGCGCAAACTTGTCGCCGGCCGGGAGCGAGGCGATGAGCGAATCGAGCTGTTTCTGTTTCTCATAGAAACTGTTGATCATCCGGTGCATCGTCGTCAGCTCTGTCTCCATGCCCGACATTAGCTGGTCGTACTGCCGGTACGTAGCGGCGTCGGTCGGATAGAGCGGATTTGCCAGGATCTCGGCGTCGGTTGACAGCGATTGGCCGCCGGAGCGGACCGTGATGCTGTATTTGCCGGGCGTTGCTTTGTGGCCGGCGTAGCTGCTCTCGATGTAGACGCCGGGAACGCCCGGCATCGTCGGATAACGCATATCCCAGACGAAACGGTTGAGGCCTTTGGCTTTGGAGAGCGTCGGCTCGGGACGCGGGGCACCGTCGTATTTACGATACTTTTCGTCTGCCTTGGACGAGATGGTGCGGATGACGCGGCCGTCCGCGTCCTTGATCTCCATCGTCACCTCGTCGCTCTTTTTAAGCTCGGGCAAATGGTAGTAGACGACGATGCCGTTCGCCGGGTTGACGCCGCGTGAACGGGCAGCACCGGTAAATTCGTCGTCGCTGTCATCGAGGTCGCTTGAGCCGTTGGCGATGTAGGCGTTCTCGGGTTTGAACAGGGCAAAGGCCGCGGCGTCTTTCCGGTACTGGCGGATCAGCGTCAGATCGTCCAGGATCCAGAGCGCACGGCCGGAGGTGGACGCGATCAAATTGCCGCGGTGAATGCGTAGGTCGGTGATCGGCGTGATCGGCAGATTGAGCTGAAAAGGCGACCAGTCTTTCCCGCCATTCCACGAGATAAACATCCCGAGTTCGGTGCCGGCAAAGAGCAGATCGCGGCGAACCGGATCTTCGCGGACGACGCGAGTGAACGCGTTGCCGGGAATGCCGTTGTTGATCTTGGTCCAGGTCGCACCGTAGTCGTTGGTTTTATACAGGCCAGGAGCGTGATCGTTAAATTTATACCGGGTCGTCGCGATATAGGCGGTCGCCTTGTCGAACGGCGATATCTCGATCTCATTTATCAGGCACTCGGCGAGGCCGGGCGGAGTGACATTTTTCCAGCTCGCACCGCCGTCGCGGGTGATGTGGACGTACCCATCGTCGCTGCCGGTCCAGATGACGCCTTTTTCATAGGGCGACTCGACGATGTATGCAAGCGTGCCGTAGTTTTCGGCACCGACCGCCTCATTGGTGTACGGGCCGCCGCCTTTGCCCTGTTTTTCCTTTTCGTTGCGGGTCAGGTCGGGCGATATTTCCTTCCAGGTTTTGCCGGTATCGGTCGTTTTCAGCACATATTGCGAGCCGTGGTAATAGGTGTTGGGCTCGTACTTGCTCCATACGATCGGGGCACTCCAGTTGAATCGATATTTGATATCCTTGGCGTCCATTCCGAGATATTGGATGGGTGCGGCCATCACGTTTGTACCCGCGTTTGCCTTGGTGTCGAGTGCATCGATGGTGCCCTGATAGCTACCGCCGAGGACGATCCGCGGGTCTTTCGGGTCAAACGCCAGCCACGCGCTTTCGCCGCCGGCGGACGACGTCCAGCTTGACGATCCGATACCGCCGCTGCCGAGTTCGCGGCTCGCGATCGAGACCGACGTACTGTCTTGCTGACCGCTGTAGATACGGTACGGAAACTGTTCGTCAACATTGATACGGTAAAACTGGCCCGTCGGCAGGGTCGCCTGCGACGACCAACTGCGGCCCTTGTTAAATGTGACGGCGGAACCTCCGTCGTTGGAGATGATGAAGTTGTTCGAATTATCGGGGTTGATCCAGAGGTCGTGATAGTCGCCGTGCGTTCCGCTGAGATTTTCCCAGGTCTTGCCGCCGTCGTTTGACCGCAGAGCCGGAGCACTGAGCACGTAGATCGTGCTCTCATTTTTGGGGTCGATGAAAAGTTCGATGTAGTACCACGCACGCTGGAGCAAACGGTGATCGTTGGTAATGCGGCTCCAGGTCTTGCCGGAGTTGTTCGAGACAAAAAGGCCGCCGGCCTCCTTATCCGAGTCGCTCTCGATCAGAGCGTAGACCTTTTCCGGGTTTGAGCGGCTGACGGCGATCGACATCTTGCCCATCTCGGCCGGCAGGCCCTCTTTCATCTTTTCCCACGTCTCGCCCCTGTCGACCGATTTATATAGTCCGCTGCCCGGGCCACCGCTGATCACCTTCCACGGCAGGCGGCCGTGCTCCCACATCGCGGCGTACAGGATACGCGGATTTGTCATGTCCATCGAGAGCTCAGACGCACCGGTCTTGTCATCGACGAAAAGGACGCTTTTCCACGTGGTGCCGCCGTCGGTGGATTTGTAAATGCCGCGAACCGTCGATCGGCTGTAAAGAGCACCCTGGGCAGCGACGAAGACGACATTCGGATCTTTTGGATCGATGACGATACGCGAGATGTGCTGCGATTCGTCCAGGCCCACCTTTTTCCATGTTTTGCCGGCGTCGGTCGAGCGATAAACGCCGTCGCCGTGCGATGTCATCACGCCGCGAACGGCGTGCTCGCCCATGCCGACATAGATGACATTGGGGTCGCTCTCGGAAACGGCGACGGCCCCGACCGAGCCGGTCTTAAAGTATCCGTCCGAGATATTTCGCCAGCTGATGCCCATATCCTCGGTCTTCCAGAGGCCGCCGCCGGTCGAGCCCATATAATAGGTTTTCGGGTCGCCGACGACGCCGGACGCCGCGACCGCACGACCGCCGCGAAACGGCCCGATCGACCGCCACTTTACCGGTTTGAAGATGTTGCTGAGATCGTTCGGGTCCGTATTTTGCGGCGCCTGAGCGAACACCGCGCCGGCGAATAGGATAAAAACGACCACAAATAGTAGATGCTTCGACATATAAAGTGTCCTCAATTCAAAAGTTTTTGGTCAATACAGTTAGATGCCTTTTTCCGGCACGCGTTTGAGCTCGATCCGCTGGATGCCTTTCGGGACCATCGGTTGGACGCCGGTTGTGGCAGGTTTATCGTCGATGGTCAGTATCTCTATCTCAAGCGTGTCGCCGCGGAGCCGCATGGTCGACACGAGCATAATGTCACCGGACTTGAACGGTGTGATCAGAGCGTCGCCGATGACACGCGTTGGCAGACGAACGCCGCCGCCCTCATCGATATAGAGATCGGCCGGTCCCGTGCCGCGGCAGAGCTTATAGTCCTTGACGGATCGGACCTCGCCGGACTCGGTGTAGGTCGTTTTCCACGTCGCGCAAGTATTATCGGCGGTCGGGAATGAGCCGATCTCCATCGTGACGTCCACCGGTTTGGCGTCGGGTTTGGCCGGCAGGTTCACCAGCGTGCCTTTCCACGTGCCGGCCCACGCGGCAACGGGCGACGCGGGTTCGGGCGTCATATTGCGAACGTATTTGTCGTACCACGCGAGATAGCGTTCGTAACGGTCGCGGACATAGCTCGGACGCGAGATGCCGTGATTTTCGTTGGGAAAGATGATGAGCTGCGTATCGATGCCGAGGCTTTTGAGAGCCTGGTACATCTGCTGGCTGCCCTGGACCGGAACGTTAAAATCCGCCTCGCCGCCGAGGAATAGCGTCGGCGTTTTGATGCGGTCGGCGTGCAGGAACGGGTATGAGATCTTTTGATACGTCTCCCAGGCCTTGGGGTTCCACGGCGGGCCGATCTCGTAGTCGTACTGGATGATGTACTGGTCCGTGCCGTAAAACGCGACGGTAAATGCCGTGCCGGCACCACTCGTCCCGGCCTTGAACCGGGTGTCGGACGCTATCACATAATCGGTCAGGATGCCGCCGTAGCTCCAGCCGCCGACGCCCATTTTGGCGGGGTCGGCGACGCCCATTTTGATAACGTGATCGACGCCCGAGATCAGGTCCTCGACCTCATAATGTCCCCAGTCGGCGGCGATCGCCCGCGAAAATTTCTTACCGCGGCCGTTGCTGCCGCGATAATTGACGGCGAGCACGGCGTAACCGTTTGCCGCAAAAAACTGGCGCTCGGCGGCAAAGCTATGTTGGTCCTGGCCGTTGGGGCCGCCGTGGATGCGAAGCAGAAAGGGCACGTTAGTTCCCTTTTGATAGCCCACGGGATAGGTGAGCAAACCGTGAACCTCGGTCCCGTCGTTGCTCGTCCAGCCGATCTCGTCGGTTACGGGCATCTCGAGCTCGGCAAAGAGAGCGTCGTTCTGGTGGGTCAACTGCCGCAGTTTGCCACCGTCGAGAGCGTAGACCTCATTTGCTTTTGAATCGCCGCCCGACATCATCACAACACGGTCTTTTGCCCAGCTTCGCGAGGCGACGACGGTCGGCGGCGGCAGAAGCTTTTCTACCGGGCCGCCGGCGATCGCGGCACGGGCCGGATACTCTGAGCGGTCGTCGGTGACGAGAAATTCGATATATTTGCCGTCCGCGCTAAAGTGCGGGTCGGTCACGTCGCGGTCGAGCGCCTCGGTCGCCTGCACTCGGGCCGGAGCGGCGCTGCCGTCGGCGGGCACGAGAGCGAGATGCGTCATGGAGTACGCGTCAAGCGATCTTTCGTCAGTTTCGAGATACGCGAGCGATCTGCCGTCCGTGCTCCATTCCGGGGCACCGCGACCGGCGTTATTGGCAAGCGGCGTTATCTGCTTTTCCGACGAACCGGCTTTGGCGTCGGCGGCGAAGACCTGGAAATACGGGTGCCTGTCGCCCTCGGGCGAACGATTGCCCACAAAGGCGATACGGGTGCCGTCGGGCGACCATGCGGGCGACGATTCGTCCGTCTTGCCGTTTGTCAGGCGGTCGAGCTTTTTGGCGGCAACGTCATAAAGGTAGATGTAACTGTGGCGGTCTGAGCGGAGGTAACCCTGGCCGTCCTGTTTGAACTTGTACCGGTCGACGACGATCGGTTTGGGCGGTTTCGGTTTCGCACCCTCGGCGGCATCAGCCTCGGGATCCGGGTCACCGACGACCATCGCGATCCGTTTCGAGTCCGGTGCCCATTCGTAGCCCTGCAGGCGGCCTTTGATATCGGTGAGCTGCCTCGCCTCGCCGCCCGCGAGGTCGATGACCCAGATCTGGCCGCCCTTATTCGGGCCCGGCCGCGACGAGGTAAACGACAGATACTTGCCGTCGGGGCTCCAACGCGGCGACGATTCGCTCTCAGCCTCGGTAAAGGTGATGCGGCGTTCGGTTCGGCCGTCGTAGCTGATCATCCATATGTCCGAACTCGATTTGTCCGCCTTGGCGTCGGTCGTCGAGACGACGTAGGCGACCCAGTTTCCGTCCGGCGAGATCTGCGGGTCGCTGACGTTTCGCAGACGGAAAAGGTCGTCGAGCTTTAGCGGCCGGCGAGCCGTTTGGGCCGTCAAGGCACAGACGGACGACAGGATCAGCAATAGAACCGCAGCGAGACTTCGGAATGACATATGATTTCGTTTTCCTATTTGAATGTAGCAGCTTTTCTGCGCCGTTTTGATCGGAAACACCGACAAATGATGGCAGTAGATTGACTTGGATAGTGCCGCAAGTCAAGTCGCTGTAATATGATCGATTCCCGTCAGGGACGACTGAACTACGCTAGACCGGAGAACCAGATCGGATGTCGCATTCATACGTCAGCAATTTGATGCAATGCGTATTCAGCACGAAAGGATGATGGCCGCTTTTCACACCCCAAGGTCGAATGGAGGAATCGAGGATCATATTCATCTACTATTGTCGCTCAGGCGTGCCTAACGGGACGCCGTTCCGTCTCGAACCGAAAGCGGAGGTTCATTTGGGACAGGACCAATGTTTTACAGGCTTGTCCCACGTTGTCCCACGGCTGTCCCACGAGTGCTGTGGGACAGGTAACTCGCTCTATTATAACGAGTTATGGTCTTGAAATACGGTAAAACACCGGAATTGCAAAAAAGTTGCCACAGGCGATCGAGCGTTTAAGTTTTCAAAGATCTCGTCACGAATTGTAAACGGACGCCTCTTGTATTATATATGAGATATCGTGCCGACTACAAGGTATTTGTTTGGGTCGATCCGATTCAGAACTGGACCAGCACAGGACCGAAAAGCAATTCACGACAGAGGCACAGAGGACATGGAGGCAGAGCCTACGAAGTTTTTATCTCTGTGCTCTCTGTGTCTCCGTGGTGAGTTCGCCATCGGCGCGCCTTCTGGGCTTGGGATAAAAGAAGGAGAATGGAGTCGGGCGTGCTATTTTGCTGATCTTGATTGACGGCGGCATTGAGGTGAAATAGTATTATCGGTCAAATGGCCTGGAAACCGGCAATAGATGTCTATGGCGAGTTGGGAGCAATGTAGATGGCGGCAAGAAAGAAATATAGTCAGGCATACGATAATGTGATATTAAAAGAATCACAATATCACTTGCCCGACCCGGTCTTTCTTGTTCTGACACGCCGAGACTCTATTTAGTCAGCTCCTTAAGCCAAAGTAACTGTTCCAGTAAGCCATATGTAAGGCTTTTCACGACGTAGATGGATGGCTTATTCCAGTATTTCACTTCCACATTTTTTGGCATCGCTCTTGGACTATGGCTTCCCCAATTGCTTGCAATAGAGAATATAGAATCGGCTATTTTCGTGATCGTATCAGTCTGAAAAACTGTACTTTGCGGTATATGTTGAGACATTGAATGGTCCCATAAAGGCAGTCCCGCAAGAAACTCATTCCGCTCCCAAAACTTTGGCGCCCGGTTCCTTCTTGGTATTGACTTTGAATCGAAAACTCTCCGCGATTCTAGTACATTATAGATTTCCTGTTGGATGTTTCGGAGAGCTCCGAGATTCGTTGCAATTTGCGAATTTTCGGAGCCTGTTAACAATATTTTACGTAGCGAGTCCCGATATTCGGCTTTTAACAAGCCAAGATCAAACACCTGAAAAACGTCGGCGTGTTTTAGCTCGATCCATCGTTCAGGAGCGGCGTCGATCTCGTTCACGATATGTTTAATAAGCTCATTTCCCCCATCGCCCGTTTTTGAGAATGTCCGGATAGACCGGCTTTTCAACAGCCGTTCAATTGTAGATAATTCCACAGCACCGATATATCCGGTATTTACCACGACCGGAATTCGTCGATCCCGTTCCTGCTCTATCTTTTCGATACCGGATAGCGCCACTGGAAGGAATCCAAAGTCCTCCACGTCCTGATCCCTCGACACAAAACATTTTGCGTCAAGGATAACTGCATGATAATCACCTGCTCTAAGTTTTGGGCACGCATCATCCCAGTTCTGAACATCATCTACGAGAATGCTCAGGCCCAGATCGTCGCCGGTTTTGCTTACTTTATCTCTTAGTGTCTCACAATATTCCTTTTCGTCGTCGACCATCAAGAGTCTGTATAGTTTCATCTTTTCTCCATTATTCAACTGGCAATAAGATCTCAAACTGAACCGGAAACACCGATGCATCGAAGGCATCACGAATCTCGTTAAATTCACCGCGGTGGAGATCAATCACGCGAGCCGCAAAGAAGCCGCCAATACCCGAACCTTTTGTCTTCCCCGCGCGGGCTGCTAGCCGCTTGTATTCCTCAAAACCAAAGCCTTCTGGAAACGGCTTCCCATCATTCTTATATACAATCCGCACATGAACTATTCCAGTTTCACTTTCGAGCCTCGAAATAGAAAAATTGACATGGTAAACGCGACCCTGTTCGGTGAATCCATGCTTCTGAGCATTACTAATTAAATTATCCAAGGCATCGCGAAATGCGAGGCGATCGATCGGGATATTGATAGCCTTTCTCGGGGCATTAACGCTAATGTGAAGTATAGGAGATTCAAACCGATCTTTCACCTCGGCCTTAATGAAACCAACAATATCGGTCCACTCAACGTCAGCTTCTTGTTTCTGAAAAATCCGTTCAACGGTTTTCAGTGTCCCGTAAACTGAATTCAAGTTATCTTTCAATCGATCCGAAATTCTTGATAGCGTGGGAATCCGCTCAACGGCTTCGCCTGGTTGCACCCGTCTTACAAGATCGCTGAACAGTAATATCTCGCCGTTTTCCTCCTTCTCCTTCAGAAACCGACATAAGGTGTCGAAATCATTTTCGATGCTCCCGAGCTTTTGATTCAGATTGTGACTGATCGCCGCCACAACATTGTATTCCGTGTTCTTTATTTCAACTTGAGCATCCTTTTTTTGTGCCAGCACTTCCGCCTTCTCCATTGCGAAGGCGGTCTGCTCAAATGCGAACTGATCTTGTACTTCAATCGGAGGAAACGGGAGCTTTATTCCTAAAAGGTCATTGACTGTGATCCGTCGTATGACATTGCCAGAGGAAACCATTTCAAGTTGGGTTTGAACCAACCTGGAGTTCAATTGCGTCAAGAAGTACTTCAGATTTACGTTGGGCGTAAGACGCAGTGCAACCACGTCAGTTCCTATTGCGATCGGTGAACCAAGAAATTCGAAATAGGTTGGTTTTAGACTATTTCCGATCCTGCTGATCAATACGGCCGAAAAGTCGACGACACGACGCGTTTTTTCGGACGTAACCCAATTCTTTTGATCATTTATTTGAAAAGTGTGACCCTCATCCTTCCTCAATAGATCGCTCACACGAATGAAGGGCAGCCGTGCTTCGCCCACAATCGCCCCAGTTTCGTTTGTCTTTCGATCCGAGTGATTCACTGTATTGCCGACCACGCGACCGTCAACGAGTTCGCCGAGAGTCCGGATCGGGTAAGGGGTGTTATCAAAGATCTTCCGAAGCTCAGCACCATCGCGATGGGCGTACCTGGACGGGCGCCAGTCACCATCGTGCGAAAGCACCTCTTGATTGGAGACCCGGGTTTGGACATACTTGTCTCCATCGCCATCAAAGGTGACGAGTCCGGGCATTTCCTTCGACTTAGTAAGAACGATAACCGCACTATTCATTGAACCCAACGATTTCCTGTCGGCAGGAATGGCGTAAACCGTTTCAAGGAGATCGGTTTCCGTCAGAACCTTGCGCAACGATCGCCCTTGGGAGGAAGAGAGAAAGTGCTCGCTGATCCCAATAATGGCACGGCCACTTTCGCCCAATATTGACCGAACATATTCCAAATACGCAACCTCAGATCTGGTCGTACGGCGGCCGTGAGTGAACTGGGACGCCAATTTGGATGGACGAATTCGGTCCCCGTGTGGAATCATTCCAACGACAAGATCAGGAATAGCTGAGTCGAGGGGATCAAATAAGATACCGTCATCGAGGTCAAGAAAATTGTCGCCAAGTGGATCGGCCCCAGGTTTAAAATAACAATCTATGCCATTCGCGCAGGCAATTGCGGCATTAAGGATGGTGTCAAAATACCCATCCAAATATGCGACAAACCGCTGAATACGGCCGGGATACTGGCGACTGATCGCCGCAATTAGATCAGCCTCGCCAAAAAGGCTAAAGACTAGGCAACCCGTCTGAGGGTGAGCCAACGCGACGATTCGTTCGAAGGTACCGCTAAACTGCGCCGCATTTCTCCTCAGTCTATGGAAGAAGTCCGAATTGTGAAAATAGGAAGTCACTATATCGTGGAGTAGGTCCACATAAGCGTCTTCGTCACTAATGTCAGTCCACCTTTCGATACCGCCATATGGGTCCGATTCGGACCTAATTTCAATGACTCTGCTTTTCCTGCCGCTTTTACCGAATACGTTACCAACGAGATTGAGCACCTGCTTTTTCGCGTTACCCGAGCCGTCGCCGAAAGTCAACGATGCCTGTTTAGCGCTCGTCGAAGCCGAGTCATCTCCAAACCGTCGTCTGAACAATTCCGTAAAGTCTTCCGAAAAATCCCGCAATTTCTGCGTATCAGACTCTAATTCGCCTGAGCTTGAGATCGCATAATCAGCGCACTGACCTATTAGATCCATCACTAAAGATAGGAACTCGTCACGCGTGAATCCTGCAACGTCGATAGAATCGTCATCTTGAATTAGGTGGTGAGCCGAACGACTGAGCTTAATCCCATAGTCGAAAAACTGAAAAATGTCGCCGTGAGTGCGTTTTTGAAGAAGGACGAACAGAAGATAAACGGGAAATTGCGGTGCAAGAACTGGATGTTGCGCAGCAAATTTCTGTTTCAATTCGTTGATCTGTTCACTAAAAAGATTCATATGGTCTCCGGAAACTATCCTGTTATTAACGCTTTCTCGTGAATTAATACCGACGACTGTCCTAAAAGCAATCAATCAGAATACACTCCTACGTTATTGGTGTCAATGGTGTTTTC
>JAYVUD010000096.1:0-4669 GCA_043788335.1 Chloracidobacterium sp. | reverse complement strand
CAACCGAGGCGTTGAGCCAGTTATCGCTTGCACTAAACGCCGCAAAATTGTCGAGCAGCAAAACCTCGTCCGTAAATCCTTTTTCCCTGAGGATCGCGATTGCGGCACGGACAGTCTGCTTTTCCTCTAAGGTGAGTTTGGCAGCGGAACCGGTCAGCGAAAGGTAAAACCCGGCCAGGGCGACCAGGCAGACGAGAATGCAGACCGATGCCCGGCGTCTGATGGTCGATGCCAGGCTGCGGTTGCCGCACCGGAGAGACGCGGGCGGCAGTTCGGCGTCGCACCGTGCACATTGCACCGCCGCGGGAAAATTGACCAAACCGCATTGTGGGCATTTATTGGACATCGCGCAAATTAACCGTCGGACGGCGGGAGCCCGCTAATTATATAAACTGCTAATCGCGGCGAATTTGGCGTAATTCACGGTTTTTGTGGTTGGGATAAACGCCACGCCGATTTTCTGCATCTTATCCGACAGTTGCAAAAATCATCAGGTAAAGATATAAGTTTTGTTTAGCTTTTTTTAAGGAGTAGTTGATGAGTTTATTGAAATATTTGTGTGTGGCCTGCGTTGGGCTGGCTATGATGACGATGACGGTCGCGGCACAGGAGACGGAAACCAAGGTCGTCGACGAGGTCGTGGCTCAGGTAAACGATGGTGTTATTACCCTTTCTAGCGTCACTCGCGAGATCAAGGAAGCCGTCGACACCAAGGTTCAGGAGGGCATGAAACGCGAAGATGCCCAAAAGCTGATCGCCGAAAAACGCGGCGAACTGATCGCAAACCTCATCAACGAGGAACTGATCCTCCAAAAGGCAAAGGAATTGAACGTCGAGTCAGAGGTCGAGGCCGACATCAACGGCCGGTTCGTCCAGATCATGAAACAGTACAACCTCAAAACGCTCGACGCTCTCTATGAGGAAATGCGTAAGCAGGGTGCCGACCCGATCGCGATCCGCGAACTATGGCGAAAGCAGTCGACCCGCGACCGCGTGCTCCAGAAAGAGGTTCAGTCCAAGGTCTACTGGGCCGCGACCAGCAAGGACCTGAAAGATTATTTTGAGGCCCACAAAGACAAGTTTACTACGCCGGCGACTATCGGTTTGAGCGAGTTGTTTCTCGGTTTCGCCGGCCGTGACGAGGCGGCAGTTAGAGCCAAGGCAAAAAAGCTGGTGGCTGATATTCGCGGCGGTGCCGATTTCGTCAAGCTTGTACTCGAAAATTCGGATCGACCGGATGCCGCCAAATCAAAGGGCAAGGTCGATGTTCTACCCATCAAGGATCTCAACGAGAAATACGCCGGAGCCATCAAGGGCGTCAAGGTTGGCGGCGTCACGGACCCGATCGAGGCAGATGACACCGGCGTAAGCATCCTGCACGTCGATGAGATGACTGATGCAAGCAGCGAATCGCAGTTTAAGGAGGAAGCCGTTCGCATGGAGATCCTGAAAGAAAAGATCGGCCCGGCACAAAAAACTTTCCTCGCCAAGCTTCGCGAAGATTCATACATCAAGATCAGCGACTCGTACCGCCCGATCGTTTCGCCGATCCTGTTCGCCGACGAGCGAACCAAAAAACCGACCAAGTAACTCAGTTTCTAGCGAGAAACAAAGCAGCCTGGATCTTCCGGGCTGCTTTTTTTATCTCATTAACCAAGTATCTCCTTGATCGCCGCCTCAAATATCTCGACCCGCCGTTTGGCCCGCTTTACCTCCGGATGATCTTTGCTGTAGCTGCGAAGCAAACGATGCAGATCTGCGTCGAGCGATGCCCGCCGCACTATAATCTTGCCGAGAGCCTGTGTGAGTTTGCCGGTCTCCGACGGGCGGACGCCAAAGAGCCGGTCCATATCCTTAGTAAGCACCGCGATCTCATAACGGGCATCGATCACCTTGGGGTTTTCCTCGGTATAATCGGGCAGCATCGCCTCTAGATCGGCCTGGAGTTCGGTTCGCCGCAACAGTGCCTCGGCATACGCGGCGGACGAACGGACCGGGCCGACCTCCTTAGGCTGGGTCGGCTCACCTTTTGGGGGCGTTTGCGACAATGCCGTCAATACCGCCCCGGCGATGATCGCTCCGCAAACAATCAATTGCCTGACAGGTCTCATACTATTTTCCCGACGGCTTAAAGGTTGACGGATCCAGTTTCTGGTTTACGGCAAACTCGGTCAACCCAAATTTCCATTCTTGTTCGACCGTTCCCGATTGTCCGTTGACGGAATAGACGATCCGATACTGATGCGGCAGCATCAGCCCGGCCTCAGCACGAAAATCGCCATAATCTTCGACCACACGGAATCGGGTCTCCGTGTATTGCGATGACGTCTCGGGTCTCAAGCCGATGCCCGCGGACGACATACGCTTGTACTCGGTTCGCGTATGCCTGAACGTGTCCTTGTCAAAATAAAGGATCACATCGATATCGCCGCCGCCCTTTTTTGAATATTCGAGAGCGTACAGTTCCTTGCCGTCGACCTTTTTGATGCCCGCGTATGAGATCTTTCCCTTATTGGTCGCGAGATTGGCGATGACCCAACCGGTCGTAAGTGCTCCGCCCATCAGCCCCTGATCGATGATCATCTTGTTCGACTGAACGAACAGTCCGAGATTTGATCTCCTGCCCTGCCGGGGTGTCGCCGCATCCGCATTTTCGCCGTCGAACGTGAAGAGTTCATCGGCGAAACGATTTGTCTCGCCGCTCAGATTGATGCCCATAAATAGCTTCGGACCCTCGGACGCGATCACGATGCGGCCCGTCGCACTCAGATCGGCGGTCGAGATGTATTTCGACGTGCCGTTTCCGACGGCGATCATGTTTTTGACCTTGGCCCGGGCTTCGGGCGTGCCGATCGATTCGAGATTCTTGGCGATGACATCCTCAGCCTTTAGTTTCTGGGCCGTGACGAACACGGAACCAAAGAGCAGTAGGGCCATCGCACCAAGTGTTAGTTTGATCAAATTCATTTTTTTACCTCTTTTCTGCCGGTTTTCGCTATGCATTGGCGGCCTGCGATTCGTTTATATTCGTCGGCACTATCAATGGGCTCTCGCAAGACTGAAACTCAACGTCGAGGTCGGCGTCAGCCTCGACCGCTCCGTCGCCAAAGGTCTCACGCGTCGTGAGCGTTTCAAAATAGATGGTTATGTTATCAAGTATCTCGTCGGCCGAGTGCGAATGATAAAGCGTCTGCCGAAACTGTGCCCCGCCGCCGAGGCCCTTGGTAAATTGTCCCGCGAGCTGCTTCATCTTGCCGAGTGCCACGATCTCGGGCATTTCGTCGCGGCACATCGAGAAAAACTCGAGCAGGACATCCTTTTTCTCCTTCAGATCGGGCTGATACGGTTCGCGGCCGGCGATCGCGTCGGCAAACTGGCGAAATATCCACGGATTTTGCATCGCCCCGCGGCCGATCAGGATGCCGTCGGTACCGCTTTCATTCCAGCGGTCGAGGCCGTACTTGATCGTCGTGACGTCACCGTTGCCCGAGACCGGAATGCTGACCGCCGCTTTGACCTGGCGTATCAGGTCCCAGTTCGCAAGCCCCTTATAACCCTGCTCCCGCGTGCGGCCGTGAACCTGAATATGCTCGACGCCGCATTGCTCGGCCATCTTGGCGATGTCAACGACATTGATGCTCGCCTCGGTGTAGCCCGTCCTCAGCTTTAACGTAAGCGGGATCGTAATAGTTTTCTTGATCTCTCTGAGGATCGTCTCGAGCAATGCCGGTTCGCGAAGCAGGCCCGAGCCACCGCCGTTTTTGACCACCTTTGGCGCCGGACAGCCGCAATTGACGTCCAGAATGTCGGCTCCGACCTCCTGAGCCATTTCGGCACCCAACGCCATCCGCTCGGGCCGCCCGCCAAAGATCTGCACCGCGTAAGGCCGTTCCTCCTCGTCAAACCGCATCTGGCGTTTCGATTTCGGATTATTACGCGTCAGACCCTCGACCGAGATAAACTCGGACACGACCAGGCCGACGCCGCCGCGCCGCTTTATCAAACGGCGAAACGTATAGTCGGTCACGCCCGCCATCGGCGACAGGATAAGCGGCGGGTCGATCAGGATGTCTCGTATCTTAAATGGCTTCATCAATATTAGGTGCTTTCCGTAAAACGCAATGTCAACAGATTAACATACTAGCCGAGGCGGCGGCGGACAAGCTTAAGTTTGTCGAGAACGAATCTTGCCGCGAATCGCACCAGGCGCATGGATCTGAGAGGGGTCATTTACGTGCTTTTCTCGTTCCGCGAGCGATGGCCGAGAGCGTTCCGGTCGTCCCGTCCCTTGTCCCACACATACTTGAAGTGGGACAAAAGGTGGGACAAGTTAACTGTTGCATTCATAGCTATAAGAGCGTTTTGTCCCACTGTCCCACGGTTTTTTCACATTGCGTTTTCGGGACACCCGCGGGACAAGCCGCGGGACAGAGAAATATTTGATAACATTAGAGTTAACCCGATTTGTCCCGCTGTCCCGCCATTTTTTTTATTTCACGCCTGTCCCGGCGAAAATGCCACTTTCGCCGTTAGTGCTGCGTATGGTTTACAGAACGTCCCGCCGTTCTCGTTTTCAAATATCCGGCTTCTATTTCAATTGTACCACTTGTGTCAAGAGCCGATATTTGTTGCGACGGTGCGACACGCCGCCGGAGCCCCGGAAGTTGGC
>JAYVUD010000095.1:0-4280 GCA_043788335.1 Chloracidobacterium sp. | reverse complement strand
CTCAAAACGGAGAGCATCCATTCCCGCCTTCTTGAACGTAACGCCAACCTCAAAATTTACCCGCGTGCTCGCTTTGAACGCCGGTTTCATATCCGCAGGCATTATCGAGGACGACGACGGCGAGACAATACCCATCGCTTCGCCATCTGCCTCGGCGTAGATGGTGCTTCCCTTGATATCTCTGGCTATATCGCGGGCGAGCTTTTCGATCCCGGTCTTGGGTTCGGCCGGCGGTGCCGCTAATGTGAGTACCGGAGTACTCGGTGCGTCGGCGGTTGCGTCTTTTCCGGCGATCGTGTTGAAGTACTTGGTAATCGATTGGGTGTAGACGTCGATCGTGTGTCGTGCCGTCACCCAATATTGATACCAATCGGACGCAACATTCATAGCATCGACGTCGGGGCCTGCAACGCCATATTTTGACGCGAAGCCGTGATTCTTGAGTTGATCGTAAAAGTTAAGATGCCACGCCGCGCGAGCATCCATACTAGCAGGATAAAAATCTTTTTCTGGCATTCAGGAAATCCTCCGTGGAAAAGAATAGGGTAGAACGGGTGAAGTCTATTCCCAATCATAAGCAAATGTCAACGAAAAAGCGTTCCAGGACAATTCCTGACCACAAGATGGCCGTTCCTGAGTACTCAGGAATTTCCCGGGAGTGCTCAGGAATTTCCCGGGAGTACTCAGGAATTCCCCGGGAGTGCTCAGGAATTCCCCGGGAGTACTCAGGAATTTCCCGGCTGTACTCAGGAATTTCCCCTGAGTGCTCAGGAATTCCCCGGCTGTACTCAGGAATTCGGCGGGAGTATCCAGATCGAAAGGTTATTGACAGCAATGGAACGTCAGAGGGTTTTGCAGTAATATGCATTTAACACCCAATGGCGAAGCAATCATTAAACAAAAACCTGCATTCCGCTAAAAACGCCAAAAAGGATGAGTTTTACACTCAGCTTCCTGACATCGAACGCGAGCTGAAGCATTACAAAGACCATTTCAAAGACAAAACCGTGCTCTGTAACTGTGACGATCCGCGTGTGAGCAATTTCTTTCACTACTTTTCGCACAACTTCGAAGAACTCGGGCTCAAGAAACTGATCACGACTTGTTACAAGAACCAGAGCCGCGATCTGTTTAGCCAAAATGATTCGGAAAGCGCGATTTATCTCGAATACTACGGCGACAAGAACGGTGACAAAGTCCCAAATCCCGACGAGATAGGCATAAAAGAACTAAAAGGCGACGGAGATTTCCGCAGTGATGAGTGTATTGAGATTCTAAAGCAGGCAGATATCGTAGTAACCAATCCACCATTTTCGCTCTTTCGTGAATATCTTGCGCAACTTGTGAAATTTGAAAAGAAGTTTCTAATTATTGGGAACATGAATACCGTTCACTATAGGGATGTTTTCAAGCTGATAAAGGACGGTAAACTTTGGTTAGGCGAAAGTATCCATAGCGGTGATCGAGAATTCGGTGTTCCGGATCACTATCCGTTAGAAGCGTCTAGTTCTCGTGTTGACGCCGATGGCAAGAAATACATACGTGTCAAAGGCGTTCGCTGGTTCACCAATATGGACAATCCACATCGGCATGAGCTGCTGCCGCTCTATAAAAAATACTCTGCTGCCGAGTATCCCCGCTACGACAATCTCGACGCGATTGAGGTCGGCAAGACGGGTGAAATACCGTGCGACTATTACGACTTGATGGGTGTGCCTGACGCATTTCTCGACAGGTTCAATCCCGATCAATTTGAACTGATAGGCATACCGACTGGCGACTCGGGCAAAGAAATTGGCGTAACGAAGAACCATCGTGGCCGAACGGACATTGCGTTAACCAAGGACGGCAAATCACGTTGCCCGTACTCGCGGATTATTATTAAACGGAAATGAAACCCGAACCCAAACAGTTCACCGATTCGTGACGCAGGTGCCTGAAAGGCACAGATTTAATAGCGTCGGGAGAATCCCGACGATAACGATGCAGATAATGCCCGCGTCCCTGAAAGGGACGAATGACAGACCCGAACGAATTCGTCCCTTTCAGGAACGCGAATCTATTTTCTTGACGATTTCGTCGGGTGTTACCCGACGCTATTAAATTGATCCCTTTCAGGGACGATGCACTAAACCTATGGCACAAACTCTATACAGCAGTTATATGCACATCGTGTTCTCGACTAAGAATCGGTTCAACTTTATCCAACCTGAAGTCGAGGATGAACTATACGCATATATGGGTGGCATCGTGCGCAACTACAAAGGCGTTTTGATAAGCGCTGGCGGAACGTCGAATCACAGCCATCTACTGATTTCACTGAATAAAAATTATCTTGTACCGGATCTGATAGGTGATGTGAAACGCGAGTCATCGAGTTGGATCAAAACAAAATCCACGATGCTCAGTAAATTTGGCTGGCAGGATGGCTATTCAGCATTTTCGCTAGGATACACGCAGATTCCAGCCGTCAAGAGATATATTGCCAATCAGAAAGAACATCACAAACAGAAAATGTTTGAAGATGAAATGCGGACCTTCTATAAAAAATACGATATGGAATTTGACGAGCGGTATGTTTGGGATTAGATCGCTCATTCGTCCCTTTCAGGGACGGAATAATTATTGCATTCTATCGTCGGGATGCTCCCGACGCTATTGAATCTGTCCCTTTCAGGGACTCTTTGGAGAACATATGAAAATCGAACTCAAAGAAATAACGATCCGGGAATTAACCAGCGGCTATTCTGACGATAAAGATGGCGGCGTGGTCGGATATGACGGAAAACTTGATATTCGGCCGCCGTATCAGCGGGAGTACGTTTACAAAGACAAGCAGCGGGACGCGGTCATCAACTCTGTTCAGCACGACTTTCCGCTAAATGTGATCTATTGGTCGGTGCTGCCCGACGGTAAGTTTGAGATGATCGACGGACAGCAGCGAACGATCTCGATCTGCCAGTATGTGACCGGTGATTTTTCGTTCAATCAGCTTTACTTTCACAATCTGCAAGACGACCAGCAAGCCCAGATACTCGATTACAAGCTGATGGTCTATCAATGCACAGGCACGGACAGCGAGAAACTTGAGTGGTTTAAGATCATCAACATCGCGGGCGAGAAACTATTCGATCAGGAACTCCGCAACGCCGTCTATTCCGGGCCTTGGGTGACAGATGCCAAGAGATATTTCAGCAGGAACGGCTCCGCGGCCTACGGACTTGCGGGAGATTACCTGAGCGGCAGTGCTATCCGTCAGGATTATCTCGCAACTGCAATAGATTGGATCTCGACAGGCAAGATCGAAGATTACATGTCAAAGCACCAGCACGATCCAAACGCTGTTGCTCTGTGGAATTACTTTCAGTCGGTCATTAGTTGGGTAAAAGCGACGTTCCCGAACTATCGCAAGGAGATGAAAGGCATTGCTTGGGGCGAGCTTTATAACAAATTTAAGGACGAGCTCTACGATGCAAAGGTTCTTGAGGCAAAGGTTCTCGAACTAATCGACGACGACGAAGTCCAAAACCACAAAGGCATCTACTCGTACATCCTCACCGGCGACGAAAAGCACCTGAACCTTCGCGGGTTTGACGACAAAACAAAACGCCGTGTCTTTGAACGGCAGAAAGGCCTTTGCAATATGTGCAAGAAGCCCTTCGATATCTCCGAAATGGAAGCCGACCACATCGACCCGTGGCACTCGGGCGGAAAGACCGTAGAAACTAACTGCCAAATGCTCTGCAAACCAGACAATCGCAGGAAGTCAGGCAATTAATTCAAGATTACGAATAGGGGAAAGAGCAGGGCCGCGAACCGGGGCTGAGGAAACATGAATAACTCCAGCCCTGATCTATTTGTGCAAATATTCGACCCTGCTTGATGAGAAGAAGTTCTAATACATCGCGAAATCCAAATAATTTACCGTAGAGATCGCAAACGGAAGATTCAATCCTGTATCCGCGGCAACACAAACGCTCCGATGTGCGGGGTGTTGGTGTTCAGACAGGTCTGGAGAGCCAGGATCAGCGTATTGCGCAAGTCTTCGGGCGTGACAATGGCGTCGACGAGGCCGCGGGCGGCGGCGTGTTTGGCGTCGAGTTCGCGGTCGTAGGTCTCGCGGACCTTGGCCATCGCGGCGAGGAGTTCGGCCGACGGTTCCTTGCCTTCTTTTTTGAGTTTCTCGATCTGCGTGCCGTGGATCGCGACAGCCGCCGAGTCGCCCTCCATCACGCCCATTCGGCCCGTCGGGAGCGAGAAGATAAAGTCGGGGTCAAATC
>JAYVUD010000094.1:0-18225 GCA_043788335.1 Chloracidobacterium sp. | reverse complement strand
GAGGAAGTTTCGGCCTGAGGTAAAGGGGGTCTTTATGTCCGGATACACCGACGACATAGTGTTTGCCGACGGTGCGGTCGACCCGGATGCCGCATTTATCGGAAAACCGTTCAGCTCCGATCGGCTAAACGAAAAGATCCGCGAGGTTCTAGACGGCGGGCCGGATATGAAGGGTTGATCTATGCACCGATCGGGCCGACAGAACATTTGACACGGCTTGAACCCATCGCTGTATTTTGCCCACATCTATTTAACTCTGCAAAACTCGTCCTTTGGATCGGAGTTAATTCAGGCCCCATAAACACCAAGATCTCCCGTTTGGGGAGATCTGGAAGGCCGGAAGGGGTCCTGACTCGTCGATTGCGAACGCACTAACAGGTGATGGGGGTGGTTGTGGTTTGGGGGTTCTGAAGATATATTGCAGTTGTTGACATTTTGAGCGATGGTCGGGAACATTATCGTCATCGGACTTCGAGATTCGTAACGATTTTCCCCTCCGGCGATTAGATATATCGCAAGCGCCGTGCCGCAAATGCGAAAATTTGGAAACCCCCTAAAATAAAGGATTCAGGAAAAACGAAGGAACGATTGTGGCTCAATATCAGACAAGTAGTTAGGACAAATGCCACACCGCTCCGGGCATATGCGGATAATTTCCCCACACTGCGAATTGGGGCGTAACCAGCGGACGGCTTCGGCATAGTCGGCAGTGGTCGAATATCGTCCTTTGGCGAAGATTCGGACAAGATCCGGCTCAATTATCGATTCGGCGGTGTATAACCCTCTTCCCTCCCCGAAGATCAATACGCCGCAAGCTTATCCGTCCTGATAACGATGGCTTAACCGAAACAAGGCCCTTATTTTCATAAGAGCCTTTTCAGTGCGGCTACCGGTCAAATGCCCGGACGGCGCTACGGCCGTGAGCGAGGGCTCGGAGAAGGCGTCGGCGTCGGAACCGGCGGCGGCGGAGGCGGCGGTGGCATTTGAGCCGCCGCAAACCGCGGCAACATCTCATCACGCATTGCCACAGCGTACACGGCACCGGCGACGACCATGGCCGACGCCCTTACGTCGCTCTCGATAATGCGTTCATAGGTATCGAGATTGGTGTGCCAGGTGACGTTGAAATACTCGATCGGATCCTGTGAAATGCCTATGCCGGGCAGTCCGGCGGCGTTAAACGACGTGCTGTCGGTGCCGCCGGGATTACGGCTCTTGCCGCTCGAGGCACCCGCGACGCCGAGGTCGGAAAACGGTGCAAGTGCGTCTCTGAGTACGGCGGACGCATCGGGCGGGCCGAAAATGTTCATACCGCGCGCTTTGCCGGTTCCGCCGTCAACGTTGAAATAGCCGTTAAATTTGGCCCACTCGGGTTTCGGGTTTTCGAATGTGCCGAAATGAGCCTCGACATATGCCTTTGACCCAAGCAAGCCCTGCTCTTCGCCGCCCCAACAGGCAACGCGAATGGTGCGGCGGGGCTTGACGCCGATCGCCTTGAGTATGCGGGCAGCTTCCATCATCGTCGCACAGCCGATGGCATTGTCGGTCGCACCGGTCGCCGAGTGCCACGAGTCGAGGTGGCCGCCGAGCATAACGACCTCGTCTTTTTTGTCCGTTCCGGTGATCTCTCCGACGACGTTATAGCTCGTCGTGCCCTCGGGCACGATCCGGCTGCGGATGTCGAACTCGAGCCTGACAGGCGTCTTGTCCGCAAGAAGCCGGAAAATGCGTCCAAAATCTTCGTTACGCATCACAACGGTCGGAACCACCTTGGTGATGTCGAATGTGCGGTTATTAAACGCACGCACAGCGCCGCGATCGAGTTGAGACTCGTTGATGCGGACCAGAACCTTATTATCGAGCAGAAACTTATCGATCTGCTCATTGACCTGTGCCGCCGTCAACGCTCCCGGACGCGGCGTGGGTGGTGCTCCGCGGCCTGCCCCGCCGGGGCCGCCAAAACCGCCGCCGGGGGTGGTATTTGTCGGATCATAACGTTTTTTATTGTCTTCATCGTTTATCCGTTTCGGGGCGGGCGTCAACGATTGGTCGATGAAGGTTGGCTTGCCGACGATCACAATCTTGCCCTTGACCTGTGAACCGATACTGTCGAGATACGCGGTCAGCTCCTCCTGAGTCGGCCCCTGCATCACGCTCGGATTGGTCGCGGACGGAAACTGCGGGGCCACAAGACTGAATGCATCAGACGTCACGATGCCTTTTGTTGACGGCGTCCACGCGAGCACCTCAAAGGTCAAAGTGTCCTGTACGGGCGAGAGCATAAGGCCGGTGTTTCGCTCATTTACCCAGCCGGGATGGCCGAAATCCCACGGTTCGAGGGCCGTGTTATCAAATCCCCACGATTTCATCTCGGCTGCTGCCCACTTTGCGGCATTGAGATGATTCGGGCTGCCGGTCAATCGGGGTCCGTAGAGATCGCTGAAGATATGCAGCGTGTGCATGATCTTGGAATTCTCAGTTTCCTCTTTGCGGATCGCTGCATTGACATCGGCGGTCGACATCTGGGCATATGATGCCAGCGGAAAAATGAACGATTGCAGCACGATGAATGCCACAAGTGACTTGACGAGGTTCAATCTTTTCATATGTTTAGGTTTGCTCGGGCAAGAAATAACGGTTCGAAGGTCAGAATCTGCATAAAACGCAAACTCTAATGTTAATTTTCAGATAATACACCGCCGTTATGATTATTGTTTCGAAAAAAAGTCATTTTTTTCGCGAATGTTGCTTGACGCAGCAATTATTTTCGGGTTATTATCTTGGCAAGTTAGTAGTAACTACAAGTTCGGGAAGCGGCCCCAAAACCGATTCCCGGAAACTGGAAAAGGCGCTCATGACGGTGTGGGAGACGTTATGGACGCCTTTTCCGCGCCTGAAAATAAAAAAAAGACCATGCCTGTTTGGCACGGTCTTTTTTTTCTGGGCAAACAGCGAGTTTGCCCGTGCCCTGGGTAAGGACAATGGTCGTGGGTTAGTAGATCTCCAGTCTGCCTGACGAGGCAAACCCGATGGTCTTTCCTTCGTCATTCATCAAATTGACCTTGCTCCATCCCCTATCGTTTCCGGCCTGATAAAAACGCAGAAGAGCATCGCTTTGCTTTTCCTTGGCCATATTGTCGAACGGCGGTTGGGCGACGATGTACAGCGTATCGCCGCTGAGTCGGGCAACCTTTACCAAGTCTCCAAGATCGGTACCCTCAAAGCTTAGCGTCTTGACCCCGGCATTGGAAACGACCGGCGCCGCATAGTAGTTTGCCCAAATGTAAATTCCGATCGAAACCGTTATCAACAGAACTGAAAAGACAACATACAGCTTATTGACCGACCGAATGCTGCGTTTTACCGACCTGGCGATCGCACTCTCGACAGGTTTTTGCTCGACGTGGGCGTGACTCTCGATCGCGTGGTGAAACTCGTGAACGGTTTCGACGTGGTGGTCGGCGGCGGGTTGGACCTCCCGTGCGGCAGGCGCCGGTTTCGCGGGCGATCGTTCGCGGAGAATATCGAGCAGCCCGAGCGAGCGGCCGGCTGCCTCTGACACGGTCTGATCGTCAAGTTCCGCAAATCGCTGATGGATACTGTCGGCATCCATATTTGTCCGAGCCTGATTGATCAGGTCGACGTAAACGTTGCCGATGCGTACGTTGCACTCGATCGCGGCGACGGTGACCGCCGGGGCGAAAAACAACTCGGCAATACTCTCTTTGAACATCCGGAGACGTCCAAAGAAATCGCTTCTGATCAGGTCGTCGAATGTCGCGGCGACTTCGGCCTCGGCGGCAAGTTCCTCAAAACTGAGAGCCGTGAGCATGATATTAGAGTCATCATCGTCAGTCGAATAGAGCGGAATGCTCGACCAGTCGGCATAGAGCGTCTTGACGTGGCCCAACATCGCATCGCGGCCAAATAGGAGCTCGCGCTTGTCGAGGTCGAGCGGCTTGGAAAACAGACGGGTGATGATAAAGTCAAACTTTCCTCGGACGATCTCGGCGTACGGCAGGTTGCGGTAAAATCTCGCCATTGCGAGCATCGCCTGCGAACTGAGCATCGGTTTGCACGTTTCGCAATAGACACGCAGGTGGCCGACCGAAATATTTTTGTCACGAGCGGCAAGTGCCGAACACCACAGTTCGGTCTCGTGGAGCAGTTTGAACTCCGCTTTTTTGTTCTCGTCGGACGAGACATCCTCGGCGACCTGCATAAAGGCGTGGAGAGCCTTTTTGGCGTCGAGGTCATCATAGGTTCGCGGCACTACCTTGAGATGCTCGCGCTCGACGGCTGAGAGGACCGCGTCAACCAATTTCAAGCTCGACATTTCGCCGGCCGCGCGCTTTTTGAAAAACTCACGATCTGCTTTCGTTTTGTCTGTTGCTGCGGCGGCGGCGGGTGCTTCGAGAGGTTCGTCGTTTTGCTCGATCGTGATCGCAGGTGCGGTCGGGTCAGCGACCGGAAGGGTTACAGCAGCCGTCGTTTCCTCAATGAGTTCTGCAGGCTCGGAGACGGTCGTCCGATGGTTCGGGATATCGTCGTTATGGTCAAGGCCCAATTCGACGCGAGGTTGCCAGGCCGGCGTCGAGAATGATGACAGTGGTTCGGGGGCAGCAGCAAAATCGAGTTGTTCGGACGCCAGAACCGAGTCATCCGCTCGGTCGTCATCCAAATGACCCTGATGGTCAATAAAAGTGCTCTCGAGTAAATTCTCTTCTTTTAGTTCGACGACTAAGTCTTCGAATACATTCATTACAGTGTACCCCTTGGTGGTGGAGTTTCGCTTGAAGAGGGAGGCAGGTGCGACGGACTAGGGCAATATTTGCTTGATCTCGCCGGACTGAGTGAGTTCGTATTTATAGATCACGCCTTCGCCAGTTACGTTCCGGGTTGCGGTGATGGTAAATCCGTTTCTAAGTTCCGCGTCACTGGGTGACGCAGGGGTCATATCCAACGTGAACTTTCCGCGAGTTAGGGACGAACCCGAAAGGCTACCCAGACTCTGCGAAAGCAGGTTATTGACCTCCGCAAGACGGCCAAAGCGGTTGTTTTGAGAATAGTATCCAACCTGCGTCGACGCGATCGTTCGCATCGTCGAAAAAGCGTTGCCGTTTTCGGCGGCTCGGAGCCCCTTTTGAAGTGCCGGGACAGCAACGGCGGCAACGATGCCAATGACAACCACGACTAGCAGCAATTCGATCAGCGAAAATCCCTTCTCACGTGTCTCTTTCATTTATCAACCCTCGCAAGTTCGTTCAATTTGACCTAAAAGTGACATAATTTGGCATATGACTTTGACAAGTTACGGCATTTCGGCCGGATGAGCGGACCGAAATTCCCATTTTTCTAAGGCAAGTCCATTATTTGCACGATGCCATGTCTCCCAATGCCGGTACATTGCAAGGTTTGTGCCACACATCGATGATGCGAAAGGGATAATTTCGTGCTGAACGCCCCATTTTTATTGCCTCTTTGATTTTTCAACGTTTTTTATTAAGCTAGTTGTTTTTGTTGAATGTTCAAAGTTTCAACAGTTTGCCCTGCGGGAGTACAAGATATTGAGCACAGTCATCGAACAAACAATCGAAACGTACGGTATCGACAATTGGGGAAAAGACTATTTTGGCGTAAATAAGAAAGGCAATCTTGTGGTTCGCGCTCCGGAGAATGATAATTTGACCGCCGATGTCAAAGAGGTCATCGATGATCTGCGGAAACGCGGAGTAAACACGCCAATACTGCTCAGATTTCCGCAGCTCATTTTCGGCCAGATCCGCAAACTCCAGACCGCATTCAAAAAATCGATCAAGGAATTTGAATACAAGGGCGGCCACCTCTGCGTTTACCCGATGAAGGTAAACCAGAATCGCGCCGTGATCGAGGAGTATCTGCGCGAAGGTTCGCGGTACAATTTCGGGCTCGAGGCCGGATCCAAGGCGGAGTTATATGCGGCACTCGGTCTCGAATTATCGAAAGAGAGCCTGCTCGTGCTCAACGGTTTTAAGGACCGCGATTTTATTCGCCTCGCCTTTGCCGGTGCGGCATCCGGCAAGAATGTCGTCATCGTGATCGAGAAAATGAGCGAACTCGATCACACGATTGACCTCGCCGAGGAGATCTCCGGGATCAACCCTGACGCAAAATTACCGATGATCGGCGTCCGCGTCAAACTTTATTCGAAAGGCTCGGGTAAATGGGAAAAATCGGGCGGCGAAGCGGCTAAATTCGGCCTGACGACGACCGAGATACTCGAGGTCATCCGCCGTCTGCAAGATGCAGGGCGGATCGATATGCTCAAGTTGCTCCATTTTCATATCGGATCGCAGCTAACCGACATCAAGCGGATCAAGAACGCGATGAAAGAAGCTGCCCGCACGTACGCCAAGATCCATAAGATGAAGATCCCGATCGAGTATCTCGATGTCGGCGGCGGCATGGCGGTCGACTATGACGGATCAAAGACCTCGTTCGAATCATCGGCAAACTACAATGCCCGCGAATTTGCGAACGACGTAATCTATGTCATCAAAACCGTGTGCGATGACGAAAACGTCCCGCATCCGACGATCATTCAGGAATCCGGCCGTTATCTTTCGGCCTATCACGCGATCCTGGTAACCAATGTCCAGGACGAGATCGAGACCGTCGTCGAAGATAACCATCCGATGGAGATGACATCGGACGACCCGGTCGTAGTCAAAGAACTGTTTGATCTGCGGGATACGATAAACGCAAAAAACTACGGCGAGTATTACCACGACGCGATCGAGCATCGCGAGGAACTGTTTACAATGTTCAATCTCGGGCTGATCTCGCTCGAGTCTAAAGGCAAGGGCGAAGTCCTCTTTTGGGACATCTGCGAAAAGGCTGACCAATTTGCACAGTTAAAGAAGTATGTTTCCGAGGAGTTTGATGAACTGCGGCGTCTAATGTGCGCCAAGTATCTGGCAAACTTTTCGGTATTTCGGTCAATACCCGACAACTGGGCACTGGAACAACTGTTTCCGATCATCCCAATTCATAAACTCAACAAAAAGCCCACAGAATATGCTACGCTATGCGATATAACGTGCGATTCCGACGGTATTGTTGACAAATTTGTTGATCTTCACGATGTTAAGCCTGTGTTGGAATTGCACAAGCTCGTGAAAAATGAGCCGTACTATCTCGCGATGATGCTCGTCGGCGCGTACCAGGAGGTGATGGGTAACAACCACAACCTGTTCGGCGTACCGCACGAGGCACATATTTATATCGGTGAGGACGGCTACATTATCAAAAAGGTTATTTACGGTGCCACGCTCGGCGATTCGCTGGCAACCGTGCGGTTCGACGCGGTCCAATTGCACGACTCATTTCGGCGTGCGGTCATGCTGCGGATCAAAGAGGGAAACCTCTCGAACACAGAAGGAAGTAATTTGATCGAATTTTATGAGAATCAGGTGGACAGTTACACCTATTTGACGCCGAATGGCTCAAAGTAAGAAGGAAAGTTATTTAGAGACGACACTGTGTCGTTAAATTATTCGCGGAGAAACTATGGCAGTTCAAAAGAAAACAAAGGCTTCGAAATTTTTGACGGTTCCGACGAGGCCTGTTCCGATCGACCGAGACCGCTCGGTTGCGGGGTTATTGGAAAAAATGGAAGGTGCCGGATTCGGTGCTAAACAATTGGCCGAGGCACATCGCATCTGGCTCGACATGCTCGACGACAATTCGACGATCTACCTATGTGGATCGGGCAACCTGATAACGTCGGGGATGCGTCGCCTGCTGGCGTACGTGATCAAGAACCGGTTTGTCGACGTGCTGGTCCTGTCCGGAACAGTGCTCTATCACGACATTCACGAGATCCTCGGGCGCAATCATTACCAGGCTCACCCGAGCATGGACGATGAGGAACTCGATGCGTCGGATGTAATGCGGTTCGGCGACATTCTCGCCAACCGCGAAGAATATCAGGAAGCCGACGAATGGATCGGCAGTGTGATCAACCAGCTTGATCTCACCCGCCCGTACTCGGTACGTGAATTTCTACATCTGATGGGCCGCGAGCTTTCGGAGATCGCCCATGAGGACGGCCTATTAACCTCGGCATTTAAGGCACGTATTCCGGTGTATTGCCCGGACCTCGGCGGATCGGAGATCTCGATCGGTATTGCCCGGGCGAAATTTGAAAAGAAGATCAGCATTTCGTTCGACACGACCCAGGACACGATGGAGATGATGCAGATCGCGCAGAAAACGCGAAATTCCGGCATCATCACGTTGGGCAGCACCAACAGCCAGAATCTGATCAACGTCGCCGAGCTCTCGTCATACATCACGCGGACCAATCTGCGGGGACATAAGTACGCCATCTCGATCACGACCGACAGTAGCCCGCTCGAGATCAGGACGCCTTCGTTTGGTGGAAATCACACATCTGTGTTCGGCAAACTCGTCCGCGGAGCGACGACCGCATACGTCCCGAGCGATCCGTCGATCGCCCTGCCGATGATCATTACCGCACTGTCGCAGACGGCGGCGAAGTTTATGAAGGGACGCAAACGTCCAAGCTTTAGCTTTGCCGGGCGTGATCTCGTCGTAGACGTACCGTAAACGCGGGATTTGAAACGATGAGTCAGTCTGCAGAACTACCGATGAATTTTGGCGGTATCGACGAGGAGCAATACTCCAACATCGATACCGCCAAAGTGCTCGTCCTGCCCGTTTCGTATGAGGGAACCGTCTCATACGGCACCGGTACCGGTGCGGGGGCGATGGCGATAGTCAACGCGTCACGCAATATGGAGTTGTACGACGACGAGACGGACGCCGAGGTCTACAAGGTCGGCATCCACACGCTGCCCGAGTTTGTCGCACGCGAGACGCCCGCGGCAATGATGGACGGCCTGTATTCGTACTCCAAAAAGCTGCTCGAACTGGATAAGTTTATCTGTATGCTCGGCGGTGAACATTCCGTTTCGGCACCGATCATCAAGGCTCACAACGAAAAATACGACAACCTGAGCGTTCTCCAGATAGACGCGCATGCAGATCTGCGTGACGAGTACGACGGTACGCCACACTCGCATGCGTCGATAATGGCACGGGTGGTCAAGGATCTGCGGATACCGTCGGTCCAGGTCGGTATTCGTTCGATCTCGGCCGACGAGGCTCGTTTGCTAAAAGGCGGACTGCCGACCCGTATCCTATGGGCACGCGACATCGTTGGACGGACCGACTGGATCGATGAGGCGATCGACGGCCTGACCGAAAACGTTTATCTGACGATTGATATCGACGGGCTCGATCCGAGCATCGTGCCGACGACCGGAACACCCGAACCGGGCGGACTGGGTTGGTACGAAACTCTAACTTTGATACGCAAACTGGCTGAAAAGAAACGTGTTATCGGTATGGACCTGGTCGAGTATTCGTATGTGGAAAGCTACGATTCGCCCGCGTTTCTATGTTCTAAGCTGGTTTATAAATCGCTCGGATACATATTCCGCGACATTACCCCCAAATTATCCGACGCCTGATCGCGAGCTCGAATTGCACAAATTTCGAACTTCGGCCGGAGCACGGACGTATAGCTTTTTACAGTGTTGAATACTCTCCCATATTCTGTAATGTTTTTGAATTTAAGTGACGTTTTTGGAGATACTTTCGATGTTTAAAAGTAAATTCGTGGTGGCCGCATTAATTGTTGCCGCGTCGATCGGTGCGGCCTGCAAGGCAAGCCTGACAAATACGGGCGAGGCTCCGCCGCAGGCTCAGGCTCCGGCGATGCCGTTGGTCGTCGACGGTGTGCGTACATCGTACGCTGATATCGTCGACAAAACATCGCCCGCCGTAGTGCGGATCGTGGCGGAACGCAAGGAAAAAGTGACGCAGAACCAGCAGGGTATGCCCGAGGATATGTTTCATCAGTTCCCGAATCTCGTTCCGCGCCAGGGCCCGGGCCAAAATCAGCGTCCGCAGGTCGAGCGCGGGCTCGGATCGGGCGTTATCGTTTCGGCCGATGGTTCGATCCTTACCAATCATCACGTCGTCGACGGTGCCGAAAAGATCACCGTCCTCATGAGCGACAACAAATCGTACGACGCCAAGATCGTCGGAACCGACAAGCCGAGCGATCTCGCGGTCTTAAAGATCGAGGCCCAGAGCTTGCCGTTTCTGACGCTCGGAAATTCGGACGGCGTTCGTATCGGAGACATCGTGCTCGCGATCGGCAATCCGCTCGGCATCGGCCAAACGGTGACCGCCGGTATCATTTCGGCCAAAGGCCGCCGGACCGGTCTCGGTGACGGCACAAATTACGAAGATTTTCTCCAGACCGACGCCCCGATCAACCGCGGAAACTCAGGCGGAGCACTGGTCAATCTGGCGGGCGAACTGATCGGGATCAACTCGCAGATCGCCTCGGAAAACGGCGGCGGCAGCATCGGCATCGGATTTTCGATACCGTCGAACATGGCCAAATCCGTGATGGAGCAAATACTCAAGGACGGTAAGGTCCACCGCGGCGTGCTCGGCATCGGGATACAGGGCATGTCGGACGACGCCGCCAAGGCACTCGGTCTCAAGGATTCGGTCGGAATATTGGTAAATAGCGTCAAACCCGGAGGCGCGGCTGACAAGGCGGGCGTCAAACTCGGCGACATCATCACGGCGATCAACGGCGAAAAGCTCGAAGACAGCAACGTTTTGCGTAATAAGGTCGCCAGTACGGCTCCGGGAACCGAGATCAAACTGACCATTTTGCGCGACGGCAAAGAGTCAGAGGTCACGGCAAAGCTCGACGAGTTTAACCCCGAAGATGCCAAAAAGTTAACCGGAAAGGGCGAGGGTGACAGCAACGGGCCCAAAGATCAAGGCGGTAAACTCGGGCTCACGCTTGAGCCGGTGACACCGCAGATCGCCAAACAGCTCGGGCTCGACTCGGCCGAAGGGTTGGTCGTCTCCGAACTCGACCAGAACGGACCGGCCGCCGACGCCGGAATGGCCCGCGGCGACGTCATCCTCCAGATCAACCGCAAACCCGTTAGCAGCGTCGCAGACGCCAAGGCGGCGCTGGACAATGCCGGCGACAAACCTGTCCTGCTGCTCGTCTCGCGGCGAGGCCAGACGACCTATGTCGTCGTCAAGCCGGAATAGGCAGCCGACAGTAGCATAGATACAGGCCGGCCGGGCATTATCCGGCCGGCCTTTTGTTTTAGTCGTGGTTATGTGCTAACTATTGCTTATGATCAGCAAATTTTTCATCGGGATATTGGCGGTTTCGACGTCTCTGATGGCGTTTTTTATTTATTACGCGTGGAGTTGGCTGCAGAGCATCGGGCAGCCGTCGGCGGCGGCCGCGGCGTACACCTTTCACGATAGCCTCGCGTGGTCGCTGTTGCTGGGTTCGACGGTCGTGATGTTGATAATGGGTAATGTCATCCTCTGGCTCCGCGGCAAAGCGTGGGCGATGTGGGCAACGCTCGGATATTTTTCGTTTTTTGTTCTGTTACATTACTTTTGGCTCGACCAGGCATTTTTTCATTTCAAAAAAGCCAATGGTCTCTGGGACGGCAGCTTTTCGATCGGGCCGCTGTTTGGCGTGATCCTAGTGGTTTGTGCGGGTGTAATCGTGTTTCTCGATCAGTTTGCGGTCGTCCGGCTACAACGAAAAATGTTTCCGCCGGCAGTCGAGATCGAGCATGATAATGAAAATACGCCGACCGACGCGGAATCGAAGGCGGACTAGCAGTTTACGATTTACTCATGAAAAAGCTCACGGAACGTTCGTGTACCGTGAGCTTTTTGTATTTGGTCGGGACGACTAGATTTGAACTAGCGACCTCTCGCACCCCAAGCGAACGCGCTACCAGACTGCGCTACGTCCCGAAATATCGAATTGTTAGATTAGTTTTAACGTGGCCAATTGTCAAACTCAGCGATTTTCAGCCGATCTCGGTTTGAGCATCTCGCGGAGCTCGAGCAAATGCTGTGCAAGGAGCTTTACCGCGTCCTGCTGTGAACCACTAAGGCTAGCGGGCTCATCGAACGGCAAAGGCGGTTCCAGCGGGGTCTCTGAGCGTGTGAAGCCGGCGTCAAAGAGCATCGGTGCATCGATCCGCCTCGTTCTGGTGTACCCGGCAGAGGTCGCGGTAGAGATAGCAGTAGAGGCCGGGACGGGCGTCGGGACAGGCGTTGCGGCCGGTGCCGGCTCTGCTTTTGGCTTATTGCCATCGCGAGATTCTTGCTGGAGCTTTTTGCGGGCACCGGCGATAGTGAACATCTCGCTGTAGAGAAGCTGTTTGATGCGGAGAGCGATCTCGACGTCGCGGCGGCGATAGCTGCGTTGGCCGGATTTGTTCTTTTGCGGCGATAGCATACCAAACTCGGTTTCCCAATATCTGAGCACGTGAGCCTGTACGTCAAGGAGTTCGCAGACCTCGCCGATCTTGAAATATATTTTCTCAGGTATTACTACAGGTTCTTGTGCCATCGCTGCGGGGAATGTGTTAAAGTTTTTTGTAATCTAGCCAGGCGTTATTGTATGTAGTTAATGCACTTGTGTCAATAGCAGTTTAATGCGAACCGAATTTGAGCTCATCGATCACCTCACGAAAACCTACGGCCTGCGGCACGTCGGCGACGACTGTGCCGTGCTGCCAAAAAATGCCTTGAAAGATATGGTCGTGACCGCGGACATGCTCGTGGAAAATGTTGATTTCCGGCTCGAATGGGCAACGCCGGAATCTATCGGGCACAAGGCTCTGGCTGTTTCCCTCTCCGACATCGCCGCGATGGGTGCGTCCGCGGTTTGGGCGATGACATCGATCGCAGTTCCGGAGAAGCGATGGCGGGCAGATTTTGTCGAGAGATTTTACGACGGTTGGCATCAACTCGCCCGTGAATATGGCGTCGAACTCGTCGGCGGCGACATATCGATCTCGCGTGGCGGCGTTGTGATCGATTCGATAGTGGGCGGCGAGGTCGCGAAAGGTAAGGCAAGAATGCGTTCGGGTGCCCGGCCGGGAGATTCGATCTATGTCAGCGGTACGCTGGGCGGTGCGGCGGGCGGCCTGAGGATGCTCGAAACCGATGCGGCCAGTGACGGAAAAGGTGAGCTTTTACTTGAGCGACAGCTTAAACCGCGGCCGCAGCTAATGCTTGCTAAACTATTACAACAACTAGGTTTAGTCACCTCGATGATTGACGTCAGCGACGGACTATCGTCTGATCTCGCACACATCTGCGAGGCAAGCAGCGTCGGTGCCCGTATTTATGCGGACCGTGTGCCAGTAGACGTCGAACTGAACGGCCATTTCGACGCGGCAGAGTGCCTGCAGATGGCACTGAACGGCGGCGAGGATTTCGAGCTTATTTTCACTTCGCCCGAAAAAAATATTTTGCTGCCCGAAAACCACAAAATAACGCTCATCGGCGAGGTGACCGCAAACGTTGCAATTATTGAAGTTATCAGCGACGGCGAGACGTCGGTTTTGGAACCGAAAGGCTACCGTCATTTCTAGCCAAAATTCCCACTTTCTGAAAAAAGTTGAAAAAAAATGCTTGACAGGCGATTTTGACCTGTGTTTATAATCCAACTTCGCTCACCACGGTGGGCGGAGATCGTTGGAGATGATTTTTATGATTCGCGAGATGACACATACATCAGCACCATTTACGGGCAGAACGGCCGGCACAGATACGTGGCCGAGTTTTGCCCCCAGCGGTGCATTATGTCTCGGCGTCGAACAGCTAAATCATCAGCCCAAACCGAACGGTATCGACCGTTCGCGACAACTTACTTGATATTGCGGGAGCGGCATTCCCGCTCCCGAAACATCGAAAGCAGAACGCTCGTAAATGGCGTTTTGGATATTTTAGGAGCGGTTACGCCGGATCACTGAGAGATCGCGGGGTAAACCGCTCCTTTTACTTTTGATGTTTGAAAACTGAATAGCCGTAAAACAGGGGTCAGTGGCCGGTGGTCAGTGATCAGAAAGTATGCTGACCACTGAAAACTGACCATCGGGGTGATCGACGGCCAGTGGACGACCGTGACCGATCCGAGCTCGGCTACCGTTGCCCATTGGCCGCCGACCACTGACCACTACACACGGAGACGTAGCTCAACGGAATCAGAGCATCTCGCTACGAACGAGAAGGTTGCAGGTTCGAGTCCTGCCGTCTTTACCAATTTTTCAATTCGGGTTCGTCTAACCGGCAGGACCCCTGACTCTGAATCAGGAAATAAGGGTTCGAGTCCTTTCCCCGAAGCCAACAAAAAAAGCAATTCCCGGGCGTTCCACAGAGGCTATATGGGCTTGTTTTGGAAACAAGTGTTCGCAGGTTCGAATCCTGCTGCCCGGACCAGATCGATTCTGGATCTTGGATCGCCGATCTTGGATCTGTTAAATCAATCGCAAATCGAAAATCCATAATCGAAAACTACCTGCAGGTATAGCCAAGCGGTCAAAGGCGTCGGTCTGCAAAACCGGCAATCATCGGTTCAAATCCGATTACCTGCTCCATTCTTGGGCGAATGCCGAAGACGACTACATGGAAAGAGCACCTGACTAACTATCAGAGGGCCGTCGGTTCAAGTCCGGCCGTTCGAAAGAATGTAGCTCAGCAAAATGTCGCTTCAATTTTGTCGCCCATACACTTCTTGTGGTTCGTAGCTCAATCGGTAGAGCACTTCACTGTGAATGAAGCCGTTGCCGGTTCAAATCCGGCCGATCCACCCAGTTCGATTTTAGATTTGGGATTTTGGATTTTGGATTGGAACCGAAATCTAAAATCCAAAATCCAAAATCGCCACGGGGCCGTGGCAGAAAGGCGTATGCACTTCCCTGTCGAGGAAGACGATGACGGTTCGAGTCCGTTCGGCCCCGCCATAGAATGAACCCACCCGCTAACGCAGGCGGTTCTGACAGTTCGCCGCGGAGAATGAACCCACCGGCTAACGCAGGCGGTTCTGACAGTTCGCCGCGGAGAATGAACCCGCCCGCTAACGCAGGTGGTTCTGACAGTTAGCTACGGACGTTTAGCTGAGACAGATCAGCGTCGGTCTGAAGAGCCGAAGAGCTTGGTGCGATACCAAGAGCGTCCACCAATTTAAGTCGGAGCCCGCCCGCTTACGCAGGCGGTTCTGACCTGATCTCACCAACACGAACGCGGCCGCCGTATCGGCGAGGGCGTTGCGGACAAGTAGACAATTTCTGTCTCATACGTTTTTGCAAAACTTGCTTGTCCGCCGCCCGTCGATGCCGTGCGGCGTGCCGCGTTTGCCCCGCCTCGACCGGTGGCCAAGTTGGTTTAAGGCACTTGCCTTTTAAGCAAGGGACCGCGGGTTCGAGTCCCGCCCGGCCGACCACATTTTACAATCAAAGTAAGGAGGTATCACATGGGAATGTTCGATACGATACGGTGCGAATACCCTCTGCCGGACTGTAAATTTCAGGAAAGATCGTTTCAGACAAAGAGTCTCGAGCGCCTTCTTGATGAATACACGATCACAAAACGCGGACGGTTGATACTTCATATGCACCGTCATTACCAGACCAAAACGAAGGACGTCGATTTCGAATTTCACGGCGATCTGCGGTTTTATACCTCAGACGGCAGTCGAGAGAACGGCGACTTCGAATGGGTTGAATACAAGGTTCGCTTTACTGAGGGACAACTCCAATGGATAAAGCGAGTAAAATCTGAATGACTAGGAGGAAATATGCCACATAACAAACTAAACATCATCGGCGGGACGGCGGACGTCCTCTCGTGGGTCACGCACTCGCTGTCGAGCGACGAGACCGATATGCTCCGCAACGTTTCGCGTCTGCCGTGCATTTTCAAGCACGTCGCACTGATGCCGGACGCACATCTGGGCAAAGGCTCGATGGTCGGGTCGGTCATCGCGACCAAGAACGCGGTGATCCCGGCAACGGTCGGCGTCGATATCGGCTGCGGGATGATGGCGGTCAAAACGCCGTTTAAGAGCGGAATTCTGGATCGCAAGATGGCGGAGTTTCGCCACGAGATCGAACGGGCGATCCCGGTCGGGTTTAACGAACACAAAAACCCGGTCGACGAATCGCTCGCGTGGGCAGGCTGGGCCGAATTTGGCCGGCTGCACCCCGGCGTGCAGGACCGCGAGCGAAAGGCGATGAAACAGCTCGGGACGCTCGGCGGCGGAAACCACTTTATCGAGGTCTGTCTCGATACTGAGGACCGTGTCTGGCTGATGCTGCACTCTGGTTCGCGTAACATCGGCAACGAGGTCGCGACGCGTCATATCGCAACGGCAAAATCGCTGCACGACCTGAACACGCTGCCGGCCGCCGACCTGGCCTATTTTGTGACCGAGACGCCCGAGTTTAAGGCGTACTGGCACGACCTGGTCTGGGCACAGTCGTACGCGATGCTCAACCGCGAGATCATGATGAAACGGCTGATCCGCTCGTTCGAGCGCATGTTCGGATGGAGCGCGGACACTCCTGTCCGCATGAGCGTCGCTTCGACGCGAAGAAGCTCGGATACTGTCGAGCTGTCGTTTGCCAAGGACGGTCTCGCCGGAGGAACCGGCTATGCGGACAAGAGTGACCGCGCTCCGTTTGTGGTCAACTGTCATCACAATTATGTGGCGGTCGAGCGGCATTTCGGCGACGAGGTGTTCATTACGCGAAAGGGCGCGATCAATGCGGGAAACGGTGTCTACGGCATCATCCCGGGCTCGATGGGGGCGAAATCGTTCATCATCAAGGGGCTCGGAAATCCGATGTCGTTCAGTTCGTGCTCGCACGGTGCGGGACGTAAAATGTCACGTACAAAGGCCAAAGCACGGTTCACCCGTGCCGATCTCGAAGCCCAGACCGCGGGCGTCGAGTGCCGCAAGGACAAAGCCGTCATCGACGAGATCCCCGGTGCCTACAAGGACATCGAGGAGGTGATGCGTGCCCAGTCTGACCTCGTCGAGATCGTCGCGGAACTCAAACAGGTGATCTGCGTCAAGGGGTAGTTTTGAGTTCCGGCTTCATCTGGCCCGGTGCTTATGCATTTGCTAGCCAAAGCCGGAACTCAAAACTTGAACATATTGTTTAACAAAAGTGTCACGCAACAATATATTGTGCTTGCGTTTAACTGCCGTTAAATATTACATTACAAAAAGAAAAATATAGGAGGAGAGGAGTGTTACTTACAGGTCGTGTATTGCTGTTAAATTTTTCGTACGAGCCGCTGGGTACTGTCGGCGTGGCTCGTGCCGTTTGTCTATGGTTTCGCGGCGCGGTATTCGTCGAGGAAAACGACGGCGATAATGTCCTGCATTCACCGTCGACCACCTTTCCGGTGCCGTCCGTGGTGCGGCTGCGTCATTACGTTCACGTGCGGCGAAACAATCGTGAAACGACGATGAAGCGCGCACGTATCTATATCCGCGACCGTTACCGCTGTCAGTATTGCGGTGAGAGCAAACACGCCAAGGACCTGACGCTCGACCACATTTTCCCGCGGGCACAGGGCGGCGAATCGACGCCGCACAACCTGGTCTCAGCCTGCGTAAAATGCAACCAGCGTAAAGGCAACCGCACGCCGGAACAGGCTCGTATGCCGCTGCTGACCTCGCAAAAGCTGCTCCGGCTCGGCCTCGACCACGTCCTCTTGTGCCACTATGCAGAAAACCGTCCGTCGTGGCGCAAGTATCTGTTTATGGACGAGATCGAGTACGAGGATCAGGCGGTGGCCGCGTGATGCTGATGTAAATGGCTATTCAGTTCGACGGGAACGGAATGATGATAAATCGTTCCGTTCCTTTGTTTATTGAGGTGATAATTCATTGGTGTCCCAATGTTTGGGCAAGGATAAAGCGAAAGTATTTCGGCCGACCCTTTTGGTTGTAATGAGCTCGTTCATCAATTTGGCTTGGCATCGTCTTCGGATCTTCTTTGCGAACTTGGCGGCTTTGCGTGAAGCTCCGTTCTTTTGTCGTAAGACACAAAGATCACACGCTAAGCCGCGAAGAACGCAAAGGAAGAGCCGACGGATAAGAATCAGGTCGTAAATCGTTGGAACGCTAAGTTGAGGTGATAATTATGAAACCAAGGTTTGAGACCGAGGACGAGATCGGCGAGGTCGTTCGTGGGTTTGAGAACGGAACGATATCACGGGACGCATGGAAACACGCGGAGCATCTTACAGTTGCGTTACATTATTTGTGCGGCCACGACATTGATA
>JAYVUD010000093.1:0-4264 GCA_043788335.1 Chloracidobacterium sp. | reverse complement strand
GGCTTTCCAGCCTGCCCTATGAACAGACTCGAAAGTCTGTTCTACGAAAGATATGTTAAACGAAAAGATTCGCATCAAGTTAAAGGCCTACGATCACCGTGTTTTGGACCAGTCCACTGCTGAGATCGTAGATACGGCGAAGAGAACGGGGGCACGGATAGCAGGTCCGATCCCCCTACCGACCGTCAAGAATAAATGGACGGTACTGAGGTCGCCCCACGTTGACAAAAAATCGCGTGAGCAGTTTGAGATCAGAACGCACAAGCGTTTGATGGACATTCTCGATCCGACCGCCGAAACGGTGGATGCGTTGATGAAATTGGATCTGCCGGCCGGTGTTGATGTTGAGATCAAGGCGTTTGGCAAAGGCTAGTTCGTGGATCGTTGTTCGGGGTTCGTTGTTAAGAGATGAACCTGCAACGAACAACTAACAACGAACGACGAACATAAAGATTATGATTAGCGGAATCATTGGTAGAAAACTTGGAATGACGCAGCTTTTTGCTGAGGACGGAACGGTCACACCCGTAACCGTTATCAAGGCCGGGCCGTGCGTCGTTGTCCAAACAAAGAGTGCGGCGGGAGCCGACGGCTACAACGCCGTTCAGCTCGGACTTGTCGAAGACAAGCCGATCCGTATGAAGAATGTGACGAAGCCGCTTCGCGGCCACTTTGAAAAGACGGGCGGAGGTTTGCCCCCGACTCGCGTTCTCAGAGAACTTCGTCTGACGGACGCCCCGGAAGCTGCGATCGGAGACCAGGTCAAGGTCGATCTATTCGCTGATGGCGACAAGATCGATGTTGTGGGCAAGTCAAAAGGACGCGGCTTTGCCGGAACGATCAAACGCCACAACTTTTCACGTGGTCCGGAATCGCACGGTTCAATGAACGTTCGTGCACCGGGTTCGATCGGCCAGTCGGCATATCCGTCGCGTGTTATTAAAGGAACCCGATCGTCGGGCCACATGGGCGATGCCCGTATCACGGTCAGCGGACTGACGGTCGCCAAGGTTGATATTGAAAACAATCTGTTGATGGTTCGCGGTGCTGTACCGGGACCGAACGGTGGATTGGTAATTGTAAAGAAGAGCTAGAGTGCGCGATTCATCGCGTTCTTACGGGCTAAAGCCCGCACTCTAAACAGGAGAATATTATGCCTACCGTAAAGGTTCGCAATTTGAAGAATAAAGAGGTCGGGGAAGTCACGCTCTCAGACGCCGTGTTCGGCGTCGAGCTGAACGAGTCGTTGATCCACGCTGCGGTCGTCAATTATCAGGCGAACGGACGTCAGGGTACGTCGGCCACGAAGACCCGCGGCAACGTGTCGGGTTCGGGCCGCAAGCTCTGGAAGCAGAAAGGAACGGGCCGTGCACGTATCGCTTCGCTCCGGTCACCGCTGTGGAAAGGCGGCGGCAACGTTCATGGACCGCAGCCACGCGACTGGTCGTACCAGATGCCGAAGAAAATGCGACGCGGTGCACTGCGTTCGGCACTTTCGGAACGGCTTCGCGAAGGCAACATTATCGTGATCGAGGATTTTGATCTGAAAAACCCGAAGACGAGCGAATTCATCGGCGTTTTCGAAACACTCGGACTGGTCGAGAACAAAAAACGAGCCAAGACGCTTATCATCGATTCACTCGATAACGAGAATTTGATCCTTTCGTCGCGTAATGTTGAAAAGACCAAGGTCACGAACAGTTTCGGGCTGAACATCTACGACATTATCTATCACGAAAAGCTTTTGATCTCGAAGTCGGCGGTTGAAGAACTGAACGACCTGCTCGATCCGAAACGTGAGGGGAGCAAGGCGACAACAGCCGAAGCCTCGGCACCGGTCGAAATAGTCGAAGAGGCGCCGAAGGCAAAGAAAGCAGCTAAAAAGGAAGTTGCGGTCGAAGCGTCGGCGGAAGATGCACCCAAGGTGAAGAAGGCAGCAAAGCCGAAAGCCGCAAAGGTTGATGCCGCACCGGCGGTAGAAGCCACAGAGGAGGCGACCAACAATGAGTAAGATTGGAGTTTGGGACATATTAAAGTCGCCGGTCGTTACGGAAAAGAGCGTGATCCTCAAAGAGGATTCGACCGAAGAGAACAGCAACCGTAAACAGGGACAGGTTTTGACGTTCCGCGTTGATAAAAAGGCGACCAAGCCCGATATCAAGGGAGCGATCGAAGAGATCTTCAACGTCAAGGTTGCATCGGTCCGCACCGTGCAGTACGACGGCAAGGTCAAGAAACGCGGCCGCATCGAAGGTCGCCGCCCCGGATTTAAGAAGGCATACGTGACCCTCAGAAAGGGCGAGCCGATGATTGATTACGCTGAGGCGATCTAACGATTTTAGATCTTAGATCTTGGATTTTCGATTGAAGACCGAATCCAAGATCGGCGATCCAAAATCCAAAATGGAATTATGGGAATCAAGAGATTAAAACCGACATCACCGGCGAGGCGTTACCAAACGTACTTGACCCGCGATGAATTGACTCCGAACGCAGTACCCGAAAAATCACTGCTCGAGCCAAAAAAGAGAATTTCAGGACGCAACAGCGACGGACGTATCACGATCCGTCGACGCGGCGGGGGCCACAAGCGTCATTACCGCATCATCGATTTCAAGCGTGACAAGGCCGGCATTCCGGGAAAGGTCTCGCAGATCGAATACGATCCGAACCGCTCGGCACACATTGCCCTGATCACGTATCTTGACGGCGAAAAGCGTTATATCATTTCGCCGCTCGGCCTGACAGTCGGAACGGTGATCTTGAGCGGCGAGGAAGCCGATATCCTGCCGGGAAATGCGCTGCCGATCAAGAATATCCCGCTCGGTACATCGGTTCACAACATTGAACTGCGGCCGGGTAAGGGCGGTCAGATGGTCCGTTCGGCCGGGGGATTTGCTCAGATCGTTGCGAAGGAAGGCGATTATGCCCAGCTTCGAATGCCGTCGGGCGAGGTCCGCAAGGTGCCGGTCGTTTGTATGGCTACGGTCGGACAGGTCGGCAACACCGAACACGAAAACGTTTCATTAGGTAAAGCAGGCCGCTCGCGTTGGATGGGCCGCCGCCCGAAAGTTCGCGGTGTCGCCATGAACCCGGTCGATCACCCGCACGGTGGTGGTGAGGGTAAAACCTCCGGTGGACGAAACCCGGTAACCCCTTGGGGACAACCGACACGAGGTTACAAGACCAGGCGCAATAAACGCACGACTAATATGATCGTGAAGGATAGAAGAAGGAAGTAGTTTTATTGCGGATTGCGGAATGCGGATTGCGGATATTAGGCCTCAATCAACATGGGTTAATCCGGAAAGTTAAGGAATTTGAGAGCAGATCGGTAAACGGAAAATGAATAAATCCGCAATCCGCAATCGGCAATCTAAAATTGAATTATGCCACGTTCATTAAAAAAAGGACCGTTCATCGACCTCAGCGTGCAGAAAGTGCTGCGTCGCATCCTGGAGGGCGGACCGAAACCGCCGGCGATCAAGACCTGGTCACGACGCTCGACTATTACGCCGGATATGGTCGGCCTGACCTTTGGGGTCCACAACGGTAAGCGACACATCCCGGTCTTTGTGACTGAGAATATGGTCGGACACAAATTGGGTGAGTTTTCGCCGACACGGGTCTTTAAGGGACATCCCGGAACGAAAGCGGAGAAGATGGCGAAACGGAAATAGTAAATGGTTAATTGTTAACCGTTAATTGATGGGTAAGCGGTCAATTAACAAATAACAATCAACAATTAACAAAGATTATGGAAGCGATAGCAAAAACGAAATATTTGAAAGGCTCGCCGCGTAAGGCACGTCTCGTGATCGATATGATCCGCGGACAGAATGTGTCGCGAGCGTTGTCGATCCTGAAGTTTACGGACAAACGGGCGGCCCTGCCGATCTCGAAATGCCTGAACTCAGCGATCGCAAATGCGACATTCCTCGCCGAACAGCAGAACATCGCGATCGATCCGGACGATCTCTGGGTCAACCTGTGCTTCATCGATATGGGGCCGACCAAGAATCGACGCCGTATGCGTCCGGCACCGCAGGGCCGGGCCTATCGCGAGCAGCGGCACTATTGCCACATCACCATTCAGGTGACAAGCGATGACAAGCCGAAGACCGAAAAGGAACTGAAGATCGCGGCCTCCATAGCGACGAGACCCGTCGGCAAAAAGCTGGCCGCAAAGGCAGAAGCGAAGGCCGCCGGCAAAGATACGGTCAAGAAGGCGATGGCTGAAAAGGCCGAGACGAAGAAGGCAAAA
>JAYVUD010000092.1:0-7179 GCA_043788335.1 Chloracidobacterium sp. | reverse complement strand
TTGGGTTTTGGATTGGTGTTGATCTGTTTGACAATAAATTTCAACGAATCATCCAGAGCACTTTGCGATAACTCGGTCGCCTCTCGATAGCCTAAAACTAAATCCAAAAACGCCGAGTCGCTCGGCGTTCCCGTGATCGCGTCGTGGTGCGAGCCGAAAAATATCTGCCGCCACGCCTTGTCGAGCGCCATGTCGGGATATTTCGCACCGAGCAGGTACGCGATCGAACCGAACTTTTCGGCCGTCAGCGTCGCGTTTTCGGCGAGTCTTTGACCCATCTTCAGATCGGAGCGAGCCATGTTTACGCCGACGTGAAAGAATAACTTGTCACGCGACGTGATCGGCGGCTTCACATTTCCGTCGGCGATCTCTTTGTTCAATGCCCGAAAATACAGATCCTGCGCCTGTCCGGTCGTGTTAATACTGGGGCGATTCTGTCGCAGATTCTCGACTCTCCCGGCAAGGTTTGTCCACGGCGGTGTGAAATCAGCCGCGTTTATTCTTAGGTCGACGTTCGACCCAAAACTCCGGGTTTCCTGAAACTTACGCTCGGTCATCGCGAGGAAGTTGTCGAACGAATAGTTTTTGCCGCTGCCAAAACCCGAAAACGAATACGCATAATCGACGCGGCGATGGAGCAGGCGTGATCCATCCAACGCATAATCGTAGAAAAATGGCTCAAAGCCCCCGATCTTCTTCGACCACGTGATGCCCGTAAAACCCGATTTCCGGGCGATCTGCGATATCTGCGGAGCGTGGCCGAAAACGTCCCACAGAGCGAGCGATTCCGCCCGGCGGCCCAGCATCGCCTGGTGCATTTCCTGTCCGTACAGAATGTTACGAATGATCGCCTCGCCGCCGATCGTGTTTTCGTTGAATTGATTGTAAGCACCGCCAGTACCGACGCGGCCGTCTTTCACGGCTTGCCGTAGAAAGTCGCGGTCTTCGGGATGCGTGTCCAGATACGGTTTCAGGTAGTCGATTTCTGAAAAGTAAACGCCGTAGTCTTTGTCCGCCCGAAGTGATGAAACATACTGATTCATGTTCGAGAGCGTGACCTTAGAATAACCGCGTTGGTCTTGGAGGTAGACTGGATCAACGTGAAATCCCTCTAGATAGAAGATCGAGCCGGGTTGATTCACCGATTTGTATTGAGCGGCCTTTTCAGCTTCGCTTCGGTCCGTCCAGAGGCGGATCAGTGCCTTCCAACCGCCATCCTTTCGCCAATAATCGCCGCTCACACCCGTCGAACGGACGAGAAGCAGGTTTTCACCCTTTCTGAAATTGGCGATAGCGACCTTTTTCAAAGTGAGCGAATACCCGTCATAGATCTTTTCCCCGTTGAGCCAGATCGCACCCAGAAAACCGTCGGTTTCGATGAACCTGACAGCATCGTTTGGCGAATTTATATAACTCGCAGCGTAGGCGGTGCCGATCGGTTTGGCTTCGTGAAACAGGCGGAAGTCGATGACCGCATCCTGTTCGGCAAATGCGGTCCAAGTTATCTCGCCCGCATCCGCGAAAGTTCTTGTGGTCGAAGCGGCTCCAACCTCGGGCAAGGGGTTGCCGTTCGAGTCGACCGCTTGCGGCTTTTCCTGAACTGGTTGTACGGCGCCCTTGAATGTTCCGGGCTGAGGTTTTCCAAAGGGTTTGAGCCAATCTTTTTGCGGCAAAGTCTCGATATTGAACCGGTTGAAATTTTCCCACATCCCGGCATCGACCTCGGATGGGAATGCATTTGAGATCAACCAGTTCCGCACAAATCCGCCGTCTGGAATGTCCTGCAGAGCATTCTGGCCAATCGCGGAAATGAATAGCAGGCCGTTGAGGATAAGGGTCAACCCGAGCTTGAGCAGTAAGCTACTGAAACGTGATTCTTTGCGGACGATTTCAATTTTCATGACCGTTCTTACTCAGATGAAATGTCGCTCGATAACGGTCAGCGCGATAAAACGTCTTGACCGACTCAACGGCTACGTCTGCCTCTGAAAAGACGACGCGATGGACGACCAACGCCGGAGAGTTTGGCTTAACGGACAAGATGCCCGCCATCTCGTTGTCAAAAACAATGGCTTCCAGTATCTCTTTCGCGTGCGACATCCGGACGCCGTATTTGTCTTGCAGGACTTCGTATAGTGAAACGTTGTCTAGTTCAAATTTATCGAGATCAGGATATCGTGCGGCCGGCAAATACGCGTCCTCGAACGCCATGGGTGAACCGTCCGCCAGCCGAAGTCTCTGCAGGTGAAAGACCGCGTCATCTTTTTCGATACCCAAATTGCTCGCGGTCTCTTCGTCGGCATTTTCGACCCGGGCCAGCAGGAGCTTTGAACTCGGCGTCAATCCCCGTTCTTTCATCTCCTCAGTAAAACCGACGAGGTCGCGTGTATGGACATCCAATTTTCGTTTAGAAACAAAGGCTCCGATTCCGCGCTCGTGATAGATCAATCCCTCTTTCTTCAGGGCATTGAGTGCCTGACGCACAGTCATGCGGCTAACGCCAAACTTATCTGATAGTTCCCGCTCGGATGGAAACACATCTCCACTTCGGATTTCCCCGGCGTCTATCTTTCGCCTTAAGTTTTGGTAGATCTGCTCGTAGATCGGAGTTTGTCCATTCCGATCGATGCTTTGTTTCATACGCTTAGGAAATGCAGTGGACTAGACCACGTAATTGATAACACGATTGTCGGCCAACTTCAAGTTTTCAGGGAAATTTATCAAACCAATGTGACTTGAGCGACAGTATGTTGGCAACCCCAGCGGTCTATTTCTGCGGCCTAAGATTCGTGGAAAGCCGAATATTCTAAGACCGTATTCGGCTCCTTACCCGTGGTCATCTGCAATTGATCTAGAGCGTCGAACACCCAGGGCCGCTTAAACTGGAAGCAATGCAAGGAAGTCTACGATTGGAATTAGACTCGGACGAAAATCCTCTTAGCATTGAATGCCAAATGGGCTACCACGGACTTTCAGTATAAATCCTCGAAATATTGGATCATATTCCACTAGGCGGTTGGGTTAGGATGATCGCAACGAGCCGATCTGTATTGACAGCCCTGTGTTAATTTATAGTTTACATCACAGCATTTGGAGTTGCCCTTTTGAGGGCACGGCAACCAGGCTAGGAGAGCCAACGGTGCCTTGGGAACATGGAGTTATCGATGTGCAGAAGCGATTTGCTTCCGAAATAATTTCTCCAAGTCCTAATTTTCGAAAAGCCGCCGATCTGATGAAGATTTGTGGCTTTTGGTTTTTACCAGTCCGATTCCTGGTGCGCTCAATAAAAAAAGGAGTGTGCACCAAATGCCCAGAAAACAAACAACCAGAACCTCAAGCATTAAACTTGAGGACGCGGGGACATTCGGATACGAGGCGATCGAATCCGTCATTCTCGCGTCGCTCGTGCCAACCGATCCGTTGCTGCTTATCGGTGGGCGGCGATGAACCCGTGCGGACCAGAACGGCGACGCTTACGATGGTTCCGAACCCCTCGATCAAGCACTCGCCGACAGGTTCGCCGTTATCGTCGAAGTTCCCGACCGGGAGGATATAAGCGACGATACCCGCCGGGCCATCGCCGGAGGAAACGATACGGATTTGACCCCGACATTTTCCGCGGATCTCAAGTCCAAACTAGTAACACCGCATGTGAAATCAGATTCGATCAGGTCAAGGAGATAAAGCCTTACCGAAGCGTCGGAAGTGCCGTCGTTGTTGGGGTCGTGCCAGGCGCGGCCGCTGTAGGAGTGGTTTATCTGCTCCGAAGGATTTTTCAGCACAGCTAGTTGTCGTCTCAGTTCTCGATGCGATTGTATACTCACTACGGTCAGCTCTATTTATGAGGGCGGTCCGGGTGGTGCCTTCAAGTTACGATTCTCGAGTTGACGCTAAAAACAGACGAGCTAAAACGTGCAGGGAAGATCGAGGTGTCATTTGTTTCATCGAATTCGAATGGAGAAACGGGAATTACGCAAGTGAAATACGAAACACATAATTAATTATAATTACGTGCATTTAATTACCTGCATTCTACACAAACAAAAATGGCCGCGGACACCACGTTCACGGCCTTTTCGATCTATTCTCGACGAATCCTAACTCGGGGTCGGGTTCGGATTTGGTGTCGGCCGCGGGCCGGTTCTAATGATTGGCGACGGCGCCATAAACTTTTTTTGAATCCGATTCCCCCGCGTTCGCGAAAACCAATTTACAAGGGTAGAAAATATCCTTTCAGAAATCTAAGAACACTAGGGAGATACAATTATGAAATCATTTATCGGACTTTTTGCGTTGGTAATGACCATCGCGTTTGGCGTAACGGCGGCTTCGGCCCAGATGAACCCGATGGTCGGCGGTGCAGCAATGTACAAGACCAAGAACATCGTCGAGAACGCTGTAAATTCGAAAGACCACACGACGCTCGTCGCTGCCGTTAAGGCTGCCGGCCTGGTCGACACCTTGATGAGTGCGGGACCTTTCACGGTGTTTGCACCGGTCAACAGTGCTTTTGACAAGCTGCCGGCAGGTACGGTCGAGACCCTCTTGAAGCCGGAGAACAAGGCTATGTTGGTCAAGATCCTGACCTACCACGTTATCGCGGGTAATTTTAGCTCAAAGGACGTGATCAAGGCCATCAAGAAAGGCAAAGGTACTGCCGAATTCACCACCGTCGCGGGCGGCAAGCTCAAAGCCAGCATCGTCGGCGGCAAGGTAGTCTTAATGGACGAGAAGGGCGGAAAATCGATGGTGACCATAGCTGACGTTAAGCAATCAAACGGCGTCATCCACGTTGTCGACACGGTTCTCATGCCGAACTAGCTTAAAGGGATCTAACAATATTCGCCGGGTGGTTACCGGAGCAGGCAACAATTTTCAAGGGTTCGGCAGCGGGGCGTTTCTGGAGGGGTATGCCGGGCAGTCGCAACAGGGAAAGACCTAATCGTAACCACCCGGCGAGTTCGCGTCTTAATGACGAGAACATCGGGAGGTCTTAAACGTAGTATTATCTAACGTACACCCAGAGTAGACGAGCGGCGACGGGTTTTCGCGACGTAAATGGCGGAAACAGGAGGAATTGGAGATCATGAAATACAGAGCATTCATAGCAATCATAGGTTTGATCGCGGCCACGGCGGTAATATCCTGTTTTGATCGCAGTGGTCAAACTTCGGCAAACGCTGCGTCGCCAGTTGCGGAGGCGACGCCGGTCAAGACAAATAGAGCGGTCGAAACGTCGGGCGTGGCTTTGACCGAGGGCGAATATGACGGCAAAGAGATCGTCAAAACCGACGCCGAGTGGAAAAAAGTTTTGCCCGCAGATGCCTACAATGTTCTCAGAAAAGAGGGCACTGAGGCTCCGTACAAGGGAGCCCTGACAAATAATCATAAACACGGCACATACTATTGTGCGGCGTGCGGTCTCGCAATATTCAGCTCGGAGGCGAAATTTGAATCCGGCACAGGTTGGCCGAGCTTTTTTCAGCCAATCTTCAAAAAGAACGTGCTTGAAAAAGAGGACGGCAGCCTCGGCGATGTCCGTACCGAGGTCGAATGCCCCCGCTGTCACTCGCATCTCGGCCACGTTTTCGACGACGGACCGCAGCCGACCGGTTTGCGCTACTGCATGAACTCGGTCGCGATGAAATTCAAAGAGTCAAAATAGCCTCGGCGTTTGATCGATATATGTTCGGGTGCCGAATGCAGCGATGCGTTCGGCACTTTTTTATCAAAATGCACCGCTCAAACGCTTTGTGTTAAAATTTGCGGTATGACCGGAAACGAGATAAGAGCGAGATTCCTCGAGTATTTTGAGAGAAATGGGCATAAGGTGGTGCATTCGTCGCCATTGCTGCCGGCGGACGACCCGACTCTGCTTTTTACCAACGCCGGGATGAACCAGTTTAAGGACGTGTTCCTCGGTAATGAGAAACGCGAATACACGCGGGCGGTTTCGTCCCAAAAATGCATCCGTGCCGGCGGCAAGCACAATGACCTCGACGAAGTCGGCAAAACTGCCCGCCACCACACATTTTTCGAGATGCTAGGCAATTTCTCGTTCGGCGATTATTTCAAAAAAGAGGCGATCGAGTATGCGTGGGATTTTCTGGTAAATGAGCTGAATTTGGACGAATCGCGGCTGTGGTTCTCAGTCTTTGAGGGTGACGGCGAGGTCGGCCCCGACGACGAAGCCCGTGCTCTGTGGCAGGCTGTCGGCGCTCAGCCCGAACGCATTCTCGGCTACGGCCGCAAGGATAATTTCTGGCAAATGGGCGACACCGGGCCGTGCGGGCCGTGCTCGGAGATCCACTATTATATGGGCGACGCGCCCGACGACCGTGAGAAGAATCACCCGAAATGGGTCAACGGCGAGGGCGACACGACGATGGAGATCTGGAACCTCGTCTTCATGCAGTACAATCGCACGAAGAACGCCGACGGCACGTTTACGCTCAACCCGTTGCCCGCCCCGTCGGTTGACACCGGCATGGGCCTCGAACGCATCACCGCCGTCATGCAGCACGTCAAGACAAACTATGACACCGATCTGATCAGGCCGATCGTGGAATTTGCAGCATCGCTTTCGACTGCGGCGAAATGATGGCCATTTTAAGAAACGTTATCGGCGTGGTCATCGGCTATTTGATCTTTGCGGTCAGTGCCGTGCTGTTTTTTAGCCTTGGCGGAATCGACCCACACGCGGCAGTTGGTTTTGGAACGCAGGCTGCGGTCATTGTTTTTGGTGCCGTTTTTGCTTTCGCCGGCGGATATGTTGCGAAACTGATCGTGGCGCCCCGGTCGATGTTCCCGAATCTTGTACTTGCTTTTATCATGGCGGGATTCGCCTCCTTTTCGTTTTTCAGATCGCCCGGTGAGCATTACACCCAACTGGCCGCGATCTTTCTGTTTGCTCCGCTTTCGTTGCTCGGCGGTTTCTTGCGTCGCAGATCCGAGGTTTAACTGATTTACGATGGATACCGGTATCAAAGTCCTTTTGATCGAAAACCAGCCGTTGACACGGATCGGGATCAAGGCCGTGCTCGCGGGTACCGACGATATAACAGCCGTTGGTGAAGCGGACAACGCAAAGGACGGATTCAGGCTGTTCGGGGAGCTTTCTCCGGACGTGACAATTCTCGGGCTCCACTTTCCCGATTCCTGCTCCATCGATGATCTCGA
>JAYVUD010000091.1:0-6315 GCA_043788335.1 Chloracidobacterium sp. | reverse complement strand
CCTGGTCTTTGCGTTTATCGCGATCGTCTATTTTTTCGGCCTCTCGATCCCGCTTTTGGGCCCTGACGAACCGCGTTACGCACAGGTCGCCCGTGAGATGTTCGACCGCGGTGACTGGGTCTCGACGACCTTGGGCGGATTCAACTGGTTCGAAAAACCGTCGCTGCTCTACTGGCTCGAGATCGCCGCCTATCGCGTTTTCGGCGTAAACGAATTTGCCGCCCGCGTCGGCCCCGCCATATTCGGCCTCGGAACCATCACGTGTCTCTGGCTTCTCGGCCGGTTCGAGTCCAAGGATCGAAGTTCGTTCCCGAACCTTTCCCATTGGCTCGTCTTGGTTGCCTCGTCGACCCTCGGCATCATCGTTTTTTCCCGAGGTGCGAGTTTCGATATGATCGTGACGTTTCCGATCACCGCGTCGCTCGTGAGCTTTTATTTCTTTGACCAACGCCGCTCCGAAACTTTTGCCGCCAAACATTTGCCGCTGATCTCGTTTTACTTCTTCATCGGCGTCGCTTTGCTCGCAAAAGGTCTTATCGGCATTATTTTCCCGTTCGCAATAGTATTTTTTTATTATTTGCTCTCCCAGCGAATGCCTGAAAAGCCATTTATTATCAGTATGTTCTGGGGAACGCTGATCGCCGTCGCCGTCGCCGCGACGTGGTACGTCCCGATGTACCAGCGGCACGGATACCAGTTTATTGATGAATTCATCATCCAGCACCATTTCCAAAGATTTACGTCGAACAAATACCAGCATCCGCAGCCGTTTTATTTCTATTTTTGGATATTGCCGCTGATGACCATTCCGTGGCTGCCCTTCTTTCTGGCGTCCGTCCGCGATATCTGCCGCACGGCATATCGGCGGGTCGCCACCCACGATTCGGCCGACGGCCTCTCGCCGCTGATGCTGTTTTCAGTTGCGTGGGTTCTGGTTCCGTTCGTGTTCTTTTCTGTCTCCGGCTCGAAACTGCCCGGCTATATCCTGCCGTCCGTGCCCGCCGCGGTCGTGATCACGGTGCTCTACATGGTCCGATTGCTCGACGGCAGCCGAAAATGGCAGTTCGCAACGATCGCGGCCGGCGTATCAACGCTCGTCGTTTGTTCGATCTTGCTCGTGACGGCCGTCCCGCGGTTTGCCGACAGCGATTCGGTCAAGTCCCTAATTACGGCAGCAAACAACCGCGGTTATTCCGGCGATCGGGTGATCAGCTTTTTTTCGACCTCGCACAATGCCGAATTTTACGCCGCCGGCCGCCTCGTTCGCGACGCCGCCGGCCACCAGCGTCAATTCTGGGTTCCCGCCGAGATCCGAAACGAGATCGCCGCCGACGGCGGCCGCCCGATGCTCGTCCTGGTTCCCCTCGATCGCCTCGGCCTACTTCATTCCGACCCGACCATCGACGTCGAGGCCATCGCTGACAATGGCGACCTCGCCATCACGAGAGTGTCGCTAAAACCGATGAATTAACCCGCCTCCGCACGACGAAGCCGATCCATCAACGCCGCCCCGATCCCCGTCTCCTCGACCGCCTCGCAATAAATAATCTCGACGCCGCCTCGGTCGCACTCACGGAAAAACTCAAACACCGAATGAGCATACTCCTCAACCGAAGCGCAAACGCGGATCAGTTCGATTCCCGTCCTGCCTGAGGAGAGGCGGCCGAAGGCCGGGGTGGTGGGAGCCGACTGGGTTTCCGGCTCACTAAGCCCAATATACGCCAAACTCCGCTTTCCACGTTCCGCATTTCGGTTCCCCGATTCCGCACTCCGCACTCCGGACTCCGCAATCACCACCTTTGCCCGTGGGCTGTAATGCCGATGCCGCAGCCCCGGGCTCCTCGCCGCGTCGCCCGCCGTCGCCGAAAGCATCACAGTCTCCGCCACCACCAACTGAAGGTCCGCCAGCGATACCGCCCCCGCCCGCAACAGAACCGGAACGTCGCCCGTACAATCGACCACCGTCGATTCCAGGCCGATCTCCGTCGCATCGCCCTGCAAAATGCAATCGATCCGCCCGTCGAGATCCTCGAGCACCGCCTCCCACGTCGTCGGACTCGGCCGCCCCGAGAGATTCGCTGACGGAGCCACCACCGGCACCCCGCACGCCGCCAAAAATCTATGTGCCGTCTCAGATCGCGGCATCCGCACGCCGATCGTCTCGAGTCCGGCCGTCGCGATCATCGGCACCGCATCCGACTTTCTCAAAACAACTGTCAACGGCCCCGGAAAGAACGATTCTATAAATTTCTTGGCTGTCTCTTTGATCTCTGCGGCTAGTTCCTTGATCTCTTCTATATCTCCAACGTGGGCGATCAGCGGATTATCCGCCGGCCGCATCTTTGCCTCAAAGATCCGCCCGACCGCCGCCGCGTCGAAAACATTTGCCCCCAACCCGTAGACCGTCTCGGTCGGAAACGCGACGATACCGCCGCGGGTTACAAACGCCGCCGCCTCATCCGGATCCTTTGTCAGTAAAGTCTTCACACCTATGAAAATAGCAGAAAACTTGGAAGCTTATGCAAAATGCGGCCGCGATTCCGTCATCTCTCTGCGGACGAGGCACGCGATCTTAGGCGGACCGGCCCGATCCGACGTCTTTGATTACGAACGAAGCGATTATCCAATGTGGCCACGATCGACTTTTTCCAAGCATGGGCGTGCATAGTATATTGATCTGACTTCTTTTTCCGGCGGTACAACGTTAGGGACGCGAATAGCCGGAATAAGCCGCCCGCTCGATCTCATTTGAGGCCGAGCGGGCGTTTTTTCGTTTTCGTCGGGCCGTGCGGTATCATCTAGAACGTGACGATCGAGGAAAAACTCAAGACGCTGCCGACCGATTCGGGCATCTATATCCACCGCAATGAGGCGGGGCGGATCATCTATGTCGGCAAGGCGAAAAATCTGCGCTCCCGCGTTCGGCAGTATTTTCAATCGAGCCGCAACCTTGACCCCAAAACGCGAAAGCTCGTCTCGCTGATTGCCGATTTTGAGTTTATTGTTGTCGATAATGAGGTTGAGGCACTCGTACTTGAGTCGAACCTGATCAAAAAGCACAAGCCGCGGTTCAACGTCCTGCTCAAGGACGACAAATCGTACCCGCATCTCAAGCTGACCAACGAGCCCTACCCCAAGGTCGTCGTCACCCGCCGCATCATCCGCGACGGCTCATATTACTTCGGCCCGTTTCTGCCGGCGGTGCTCGCCCGCAAGACCTTGAACCTAGTCAACCGGGCGTTCCAGCTTCGCACGTGCGAGATCGAGATCGACGGCAAATTGCCGCGGCCCTGTCTCGAATATCACCTCAAACGCTGCCTCGGCCCGTGCGTCAAAGGCCTCTGCACGCAAACGGAATATCAGGAAGCCGCGGCCGACGTCAAGTCACTGCTCGAGGGCCGCAACAAGGAACTCGCGAGTGCTCTCGAGGACCGAATGTGGCAATTTGCCGAGCAGGATAAGTTCGAACTTGCCGCCAAATACCGTGACCTTCACCGCACGGTGCTCGCCCTCAGCGAAAAGCAAAAAATGGCGACGACCGCCGATCTCGATGTCGATATTTTCGGATTTTACCGCGAGGAACAGCGGCTCGCTCTTCAACTTTTCACGATGCGCGAAGGCCGCATCGTCGGCCGCCGCGAATTTTTTTGGGAGGACCTGCCGGAGGGCGACGAGTTTGACGCCGGCGATTTTCTCGGCCGCGTGCTGACGCAATATTATTCGACCGACTATGTCCCACTCGAGATCCACGTGCCCAATGATTTCGACGACCGCGACGCTCTCGAACGCCTCCTGACCGAACGCCGCGGCCGACGCGTGCACATTTACGACCCGAAACGAGGCACCAAAAGATCGATGGTCGAACTCGTCGAGACCAACGCTAAGATCGCCTTCGAACAGCGGTTCCGCGTACTCAAACCCGACAGTGCCAAACTGCTCGAGGAACTGCAGGAGATACTCGAAATTCCCTATTTTCCCGAACGGATCGAGTCGTTTGATATATCGAACATCTCGGGCTCGGAAAACGTCGCCGGTATCGTCGTGTTCGAAAACGGCAAGCCGGCCAAGGCACACTACCGCCGCTTTATCATCAAAACCGTCGAGGGAGCCAACGATTTTGCCTCGATGCACGAGGCGGTTTTCCGACGTTACCGGCGGATGGTCGACGAGCAAAAACCCCTGCCCCAGCTCATCTTTATCGACGGCGGCAAAGGCCAGCTTTCGGCCGCCGCCGCCGCGATGCAGACTCTCGATCTCGAACAGATAATGCTCGTCGGCATCGTTAAACCGCCCAAACGCCACAACGCCATCTCGCATCTGCTCGTCTACGGCCGCGAGGACCAGCCGATCACGTTTGATAAACATTCGCTCGCCTTTCGCCTGATCCTCCAGATCCGCGAAGAAACGCACAAAACGGCCATCGAATTTCACCGCAAACGCCGCGAAAAACGCGATTTCTCGTCCGAGCTTTCCGAGATTCCGGGCGTCGGTGATAAACGTAAATTTAAGCTTTTAAGGAATTTAGGCTCGATCGAACGCATCGCCCGTGCCACGATCGCCGAGCTCTCACCGTTCGTCGGCCCCAAGACCGCCGCCGAGATCGTGGCGCATTTTGAGCGTCAAAGAAACGTCGGTCCGCAGGCGGAGTAACGACTCAGGGAAGAGCGAGCATCGCGGACTCAACATTGTCGGGCAGTTGGATCGCGACAAAATCCTTTTTCGCAAAAAGATAATCCTCGCCCGATTCGTCGACGATTCGGAGCATTGAGTGGCTCTCAGCTTTTAGGTCGGCCTTAACACGATAAACCTTCCAACGTTCCAGCGATGACGGATAGTCAGAATTATTTATGCAAATTACGAACGTTTTTTGATGATTCATAACCCTTAGTCTAACAGCTCTTTGATCTTCAGCTCTCTTCTTCCAATTCCGTGGGATTCGTACCAATGGAGTTCTGCCATGCATTCGTAGCCGTCATCAGTAAGTCTGATCCGAGCAACACCCTTTAGTTTACGCCACCGTCCGCTCCCGTATAGATTTCGCAGGCGCTCAAGATCCCTGATTTTTCCCCCGATCGCGATTATTTCAACCTCATGAAACTCGCCTATTATTTCAAATGCAGACAACCTGTTCGGCTCCTATACAACCGCCTGCAATCCTATTGTATCGATCAAAATTACGGCTCACTGCAAGTCTGCTTGACGCGGATAAAGAGCTTCTTAAATTCCCTCTCCTGCGTTCCGTCGTAATTGACGTAGCTGATCGCGTCGTTGGCACAATTCCACCAGCCGAATGTCATCACCTCAACCAATGCGTATTTCAGCCGGTCCGGTGACGTCATCTGCGTCTCAAATATCCGTTTCAGCCTCGCCGGATCGCTGTTCTTTACCCGCGAATCTTCGTTGACCGTCCGCCATGCATCGAGCAGCGTCGGGCCGCCGGCGATCAGCGGATCGGCGTATTTGGCCTTGCAGGCGTCTGAACCGCTGAGCTGTTTGAGAATGGCGGGGTTTGTGTGCCCGGAGATCGTCAGGCGTGACAATTCGTAAACCTGCTTCATTTCGGCGAGTTTCTGTTGACGGAGACTCTGCCAAAACGGCGTGTTGACGATCTCCAGAGCCGCAAGTTTGGCTGACAGCGTCTTGTATTCCGCCTCGAGAGCCGCCAGATCGAGCTTGACGAGGTCATCGGGGCTAAAGACGGTCGCCGACGTCTGCAGGCTGAAACTACTGTGGTCAAATAGCTTATGCGTGTTTTCGAGTTGAGCGGCGGTATATTTCCCGACGTTGTAGGTGCCGCGAAAATCGCAGAGTTCGTCAGACCACTTGAACGTCCGCTGTTGTGAAAAGCCCGAAACTACGCAAGCGAAAAGCACCAGAACGACGGTTAAGGCGATATGATTGAGCACTCTCATATCTCGTTTATACTCCCAACCGAAACGAATATCAACAGCCCGGGAAAGACCCGGCGTCAGACTTGAAATGGTGCAATTCTCCCGCTGCCCGCCTTAATAGATCTGTATTTCGTGACGACATTTCCAACTTCTTCTGCGACCTTTCTGTCACCCCGCGAGTGATCAAATGATACAACCCACCCTCAACCTCAAGTCACGGTCTTCTTGCCATTTCGATGATAAGCTTAGTCCCGAATCCGGGCAGATGTCAACAAATCGTAATATCGAATGCCTGACCCCGATTGTCCTGGGCAGTCCGCGTTTGCTTCCGATCGTTGAGCCAAGCTCCGTCAATGGATCGGTCCACGTGCCCGACGCCGCGGTCGGCAATGTGCCCGTCGATGAAAGCGAGTATCCGCTTTCG
>JAYVUD010000090.1:0-9825 GCA_043788335.1 Chloracidobacterium sp. | reverse complement strand
CCTTTTGCTTGTCGCTTTCGGCCTTTTACGGTCATTCTCGACATATTGCTGGTTATTAATTTGCATTTCTACCTGAAATCTTTGCACAGGAGATCGAGTACTCAGTTTCGCCCATCCCACCGTATTGAAAATACACGCTTCGATCATCCTTGTGAAACGAGAACATTTCGGCACGTGGTGAATCCTCCGAACTAATCCACCCTTTGTTTGAGAGGTCCGTGCGAAGATCGGAGCTAGCTTTTGGCAATGGAACATCCGAATGAAAATAGTAATAAACCTCAGGTGGTCCATGACTCGACAAACTTCGTCTAACAAGGCTAAATTTCTGCTGGTCACCAAGACTTTGACAAAGATCTGCCAATTCCGCATACGTCTTGTCGATAGCAATTATCCGTTCAAATTCTCGGTCTTGGGCCTCGTCATATTTCTTCGCCAATCCGCTCACGACCGGCAATTTTCGAATTATGCAAGAGGGAAGGAATACACTACCAAATAGAATCACCCACAAAAAGATCCAAGTCCTGCTGTTCATCGCTCACCTCATTCTAACCATAGCAGGAATTGTGGTCAGACATGTGTTTATGCGATTCTTTCACGGTATTTTCTCCCCGGCTTTCCAAACGCTTTGCCGCAGAGCGGCATTTTGAGTGTAGCCGTGGCGTTTTAACCCACGGTAGGCTTCGCCGCGGAGACCCGCGTCGCGTCAGCGACGTGTGAATCGCCCTTGCTAATAACGCCCCGGGCATGCGCACGCAATGCCCAAGCCCGCGCGTCAGCAAGGGCGTAACACTCAACATGATTCGGCCGAAACCCGGGAACGCCGGCGCCCTCGCCGGCACCGTTGCGACAGCAACGGGACGCCGGGCGTATTTACCACGGCCGCCACACGGCAGGAACCGGCGATGCAGGCGGGGTCGGGCGGCGTTCCAGTCATGTTGCCGCGTAATAAACGCGCCGGCCAACGCCGCCGTCATGTTGCATACTCACAACACCCGCCTGCACTTGACACGCGTGATAGAATAAACCTAGAAACTCGATCTTTGAAAACCAGTCAACGATCTGTAAACCCCGGTCAGGACTTGCGGAGATTTGACAACCTATTTCAGGAAAACGCAAATAAAAAAAATACGCGGGACAGCGGGACAAAATGGGTTAAACCCAATGTAATCAATAGTGTCCCTGTCCCGCGGCTTGTCCCGCGTATGTCCCACCGCCGGACGAGGATAAATCAAAAAAATGGTGGGACATGGGACAAAACGTCTTTAGGTCAATAAACATAATAGTTTAGTCTGTCCCACCTTTTGTCCCACTTCAAGTTTTGGTAGGAAACATTCCTACTTTCGGGTTGATTCTTCCTAATTATTAGTAAGATCTGCGTGACCCGGGTCGATGTCCGCTATTTAGACCGAGCTTTCTTGAACTTCCGAGGATCCACGTAAGTCTCAGCGTTCTCGGTATGTAACCGAATTTTATCGCAGAGTTCGCAAAGCCGGACGCGGGGGTCGCAGAGAGTTGGGCTGTCGTTTCAGACAGCCTGTTTTTTATCATGTCGGTCGCCGATCAATCTTGGGTCGGCGTCGGTGTCGGGGTTGGGGCCGTTTGCGGGTCGCCGCGCTTTTTTAATTTCGGCGGTCCGTCGGACGAGCTTGAACCCGGGTCTGCGGATGGGTTGTCCGCCGGGTCGGTGCCCTCGGGTTGACGCTTTTTGAGCGTCGGTTTGGCATCGCCGCCCTCGTCAATGTCGGCGGAGACCGCCGTGCGAGCATTGGTGAGCTTCATCAGATGAGCCTTGACGCGCTGAAATTCGGACGTGCTGATCACGTACTCTTCTTTTTCGGGAAAGCGGGCGACGAGCTGGATGCTGTCGTCGCGGCGTTCGATCGACGGCGGGTGCGACGAGAAAAGCTTTGAGATCGTGCCCGGCTTTTTCTTATTTTGCGAGGCGAGCTTTTCGAACATCGTCGACATCGCCAGCGGATCGTATCCGGCGGCGTAGAGATACTGGACGCCGAGTTTGTCGGCCTCGACCTCGGCACTTCGGCTAAACTTGGAAAACGCCAGTGCCTGAGCCAGACCGGCGGTGTTTTGCAAAACGCTGCCGGCGATGCCGCCGGTGAGCAGGATGCCGGCGAGAATGCCATACTGCATAAATGTGCCCTTGCCCTGATTTTCCATCGCGTGGCGGGCGGCGACGTGGGCGATCTCGTGTGCCATCACGCCGGCGAGTTCGGCCTCGTTATCGGCGGCGAGAATGAGCCCTTTGTTGACGAAAAAGAACCCGCCCGGCAGAGCGAATGCGTTGACCTCGTCGCTGTCAATGACCTTGATCGTAAAGGGGATCTTGGCGTCAGAGTGGAGGACGATGTTTTGGCCGACACGGTTTACGTACTCGGTGATCATCGGGTCCTCGACCATCTTTGCCTGCTGCTCGACCTCCATGGCGAGTTGACGGCCGATCGCCATTTCCTTGTCCTGCGAACCACCGAGCCAGCCGAAAAATTTATCACTGCCGCCGTTGATGTTGCGTTTGCCGATCTGGCTCGGGTCCTCTTTTACCGAGAGCGGGCCGTTATTTTTGGTAGCGGTGTTTGACCCGGGTGTCGGCGAGGGTGTCGCCGATGCTTTGGCCGGCTTGACCTTTTTGGCAGCCTTGTCCGCTTTTGCCGTGTCTTTATTGTCCTGTGAGTTTACCGAAACCGGAACCAACGCGAGGGAACCGACCCAAAAACTGAGAACCAAAGCAAACGCGAGCGAATTGCGCAAATTTCCGATGTGCATTGTAAAGTCTCCCGATCTCCGAAACCGCATAACGAATTGTAGACGCTCACAGAGCATTTTTCAATGCTCTTTTGATGCGCCCGCCGGTGATAAAGTTGCGATGTACTTGAGGAAAATAAAATTACGATCGAACCCTCGTTGGCGGGCACTGATTTGTGTACCAATTAATGTCAAAACTTGTTAAAATCAAACGGGAATATTGACCGATATTTGCCCCCGGCCATGACACGGGTTTTGCTGAGTTTTGCGACGGCGTGCTGCACGGTTTCACCACTGACCACTAATGAAGCGTATTGACGAAAAGGTAAAGGATATCGTAGATGTTCGCTCTCACGCGAGCCTGACGGATTTTGCGTCGGATCCGCTTTTGACCTTGACGTCATATCATTTTACCGATCTGACGGCGGATATGATGGCGAAGTGGATGAACGCCGCGTCGCGGGTCGTAGACGGCGGCGGTGTCGGAATGGCTCTGGCGGGTTTTCGGGGCGTCGGCAAAAGCCACTTTCTCGCGGTTTTCGGTGCAATGCTTGCCCATCCGGAATATCGCTCGCGGGTGACGGACCAGTTGGTTTCGTTAGCGTCGCAAAACCTCGCTCGGAAAAGCTATGCAGTCGCGACGCTTCGCCGTGGCACGCGGCCGACGCTATTTGGAGAGCTTAAGGACGCGATCGCCCCCGTCATCGGGTCGGATCCGGAATCGCTGAGCGATTCGCTGAGCGAGATACTGGTGCGCGCGAGCGAGAGCACGGGCGACCTGCCGCTGATCCTGCTGATAGATACTGCGTTTGAGAGGAGTTCGCGTGTCTCGCGAGATGACGGACCCGTGCTCTCAGAGATCGCCGAGATCGCGAAAACGCTTGGAATTTTCGTTGGCATCGCGCTTGATGATGACGTCTCGGGTGCGGACGGTGTAAATTCGGCAATTTCGCGTACGCTGCAGATCGATTATCTCGACCAGGAGCATCTCTACCGGATCGTCGATCAGCATATTTTCCCCAAAAATGGCCGGATGCAGGCCGTTTTGCACGATATCTACGACTATTACCGGATGACCGTTCCGGGATTTCGCTGGAGCGAGGAACGGTTTCGCTCGCTCTATCCGCTGCATCCGTCGATCATGGAGATAGCACCATTTGTGCGTCTCTATGTGCACGATTTTGCGTTGCTCAGTTTTGCCTCGGAGGCGGGCTCGCGGATACTCGGGCGGCCGGCAAATTCGCTTATCGCCCCGGACGAGGTGTTCGATAAGGCTGAGACGCGTCTGCGCTCGGTCGAAGCTCTGCAAGCTGCCTTCGCCGCATTTGACAAGATAAACGAAGTCGTCGTTGCCAAAACGCCGGTAATGAAACGGCTGCAGGCAAAGCTCATCCTGAAGGGGTTATTTCTTTTTTCAATGAATGACGAGGGTGCGACCGCGACCGAGATCGGCGCCTCGATGCTCATCTTTGACGAATATGACCCGATAGCGGCGGTCCAACATGTCGAAAGTCTACTGTCTTCGTTTGCCGATGCGTTGCCGGACAGTATCCGGATACAGAAAGACAGTAACGGCAATCGGCGATTTGCGTTCAAACTGGATGGCAAAGATGACCTCAAATCCGCACTCCAGACCGCGGCGGAAAAGGTGCCGGACGAGGTTACGACCAAGATATTGCAAAAGCAGATGGAGGAGCGGTTCGCCGATTGTGTATTCGGCGGTGGCGGCGAGGGCAGTGATGCCGACTCGTCCGACTGCGTGCTTATCTGGCGTGGAGGGCTGCGAAAAGGCCGCGTCGTCTGGAATGGCGGCCAGACGGGTGCACCGCAAACAGGCCTGGGGCCGAATCTCGACTGGATAGTTAATGTTGGTGTCGGGAACCGATCCGCTGCGCTTGATAGTTCCGACACTTCGTTACCGATAGGCTCATGGCGTCCGGCACCGCTCAGGCCGGATGAGGTCAACGCCTTAAAACGCTACCATCTGCTGTTGACCGACAGCGCAGTTCGAACGGAGTTTCAGGACCATCTGCCGGCGTCTCTGCAGTCACACGCAAATGCGGCCGAAATGATATTTCAGCGGACGTATCTCGACGACGCGACGCTTGAGATCGAGGGATTTGAATACAACTTTACCGGCGAAGCCCGTTCGGCTCAGACCCAATCGCAGGTTTTTTCGATCATGCTCGAATCCCTCTTTGAGGGCAGATTTCCGCTTCATCCATATTTCCCGCAGATCATACGGATGAAGGATGTTTCGAACCTGGTTGCCGACCTCTTTGGCGGAGCCCGCCCAAACCTCGACGAAGTACAGAATGCCGCCCATGCGTTTGCCGTCCCGCTCGGCATCGTAACCAAGCCCGGACCGGTCTACGTGGCGGCGGACGGAGATGTCTTAAAAGAACTGCCGCTGGTCGCCAGGATCTTTGCACAGGCAAAACAGGACCGTCTCGGCGTGTATTCGCTCGAGTCGATCTTTAACGCCCTGTCGATACCGCCGTACGGCCTCGTCAAGGAGGCGTGTTATCTGCTGCTCGCGGCGTTGGTCTCGTGCCGCCTGATCGAATTTGTTACGTCAAACGGCGACCGCATTAATCATCGCTCGCTCGATCTTAAGCTGATCTGGGACGATATTATCGGGGTTGCGACGCCGAGTTCGGCGGGTTACACAAACGAGCGGCTTGTGATGTGGGCGGCGCTGCTCACGGAAAAGGGATCGTTTGAAACGCTCGGTACGGCCAAGGACCGTGCCGCCGTCGTCGAAGCACTCGGCCTGTGGCAGATTCAATGGAAAGAACGGCGGATCGCCGACCGCTTTGACAAGGTGAGCGACGATCTGCTCAACACGCACGTTTGGCGGCTGGCCCGAACATCGATCAAGGCGTTTCGGATGGTGTCTGACGCGATAACCGCGGTTCTCGACAATACGCTCGCCGTCGAGGACGGTCTGCAGCGGATCGCCGATGCATTTTCGGATTCGGAAGTCGAATTTGCACGGTACAACGGTGAACTCGCAAAGGTTGAGGATTTTATCGTCGGTGCCAAATTGTGCGAAAAGATCGCAGGTTGGATGTCGCTCTGCGAACACACCGGTAACCCGGAGATCGACGGACTGCGTATCAACGTCGATGCCGCAATAAGTACGCGGATACGTGATCCCCGGGCGATGTCCAATGTCGATCTCGACAACATCTGGGAAACCTTCAAGAAAGCATATTCCACGTATTTTTTGGACCGTCACGACGCGCTGCTTGCCACTCCGGTCCTCCGCGAGAAATTAAACGATCTAATGAAAACGGACCTTTGGTGGGAATTTGAAAATCTTTCCGGGATCACGGGATTCGATCCGGGTTATCGCTTAGCGGCCGCCCGCATCGTTCAACGAATAAAGCAATTTGATTGCCGCCATAATACAAGAGATATTCTTAAGATCTCGCCATCCTGCGGCTGCACATTTACGCTTGGCGAAGCTGCCAATATCGAGAATCTGCCACAGGAGCTCTGGAAAAATGTGAATGAAGGGCTCGGATCTTTTCGCGAAATGCTGCGAACCAGGAGATCTGAACTCAACGATCAACTTCAGCGGCTAATGGGTACGGAAACGGACGAGGAAATGCGTCGCAAGATCGCCGGGCTTTCACAATATGTAACCAGCAAGCAGGATTTTCCGCGAATGGCCGATGTGGAATTTGATATCGTTCGCCGGGCCTTTGCCGGACTGGCGGAAACGGATCGCCTAGGATAAAATACCGAAAAACCACCTACGGGCGGTGTGGGGTTTATCGACGAACAAGAGGTCGACCAACTCATCGACTCGCTCCCGTCGTTGATCATATCGGCATAGCATCCGCCTCGGGCTGCAGTTGCGTTCGCCTCGGCCGTTCGCGGTTGTATACAATAGAGATATGCAAAGCGTGACTTTGATCGGTATCGGCCGCGTCGGGAGAGCACTGGCTCATTCGCTGCCGGCGTCGAAATACCGTTTGGACTCGCTTGTCGTTCGGGAAAAAACGCGTTGGTTGGCTGATAACATGCCATTCTCGCTTGCCGGTCGGCTGGCCGAGGTCGAACAGCTTGACGATATCTCATCAGACATCGTCATCATATGTACCCGGGATGCTGAGATCGAAACCGCCGCTCGCACGGTCGGACCATTGATTCGGCCGGGGACCTGCGTTTTTCACACCAGTGGATCGATCTCGTCCGCGATATTGTCGCCGCTTCGGCTATGCGGGGCGTTTGTCGGCACTGTCCATCCGCTGGTTTCGATCGCCGGCAACCGCACGGACGACGCTCAATTTCAGAATTGCTACTTTTGCGTTGAGGGTGACCCAATTGCGGTCGATAGGGCGAATGAACTGGTCGATGCACTGGGCGGCACGCCGTTCACCATTCGGTCCGAGGACAAGGCGATCTACCACGCCGCGGCGGTCATGGCATGCGGGCACCTGACCGCCCTGATCGATGCGTCTCTGGAAATGATCGGAAAATGCGGCTTAAGCCCGCAACTGGGAAAGCGGATCTTGATGCCGCTGATCGAGAGCACGGTCCGTAACGTTGCGAACTTGACCACATCCGAAGCGTTGACCGGTCCGTTTGCCCGGGCCGATCTGAGCACGATCCAGCGTCATCTCGACGCGATCGAGTCGTTAAACGACGACCAGCTCAAGTCGATCTATTTACTACTCGGCGAGCGCTCGCTCGACATTGCGCTCAAAAGTGGTGCCGATGATCTCAGGGTCGAGGATATCCGAAAACGCATTTTCATAGCACAATCAACGTCCAGGTGATAGTATTTACTCGTACGAATGAGGTCTGATATGGCAAAGAAACGTGATCGGTTTGAGGTCGAGCGAAACATCTTTTGTGAACATATACGAACGCTAGGACTGCGACGCACCGGGCAGCGGGATCTGATACTCGATAAGTTTTTGAGTACGGAAGAGCATCTGACGATCGAGGACCTGCATCGATTGGTCCATAGGGTCGACAAAACGATCGGCCATACGACTGTCTATCGGACGCTAAAGCTACTGACAGAGGCCGGATTGGCCCGCGAAGTGCGATTTGGCGATAACAAGACGTATTTTGAACATCATTACAACCACGACCATCACGACCACATGATCTGTACCGAATGCGGTCTGGTGATCGAGTTCGTTTCGCCCGAGATCGAAAATTTGCAAGATGCGATGGCGAAGTCGTTTGATTTTAAGCCGACGCACCACAGTCTGCGGATGTGGGGGCTTTGTTCTAAGTGCCAAACCCAGGCAGAAGATGTCCAAAGCGCTCCATCGGGTGCCCAACCACGGGTCCGGGTGCGGTCGGCGACTCACAGGTAGGGTAGCAATTCTATGACTGATGCATTTGTAAAATTTGAGCGAGAGGGCCGAGAGGGCGTCGTCGCCGTCGGGTCAAGACTCCTGGACGTGATGAAACGCCTCGGCATACGAGTTGCCGGTCCCTGCGATCCGAGCATCGGCGAGCATCACTGCATCTTGAAGGTAACGAGCGGAGCAACTTTTCTTTCGCCGCTCGGAGACAGCGAACGGGAACATTTTGCATCGCTCGGGCGTAAAGGAAATGTAAGGCTCGGCTGTCAGGCCAGAATTATTGGAGCCGGAGAAATTGCCGTTATGACCGAAGCAAAAAAAGAGGGAACCGAAACCGCCGAAGCGGCTAAACCGAATCTAGTCGAAGAATTTGAGGCGCTACCGCTCGAGCAAAAGATTGCCGACCTTGTGCGAATGGAGGCAGTAGCACTCGGCGAAACGCTCTCATTTGTCGTAAATTCGCCGTATCTCGTGATCGAAAAGATCGGCGACGTCCTTGCCGAGTTTGGGATGAAACTCGACCGTGAACCCAAGGATACAGCCATGCCGCCGACTAGCGACGCAGGCGAGGGAACCGGCGCCGCTCCGTCCGAAACGAAAAAGCCAGCTGCGAGACGGCCGAAAAGGGCGGAAAAGAAATAGTTTGGCTCGACGTTTGGCCGGCGATAAAAACGTGATCGTTGGTAATTTAGCTCGTGCAATGTTGTAAGATAAAAGCGTGGGCGGAAAATTACAAAAGCGCGAAAACGGGTCGATATTCGGTGACAGGTCTCAATACGCCTTGGCATTGGGCGTAACTGGCGTGATGCTCTATGTCATCGGCATTCCCGGATTTGTCGTGCTGTTTTTAGGAGCATTCTCCTTTTTTCTTTGGAAACTCTTCGGTTCCGGCACTGCCTCTGACACCCGCAGGATCTTCGAATTTTATCTTTCAGCCAATGAGATCCTTCGCGATGACGAACGGCGTTGGTATGGCTTTGAAGTGCAGGATGCGATCGCTCGCGGCGAACGCATACTAAGTTCGATGGCGGCCGCTCCGCCGCTGCTGCATTTTGCTCTCGGTGCCCTGTACCAGAAGATCGGCGATCACGCCTTAGCTGAAAAGCACCTCGCACCCGTTGTCGCCGATGGCACTATCAGCGAAGCCGCCGTCGTCTTTCCATCCCACGAACTACGCGAATACGTACGCATCCTCAGAAAGATCGAGCGCGAACCGGCCGAAGCTCCGCAAACCTCAGCGGCGGTGCGCTCGCTCGAGCGTTTGAGAAAGAACAAAGGGGGAACGCTGCTGGAACAATCGCGCACCCAATTGCAGCGTGACCAACATCGCGACCCTGCCGAGCTAAACGGCAACGGCCATCAGCAATATGTTTCATTTCGTGACGATGAGCATGAAATCGTTGAAAATATCGATGGCGCACGCGACGGTCACGGCGGTTCAGTCCAACGAATGGCGAAAAAAGGTGATTCGGGTGTACCTCCGACGCCGTCCGCTTATGACGCGGCGGGCAATGCGGGCCTCGCGGGCCGAAAGCCTATTTCTGAGGTTTTACAGGATATTTACGACGAAAAGATACAGTAGTCGCCCGCCAAAACGATCTGCAGCACGTTAACGGATACCAAAAAAGTTCTTGATCGAATGGATCACGCCTTTTGATTTTTCAACATCTTCGTCTTCCGGTTTCGCCACTGCCTCGAGTCCTAGCCTGCGTTGGGCAATGATCTCAGAGATCAT
>JAYVUD010000089.1:0-5256 GCA_043788335.1 Chloracidobacterium sp. | reverse complement strand
ACGAGCTGCAGCAGTCCGAGTGCGGCTGACGGCGATTTGATGCCCGGGCGAAAACTGCTCTCCTGCTTCATAATGGCGAGCACGAATCGCGGGTCGATGCCCTTTGGTTTGGCGTATTGGAGAATCTCGGCGCGATAGACGATCGGGTAGTCGGTTCCGGCGGACGGCGATATGATCGCGGTTCGGCGGATGCGGCTTGCTCCGTTGATCTTATCCGTTGCCAGGCCACCCCAGTAATTGCCGTTCGTGTCGGGAATTGAGGCGAAGACCGCCGCGGCGTCCGCCTTTTTACCGGCGTTTTCGAGAGCAAGGCCCTTTAAGTAGCGGATCTCAGCGTCGGTCGTCATCGAACCGGCGTACGAGGACAGCCTAAGCAGTTCGTCGGCGGCCGTGACGGCTTCAGCCCAGTTTTGGCGGTATATCTCCATCCGCACGCGTGCCTGCATCGCGTTTATCGCGGACGGTTGGCCCGGAAAGCGTAGTTTGGCCTTTTCGACCCATTCGATTGCCGCGTTGAAGTTGCCGGCCTCACGTTGAGCGTCGATGATGTTGAGATAGGCCGAGTCGATCTTTTCGCCGGTCGGGTACATTTGAGTATACCGCTCATATATCTTGGCCGCCTCGGCGTTTTTGCCGATCCGGACGTGGCAGGCACCCATAAACGCAAGCCCGTCGCGACCCTCTTTGGTGTTGGCAAACTCAGACGAGACCCGTGCAAACAACGGTATCGCACTGACGTAGCGGCGTTCCCACATAAATGCACGTGCCATCCCGAACAAGGCCCGCGGCAGCAGGACGTCGTTTGGGTAAACGTCCAGAAATCGTTGAAAATGTTCGCGTGCCTCGGGGAATTGGCGGTTGTCGAGATAGACGTACCCGCGTTTGATGTGCTCGTCCGCCGGCAGAGTGACGAGTTTGCCGTCCTTACCGCGGTCCTGTGCGTCGAGTTGGCTCACGCTCCGCAAACCGGCATCCCCGACGGTCTGGGTCGACACGGTGAAACAGAGGGCGATCGTAAATACGGCGGCAGCAAAGAGCTTTTTCATGATGTATTTGCGGAGAGAACGCTGATCCATTATCTCCTCCGAGATTTAGAGTCCGAGATCCGGCGTTCGGTTGCCGGGTAACATAAGGCGTTTACACACCTACATCTTAACAAAAAGTCGTGGTAAAATAGACATATTTTAGAAGGTAACCTAACACGCCAATGAAGATAGCACTAAACGGAGCGACGACCATGCACGCCAACCTGGTCACTGACATTCAGGCTGCCCACGAGGCCGGCTTTGACCTGATCGAGCTTTGGAAATCAAAGCTTGTGGAATATCTGTTGGACAACACGACGTCTGATCTCAAACGCCTGCTGGACGAAGCGAGCCTCGAACCGTGGTCGATCAACTCGATCGAACATATTACGTTCCGCACTCCCGAGAACTATGCCGAGATCAAATTGGAGTGTGAAAAGCTATGTTCGATCGCGGCCGACTTGATGTGCCCGTACATCGTGGTCGTGCCGGGCAAATTGCCTGACGGTGCGTCGAAACAGCAGATCATCGACGAATCGGTTCGCGTTCTCAACGAACTCGGCGATATCGCCCATCATCACGGCGTCGGCCTCGCGTTCGAGTTTCTGGGCCAAACCGACTGCAGCGTGCAGACGCTCGACCTGGCAAAAGAGATCATCGAGATCATCGACCGGCCGAATATCGGCGTTGTCATCGATACGTTCCACTTTTACGCGGGTAACTCGACGTTTGAGGCGATCGACACTCTCGACCCGGAAAAGCTCTTTATATTTCACATCAACGACGCCGAGGACCTGCCGAGAGAGCAGCTTACCGACGCGCAGCGGCTCTATCCGGGAATGGGTATTCTGCCGATCAGAGAAATAAAGGAGCGGTTTGATCATATCGGCTATGACCGGATGGTCAGTATCGAGATATTTCGCCCCGAGTACTGGGCTCAGGACCCCTTCGACGTTGCCCGCCGTGCAAAGGCTGCAACCGAAGAGGTTCTCGGCCTCGGCCTGCACGCCGCCGGGGGAATCTGGTAGTTGTTTTTCTACCGCAGAGACGCTGAGACGCTGAGAGATGTGTAAATGGGCTTTTCATCTCTCGCTTTGTTTTGATATCTCTGCGACTCCGCGTCTCTGCGGTTAATTTTTACTTATGGACAAAGTTAAGATCGGAATCATCGGAACAGGCTTTATCGGCAATGTTCACGGACGCATATATTCGCGTGAGGATCGGGCGGAGATCGCCGCACTCTACGACATCATCCCCGAAAGGGCAGAAAAGACCGCTAAAACAATCGGGGGCAAGGTCTGTGCGTCGCGTGAGGAGCTGCTCGACAATTGTGACGCTGTGCTCGTCTGCGCGCCGAACAAAACGCACATTGAGATAGCATCGGCGGCCGTCGCGGCGGGAAAGCACGTCTTTTGCGAAAAGCCGTTCTCGATCGGCGTCGAGGATGCCGGCAAACTGCTGCAGATCGCCAATGCCGGGAAGGGCGTCTTTCAGGTCGGACATAACCGCCGATATGCACCCGTCTACGCCAAGCTCAAGGAGTTTCTGGGCGAAACTCAGGCTCATTCCGCCCACATCAAGATGAATCGCGGTGAGCTGAAAAATCCGGTCTGGACGGGCGACACCAACGTTACGGGCGGCTTTTTGTACGAGACGACCATCCACCTTTTCGATATGATGCGGTTCCAATTTGGCGAGATCGAAGAACTGACCGCCTACGGTTCCGAGCACGAATATCCCGAGTTGGACGAATTCTCGATCATTTTCAAGTTCAAGAACGGGTTTCACTGCACGTTTGCCTCGTCGTCGGACGCAAGCTGGCATTTTCCGTTCGAACGGATCGAGGTTTTTTGCCACCACCGCACAATTATGACCGAGGAGATGGAACGGATCCTCGATTCGCGTGGTATGGATGCCAATTTCGACACGATCACGTTTCATATGACCGAAAAAGAGGAACGCTGGGGCTACGTGCAGGAGGACAGAGCGTTTCTCGACTCGATCCTGACCGGCGCGCCGCCGCCCGTGACCGCGCTGGACGGATTCAAATCCGTGGAACTGGTCGAATCGGTGTATGCATCTATCCGTTCAGGCGAACGCGTGAGGTTTTGAGCAGGGAAACTTCCTCGCCCGGAAATGCGTATGAATTGCGGCGTCAGCTCTGAATACTGAATATATGATCAAGTGCCAAAACTGTGGGAACGTCAACACGGGAGAAAGTAATTTCTGCCGTTTTTGCGGTACCAAGTTTTTGTACAATCAGCCCGAGGCTTACCCGGCATCGTCGCAAACAGAACCGTCGCCATCCTTCGATTACCCCGCTCCGCGGCCGTACGCGTGGAAAACGGACGAATTTTCGACCCAGACTGAGGCCCGTAAGACGATCGACGGCACCGTCAGGATCGCACCGCGGGGCCAAACCGCTCCGTTCGCCGGAAATCAACCGCAGCATTTGGCATTCCGGCAACCGCACGAGCTAAAACAACCGTACCGCTGCCCGCATTGTGTGAGCCCCTATTTGCCGCGTATCGAGCGGCGGATATCGACCGCGGGCTGGATCACCTTCGGCGTTTTGCTGGTTTTCGTGTTTCCGTTGTTTTGGATCGGATTGTTGATCAAAGAAGACGTGCGGATATGCCCGAGCTGTGGGTATCGCGTCGCTTGAATCTTAATTATCTATAATAGTAACCCTTTGGGTGTTCGATCTTAATGGCAGGATTTGTGCTGGTGATGTCGACCTTGTGATACCCCTTTTTCATATGCGTTGAAAGGTATGTCAGGGCAAACTGACGGTTGACGAGCAGAACGAGCTCTTTGAAAAATGGCTGAAAACTGACCGGAGCACCGGTTCCCTGAAAAAACGCCCGTCCGCCGGTCTCGTCACTCATTCGCTGCAGAGCACCCTGTGCTGAAAGGACGATGGTTCCACCGGCCGACTCGGTGGCGGCGGTTGGCGAGTAAAACGAATACACGGCGACACTGCGTTTCTGAGCCTTGATGACCGCCCGGTCGAGTGCCGGCGATTGCAAAGACCCGAATCCGCCCGTCCCGTCGTAGCCGTCTGACACCAATAGAATCGCTCGCCGGCCGACAGGAAGGCTGTCGAAGCGGCCCATTACGTCGCCGAGGCCCTCGTACGGCCCATTGCCGGAATTGATACTTGAACCCGAAACGATCTTTAGCGATTTGGCCGCTTTTTCGAGATCGTCAGTGAACTTTTGCTGAACCAGAAGGGAACCGCCGCGGATATATCCGACGAGCACGCGGGTTCCTTTGGGCAGAGCTCGAATAAACGATGCGATCTCGGGTATCTGTAGATTAAAGTTGGAGGTCAGATCCTCTTGTATCAGGATTGCCAGTGCAAGCGACGTATTTGCGTTGCTGCGGATCGAGAGAATGGTCTGTTCGTCCCTGTCTTCTTTGATGATAAGCCGGTCAGCCTGTATGAACTCCTCGGGCTGATTCGTCCGGAGTTCGTTCTTTGTAAATATTGAGATTGGCACCGTGACCGTGCGAACCTTTTGCTTGTCCCGTTCACTCGGCGGTTGTCCGTTTGCTGCCACCGGTCCGAAAATCGCGGCTAGGCAAACGATCGTGCCAAAATAAATGTTTGCAAATTTCATTCTAAGTTTCCGGAAATGCTGCTTGTCCCCAAAATCATAATATATTTTGAGAAAATTCGTAAGGCTTATTTTAAGGGAAATTTGAACTGCGTTAATTCAGTTTGTAAAGTATCATTTGAACAATGGACGAAACCGCCCTTCAAAAAGACATTACACCGCGTGATCTCGCCCGGGGCCGCAACCTGATGATCGGTATGCTGACGGCACCGTTGATTCTCGGCGGCATTCCGGCTGGCATTCTTTTCGTATTGATGTTCTTTTTCGGGGCGACGCCGCCGATCGCCGCCGTGTTCTTTTTTCTTTCGATCATAACCGGTATCACCGGTTTGGTGATTGGTTTAGTCTTTTCGGGCTTTTTCGCGTATCGCCGAAGCCAATGGACGCGTGAAATGCGTGAGCGGATCGCCGCGGACGGAATCAGGGCCGAGGAGATCGATTGGTTTCGGCACGAGCTCAAAACGTCGGAGAAACGGGCGTTGAAGGAGATCTCGTCAACCAATCTTTTCCTCGCTGACGCCTATCGCGAAACGCTCGCATCACGGCTGACGGCCACCCGGATCATTAAATCTTCGCGCCGGGAACTCCAGCTAATGAAGCGGCGAGAGAAC
>JAYVUD010000088.1:0-30005 GCA_043788335.1 Chloracidobacterium sp. | reverse complement strand
CCAAGGTACGTGCGATACGCGATCCACTGATGGCGACGCGGCCCGGTCTTGTCCTCGGGCATTGCCTCGACAAACTCCACGCCCTGAACGCCGTCGATCTCGACCATCTTGACGCTTTCATATTTACCGTTCTTGAGCTGCTGGAGAGCCTGATCGTAGTATGCCTTCATACTCGCGTCCATCGGGAAACTGTCAGGCATAAGGGAAATGTTGACGAGCAGGAATGCGTTATCGGACGACTGGTAATTGAACGATTCCTTCTTTACATCCATTTTTTTCCAACCCGACGGCAGTTTCCACGAGATGCCCTGGTCATCCCACTTGGTTTCGGTGCCGCCGTCTATCATCGCCTGCTGCTCCGATGATGGCTTTGCCTTTTCAATGCCGGTGGCAGGTGAAGTGGACGAACCGGAATTGGAGTTTGTCGTAGCCGTATTCGAACCGCCGGGTGTGCCGCCGGTCAACGATTTTAGCTTTTCGCTAAGCCCACAAAACGACAACGCAAAGGTGATCAAACCTAGTGTAAGTAGTGATTTCATGCAAAATTCCCTCCGAGTGATTTCTAGAAAAACTGCCTTATTGTCACCGCAAAGCGGCGAAATTGCAATTGAGCTGACGTAACCGTTTACTTGGCCGGCCGCAGTACCCAAACGAGCAAGGTGACGATCAGGCAGATCGCGAGCAGGGCCTCGGCCCAGAAAAATGAAATAAAATCGCTGTAAACGCCGATCGGCGGAATGTTTGGTTGACTGTTGCGGACCGCGTAAAAGGCGAACAGAAGGGCACCCATAAACGACAACATGCCGACCTCGATCTTGCGGCCGCGAAACACGAGGGCACCGACCAGAAATAGTACGCAGGTCGCGAGTACCCACATTAACGAACAAACAAAGATCGAAAAGAACTTGACAGTGCCTGAACGCTCGATCGCCGCGTCGATGACGACGTAATCAACATCCGAGCCTTTCCCCTTGGCAACAGCTATATTGTAACCGGGGATCGAACCTTCGAAATCGACGGAGATCGCCATATCATCCGACGCCTCGTCTTCTTTTGGCTCGTCGGCAGCCGGTTCTTCCGCGGTTTTGGCTGCGGTTACCTCCGGCTTTTTCTTTTCGTCTTTGGCGGGCGTTTTGCCCTTCATGATGTAAACGGTAATGTCGGACGTGTACTTATCAAACGGGTATTCCGAGGCTTGGCCGTCGGCCATCGTAAATACGCCCTCGACCGGCGTCATCAGCTTGCCCTTGGGAAAATCGATCTCCTGTTTGCCGTTGGCTGAGTTGAGATAGAGACTCAGGCCTTGTTTGAGCGTACCGTCATCGAGGAGCAATTTTTCGCTCGGTTCAAACTGGAATCTCGCTGTGATGTCGCCTTTGATGGGGTCGATACCGAGAATAGTGACATGCGTCTCGACGTGGCTCGCTGACTTGTCGCCCGCCTGCGAGATATCTGTGAGCTTTTTTCCGCCCTCAGCGTTGAAAATGCTGAGCGTGTAAAACATTGCCGCTGCAATGAAAACTAATGAAGCGACGCCAACGATGATCTCTTTGGCTGAGATCTTATCGGTTGTGGACATAAATGTGAAACCTCCGGGTCTTGTAAATAAAAGCGATAATGTTGATGATTTATAAAAGTGTACCCCAACCTAGCGCAATAGCGAAATCCGGCGGCAATGAACGCAAAGATCTTGGAGATCCATTCAACAAAGATAAGAACTAAAAGATCGGGCGCATCAGGGAACGGTAAACGGCGACGACCTCGATGTGGTCGGCGGCGAGGCGGATGACGTCATCGGGTAAGTGTTCGCCGGCGGGCCGCAATTCGATATCGGGGCCGCTGCGGTAGTATTCACGAAGCACGGCCTGCTGCCGGTTGACAACCGCAACGACACAGTCGCCATCGCGGACGAACCGGCCGGTTTCGACGAGAGCAATGTCGTCCTCGTAAATGTTTTCGGCGGCCATCGCCTCGTCTGTTACGCGATATGCACGTATCTGGTCGCACGTCAGGCGTCCGAGTAAGAATTCGGGCAGCACGATCGGCCGTTGCTGCCACGGTTGGAGCGGCACGTCACCGGGCGGAATATCCAGCCATTCGACCATGACGCCGCCCGGCGGAGCGTGCGGAGCGGCGGACTCGATGTCGATGAAAAAGTGGCCGTTTTCGCGGCGGCGGGTCAGAATGCCCTGGGATTCGAGTTCGCGGACGATCCGCCCGATGCCGGCACGCGAACGCAGTCCCAAATGGCGGGCGATGACCGCGTACGAAGGGCGATGGCCGTGTCGTTTGGAATATTCGACAATGGTCGAGAGAACCTCGCTCTGCCGCCGCGTATTTGCGTGCATTTTGGAATTGTAGCAGAGATTGCCCGAGATCTGAGAGTGCAGGGCGGTCAGCGATGCGACGGCGGTAATTTGCTATAATTACCTTTTCGTCGAAGGAGTTTGACCTTATTAATATCGTTACCGGATTTACGCGCGGCCTGAAGCATAATCAGCTGCGGCGGATCGAAAAACTTGGGACACGGCGGGTCGCGGCAGATACGATCGTTTCGCCGGAACTTGCCCGCCAGATGACCGAGATCTCGCACGAGACCGGCCGTCAGATCGGCGTACTTATTAACCGCAAAGGACAGATCGAATATGTGATCGTCGGAACGGCAAAGGGCATCGAGCTGCCGGATTTTGGGCGTGCACGTGTGTCCGAGGACCGTTTTCGCGGGCTGCGGTGCGTTCACACGCATCTCGCGGGCGAAAAGCTGACGCAGGACGATCTCACCGACCTTGCGTTGCTGCGGCTCGATCTAATGTCGATAATTCAGGTCGACCGCAAGGACGGTTTGCCGGGCATGGTGTATTCCGCCCATCTCGTGCCGACGACCGCCGAGAGCCTCGAGGCTGAGGCACAGTCGCTGCCGTACGAATTTCTCGAACCCAATATCCCGTCGCAGCTCGATACCGACTTTACCTCGCTGATAAATTCGCTCGAGGACGAGATGGCCCGCATTCGTCTGACTGGCCGCACGCGGCAAACGGGGCGCGAACGGGCGATATTGGTCGGCGTGACGACCGGCGATGTCGAGGTCGAGGAGGAATCGCTGGCGGAGCTCCGCGAGCTCGCCGAGTCGGCGGACGTCGTCATACTCGACACCATTATTCAACGCCGTCCGCAGATCGATCCAAAAACAGTGCTCGGTAAGGGCAAGTTAGAGGAGCTGCTGGTGCGTTCGATGCGTCTCGGGGCTGATATCTTGATCTTCGACACCGAGCTGTCGCCGGCCCAGGTGCGTTCGCTGTCGGACGCGACGGAACTAAAGGTCATCGATCGGCCGCAGTTGATACTTGATATCTTTGCCCAAAGGGCACAGAGCCGGGAAGGTAAGCTACAGGTCGAACTGGCTCAGCTCAAATATCTGCTGCCGCGTCTGGTGATCGGGCAAAACTCGGCGTTTTCGCGCCTGGCGGGCGGCATCGGCGGACGCGGGCCGGGCGAAACCAAACTCGAAACGGACCGCCGCCGCGTACGCGACCGCATCGCACAGCTCGAAAAGGCCGTGGACAGCCTCGGCCATCAGCGGCAGGAACGCCGCAAGAAACGCGTTCAGAAGCATCTGCCGATCATCTCATTGGTCGGTTACACCAACGCCGGCAAGTCGACATTGCTCAATAGTTTGACGCAATCCGAGGTGTACGTCGAAAAGAAGATGTTCGCCACGCTCGACCCGACATCGCGGCGATTGCGTTTGCCATACGATCAGGAAGTGATCATCAACGACACCGTGGGATTTATTCGCGATCTGCCCGATGCGCTCATCACCGCGTTTCGGGCGACGCTCGAGGAGATCGCGGACAGCGACCTTTTGGTACACGTCGTCGACGCGTCGAACCCGCGTGTTTTGCAGCAGATCGCGGCGGTCGGTAAGATCATTAACGATCTGCATTTCAACGAGATCCCGCAATTGATCGTGCTGAACAAGTCGGACCTGATCAAACGGCCCGAGATCGAACGCCTGATGCGGCAGATCGAGCTTGACAGCGGGCTCACAAGCGTGTCAATTTCAGCTATTCGCCGTGATTCACTCCGGCCGATGGTCGAGGCGATCGGTGAATTGATGGGCAATGGCGAGATGGCCCTCGAACATCACGTTTAGGTATTTTATTGCTTTCTTATTCCGTGCCTTCCGTGGTTTCCGTGGTTAGAGTTTCTTAAGACCTTTAACCACGGAAAGCACGGAAAGCACGGAAAAAGAGGAAAGGGAGTCCGGTCCGATGGAATTTAGAGAGTCCGACAATCACGGTGCACAGCCGGGGAAGATGCTATTTGAAGCGGAAACTTATGCCATCGTCGGGGCTGCATTAGAAGTCTATTACAAACTCGGGAGCGGCTTTTTGGAGCCGGTATATCAGGAAGCTTTGGCTGTCGAATTCTCCCTCAGAGGCGTGCCATTTGAATCGCAGAAAGAACTTCGAATTAATTACAAAGGGCAGCAGTTGGAAAAGAAATACTTTGCAGACTTTTTGTGTTATGGCCATATCATCGTGGAACTAAAGTCTATGGCTGCGTTAACGCCGAGGGAATGGGCCCAGGTGCTAAACTACCTCAAGGTGAGCAGTCTGCGGATCGGACTGTTATTTAATTTTGGCAGCAGCGGCCGCCTCGAACAGAAACGAATGATCGTATAGAGCACGGGTAAATTGAGTAAGCGGATACAGGACATGAAATCGCCCGTCACGCGTTGGCGGGAAAGGGTGTTTGCGGTGATCGCAAAGCCCTTTCGGCGTATCACGCCCGGTCAGCAGTTTTGGCTGGTGTTTGCCTCGATGTGTCTGCTGACGACGCTGCTGATCCATAATCCGTGGTGGCGTGCCTCCGGCGAGCAGATATATAAGGTCGATGACATCGTTCGCGAGAGTATCATCGTGCCGGCGGACGTTGTGTTTACCGATACCGAAGAGTCGGATCGGCTAAAACTCGATGCCAAAAAGGCGGTCAAGCCGATCTTCCGCTACGAATCGAACAAGGCAGATCAAGCGACTCAGCGGTTTCTGTCGTCGTGGGAAAAGCTGCAGCGGCACGGCAATGAGACCGTCAACGCGAATACCAAGCTTTCCAACTCGGATATTAAGGGCGAGAGCCATTGGACCGGAGCAGGCGGCCCCGAGGTAGGAAAGACGCTCGCGGCCCGTAATTTCAGCCGTAATGAGACGCGCGCTGTGCAGGACGCGATCAAGGACAGCGCTGAGGGTTATATATTTGACGATTCGGACAAGCAGCATTTTCAGAAGGACGTTTTTGTATTTGACCGGGCAAAACCCAATCAGCAATTGACGGTATCGATGCCCGAGAGCAACTGGATACCGCTCTCGGTCGCACGCGAACGGCTGAAAACGAGGATCGGAGCCATCAAAAGCCTTTCGCCCAAGGAGAACGAGGCGTTTTACACGGCGGCAGAGATATTGATCGAGCCGAGCGTCGCGTACGATAGCGTCGCCACCGAAAATGCCCGCCAGTCCGCCGCCGACAGCGTCGAACCGATCACGATCTCGCTCAAACGCGGACAAAAGATCGCGAACGAAGGCGATCTCATCACGCCGCCGATGTTGTCCAAGATCGCGGCGCTGAGAAATTACAGCTCATCGACACGGCAGATCAATCGATTTATCGGAATATTTATACTCGTGACCGGGCTGTTTTGGCTGGCGTGGAAATTTATCCAAAATCGCGGGATCGTGCCGCGGCTTGCCCTCACGCCACGTAAAACATTTGCGTTGCTCGGGTTTGTCATCGTTGTGCAAACCGCTTTGATGGCCGTGTTTATCAGACTGGCCGAGTTTACCGCGATCCAAAACGTCAAAGCTCCGCTCAGCGACCCGATGTTATGGACATTTGCCGTGCCATTTGCGACGGCCAGCCTGCTGATGACGCTGCTCGCTGACCGGCCGACCGCATTATTTACAGGTATTTTCGTTTCGTTTATTGCCGGATTTATGGCTCCGCGTGGTTTTGAGTTTGCGATATACTCCGCACTCGTTTCGTCCGTCGCGGTTTACGGTATCGGCCGGTACCGGAGCCGGCAGACGGTGACGATGGCCGGCGGACTGGTCGGCGTGGCAGCGGCGGGACTCGCGATCGCGATGATATCGTTTACGCAACAGCCGATCGTGCTGAATACTATTCTGCTGGCGGTCGTCTGCGGACTCGCGAGCGGTGTAATGACCGCAGCCGTAACCGCGGTGCTGCTGCCGATGTGCGAGAATTTCTTCGGAATTTTGACCGACGTTAAGCTGCTCGAACTGTCGAACGCCGATCTGCCCGTGCTCGGGCAGCTTGCGTTGCGGGCACCGGGGACGAACCAGCACTCGCACGCAGTCGGCCAACTCGCAGAGGAAGCCTGTCGTGTGGTCGGCGGTAACGGGCTGCTGTCTCGCATCGGAGCCCTGTATCACGACATCGGGAAAACGGCCGCTCCGGAGCATTTCGTCGAAAATCAGACGTCAAAAAATCCCCACGATCGGCTAAAACCGACACAAAGCGCCAAGATCATCATTAGCCATGTCACGTACGGTACCAAACTCGCTAAGGAAATGGGACTGCCGCAGCGGATCATCGATTTTATTCCGCAGCACCACGGGACACGCACGCTCCACTATTTCCTGAAAAAGGCGCAGGCTGAGGCTCGTGATGAGAGCGAGATATCAGAGAACGATTTTCGGTATCCGGGGCCAAAACCGCAGTTTAAGGAAGCCGCGATAATGATGATCGCAGACAGTTGCGAGGCCGCCGCACGCAGCCTGGCCGAGCCGACACCGGCGAATATCAGATTTATCGTCACACGCATCATCGACGCCATTCTGCAGGATGACCAACTCGACGAATGCGACCTGACCTTGCGCGAGCTTACGCTGATCCGCGAATCGATGATCAAATCGCTCATCGCGATATATCATTCGCGCGTCGACTATCCGGGCTACACGCCCCCAAACTCGGGCCAATTCAAGTTTCCGTCGGCGGATCTCGACAGCGAGGAACGCGGATTGCGTTACAAAGATCCGGCAGATATCCCCGTCAGCCCCGGCGGAGAGATCGAGGACGAAGCGATCGAAAGATCTGCCGAGAGCCAAAAGGCCTGAAGGTCGACCACGGACAGCTAATTTAGCCGAAAAGACCGACGGCAGCAGATCGGAAGGCATTTCGGTTCGCAACCCGCTACCAAGTTTAGTCGATTTAAGTACGAACGATCCGGAGCCGAGCATTCAGGTGAACTCGGCCAGTAAGTTTTTAGCGTAGAGTCGGCGGGCTGATCAAAATTTCGAAATCACATTGCCTGAAATCTCTTTGCCTATCCAAGGTCAGGCCTTGGTGCATCTCCTAATCGAACTTCACTCCGGCTTGTAACTCCGAAAAATGTGGAATAGACTCAGGCTGGAGCATCCGTGTTCTAAAAGGAGAAAAAACGTGCGCATTGACCTACACTTTCGCATTCAACGCATTTCATTTGTCGCCATCGCTTTCATCTGTCTGCTCACCCTCGGATCGATCGCAGCTAACTCGCAGAATACGGCAAGGCAATATGACGCCGATTCGGACCCGAAATTTAACCGCCAACGCGGGCTGAATATTCTCAAGCAAATAAAAGAAGTCCTGAAAGATGATTATTACGACCAGACCTTTCACGGGATGGATCTGGATAAGCGGTTTAAGGAAGCCGAAGACCGCATCAAGACGCAGGACAAAAACTGGCAGATATATCGAACCATCGCGTCGTTGATCGACGAACTGAACGATTCGCACACTATTTTTCTGCCGCCGGATCGCCTTTTTCGGGTCGAATACGGCTTCACGACGACGCTGATCGGCATGAAATGCTATGTCACCGATGTCAAAAAAGGCAGTGACGCCGACGCCAAGGGCGTCAAACCGGGCGACGAGGTCCTATCGATCAGCGGGGTGACGCCGACGCGATCGAGTTACACAAAGATAAATTACATAATCTACGGCCTCGACCCGCAGGAGGTCGTCAAACTGCGGTTGATGGGCACGGACGGCAACCAGCGAGAGGTCGATGTTAAGTCAAAATTCATCTCGCCTGAGCAGCGTGAAAAGGAACGCAAAAAGCGAAAGGCCGACGAACAGTCCAAGCCGTATATCTGCCGCGAGCTGAATGCAGACCTTATCGCCTGTAAATTCCGGACGTTCGAAGTCGATAGGGAAGTGGTCGATAAGATGATGAAAGAGGTCCGCGGCCACCGCAAACTGATACTGGACATCCGCGGTAACCGCGGCGGACTGCTCGAGACCGAGCGACACCTGCTGTCGTATTTTTTCGACCGCGATGTGGTGATGGGAAAGGAGATCTCGAAGAATAAGTCGAAAGATGCAGTTATAAAGGGTAGGAAAGATGACGCATTTAAGGGCGACCTGGGCGTTTTGATCGACAGCGAATCGGCATCAGCGTCAGATCTTTTCGCCCGCGTTATTCAGATCGAAAAACGTGGAACGATCTACGGTGACACCAGCATGGGAGCGGTGGTGGTTGCCCTCGAATACGGGATCGTAACACCGCTATATCAGATGAGGATGGAGCATATCGGCGGCGAAAAGTACTACGTATCGCTCTTTGAGGTGACGGTCGCTGATTTTTTGATGAGCGACGGCGGCCGGCTCGAGGGCGTCGGCGTGTCGCCCGATATCCCGATCGGCCCGAGTCCGGCGGCACTGATAATGGGAAACGATCCGGTGCTGGCGTACGCCGCGGGACTGCTCGGGGCAAAGCTGACGCCGGAACAGGCAGGAGCATTACACTTTATGATCCCCAAGGCCGAGGAGCAATCGGACGCCGAGGGTGAAAATAAGAAGAAATAGTGGGGAAACCGCGCTTTTTGAGCAAAAGCCGGGCGAGGCGAGAAATTCAGATCCTGTTGACGAGGCGGTCGTAGGTGGTTTGGAGTGTCTCCGGCATCGTGCGGGTTTGGCCGATGGTCGTCATAAAATTGACGTCGCCGGTCCAACGGGGGAGGATGTGCATGTGATAGTGTTCGGCGACGCCCGCACCGGCGGCTTTGCCGAGATTCAAACCCATGTTAAAGCCATCCGGGTTGTAGGCATTGGCCAATGCAATTTGAACGCGCTTTGCCAGGTCCATCAGTTCGTCGGACGATTGCTTATCGGCGTTGCCTAAAAAGGTGAGATGGTCGTACGGCACGACCATCACGTGGCCGGTACCGTAGGGATAAACATTGAGAATGACAAAATTAAACTCGGCCCGATGAAGAATGAAATTTTCTTCATCAGCGGCCGAGTTGTTCAGGATATTACAAAATACACAACCGCTCGGTTTGGCGGTTCCGCTGCCGGTTATGTAGTCATATCGCCACGGACTCCAAAGTAGCTCCACGTACAGATTCCTCGGCCTCAGGCCTTGTTGATCAGTTCCTTAAGTTCTTTACCGGGCTTGAAATAGGCGACACGCTTGGCCGGTATATCGACGGCCTCGCCCGTTTTCGGATTGCGGCCCTTTCGCGAATTGCGTTGGCGCACCCGGAAGCTGCCGAATCCGCGAAGTTCGATCTTCTCACCGCGATTGAGGCTCCCGGTTATGCTGTCGAAGATGATCTCGACGAGCTGCTCCGCGTCCTTTTTCGTCATATCCGCTTCTCGCGAAACTTTTTCGACCAGATCAGCTTTTGTCATTTGTTAACTGTTACTCCAAGACTAGATTGCCGTAAAACCCTTGATCGTTTAAGTCGCAACTACGCTGCCTTAGTTTCCGAATCCTCGTCGTCGGTCTTTTCGGCAGTGTCGGCGGCGACATCTTCGGTGGTTTCGACAGCGGCCTCGGTCGTCTCAGCCTCAGTCTTTTCTACCGTATCGGGAGCTGTTTCCTCCGCCGCAGTCTCTTCGACTGCGGTTTCGGCGACGGGTTCATCGGCAGCGGCGTCGGCAGCCGGCGTTTCCGCGACTTCTTCGCCGGCCGCAGCTTCTGCTGCGGGTGCTTCGTCCGCTGCCGCCGCAGCTTCGGCTGCAGCAATTGCGGCTTCGGCTTCGCGGGCAGCATGCTCCTCGGCCTTGATCTTCTTGGCCGCAGCTTTCGCCGCCTTTTTCTCCTCAGGGGTTTGTTCCGGAGCGGCTTCCTCGGCTGCTCCGCCGATGTTGAGGTTAGCTAGTTCGAACAGGGACGCCATTCCGCCCTTTGCTTCGCTCGAGTACATCTTGGTGTCGACGATCGGCTCATCGTCCTTGCCGACTGCACGGGCGGAAAGTCCGATCTTCTGGTCTGCCTGCTCGATGCGGAGAATTTTGAAATCCATTTCCTGACCGAGTTCGGCAACCGACTCAGGCCGGTCGACACGCTCATCGGACAATTCAGAAATGTGACACAAGCCCTCGAGGCCCTCACCGAGTTCGACAAAGATGCCGAAATTGGTAAACCGCGAAACCTTGCCGCGGACGGTGTCGCCGGGACGATGGGTCGCAACGAAGCCCTCCCACGCACTGGGCGTGAGATCCTTCATCGAGAGCGACAGACGCTGATTTTGCTTGTCGATGCTGGTGACGATCGCGTCGACTTCCTGGTCCTTTTTGAGAACATCCTTGGGATGCTTGATCTTCTTGGCCCAGGTAATGTCGGAGACGTGGACGAGTCCGTCGATGCCCTCTTCGAGTTCGATGAACGCGCCAAAGTCGGTGATGTTGCGAACGCGGCCGTGGATCTTGGTGCCGATCGGGTAACGAATGTCGACGTTTGCCCACGGATTTTCCTGAAACTGCTTCATGCCGAGGCTGATGCGGCGTTCGACCGTGTCGACACCGAGCACCTGAACCTCGACCTCTTCGCCGCGGTTAAACAGACGTTTCGGGCTCTGAGCACGACGCGACCACGAGATCTCCGAGACGTGGACGAGGCCTTCGACGCCGGCTTCGAGTTCGACAAACACACCGTAATCGGTGACGGATGAGACCTTGCCCGTCATTTTAGAATTGACCGGATATACCTCGATGACCGTTGACCACGGATCGGGCAAAAGCTGTTTATAGCCAAGCGAGATCTTTTCTTTTTCGCGATCGAGCTTGAGGACCTTGACCTGAATATGGTCGCCTACCTTAAACAGATCGCCCGGATGATGGAGACGTCCCCACGACATATCCGTAACGTGGAGCAAGCCGTCGATGCCGCCGATGTCGACGAAAGCACCGTACTCAGTCAGATTTTTGATCGTTCCCTGAACGACATAACCGAGATCGATGCCGCCGAGCGTTTCCGCTTTCTGGACGCCGACGATCTGATCGGTCAAAATTTTACGCGACAGCACGACGTTATTACGACGGCGGCTAAATTTGATGATGCGGGCTTCGATCTCCTGGCCACGGTACTGATCGAGGCTATGGATCGGGCGCGAATCGATCTGCGAGCCGGGCAAAAATGCCTCGATGCCGCCGACGTCAACGCGAAGGCCGCCTTTCGTTTTGTCGAGCACGATGCCTGTCACGGTTGCTTCGTCATTGAATGCCGTTTCCAGAACGTCCCAGGCTTTGCGCCCGAGAGCATCTAGGCGTGAAAGCTGCGGCGGACCGTCGCCGGAGTGCATGCTGCGAAGCACGACCTCGACGTTGTCGCCGACATTGACCGTGAGTTTGCCTTCGGCGTCGGTAAATTCCTCGACCGGAGCAATGCCTTCGGACTTGTAGCCAAAGTCGATAAGGATGCCACGATCGGAAAGGCCGACGACCTTGCCCTCAACCAGTTCACCGGGGTGAAACGTGGTCTGTTCTTGCTCGAATTGCTCGAGGATGGCACCAAAGTCGATGTCGCCTGTCAGATGAACATCTTCTGCAGTTGTGCTGGGAGCGGTTTCGACGATCGGAGTTTCTGCCACCGGTGCCGTTTCTGTTGCTGCGATGTGTTCCGCGATCGATCCGTCTGCAGCTTCGGTTTGCTCGATCTCGTTTGTAGCCTCGTTTGTCATTTACGCGTGTCTATACTTCCTATTTGTTAAAATGCCAATAAAAATTGGTCGGTCTGCTAATTTACCGGTCGTGCGGGAGACGTATTCGGATCGCTGGAACCCGGAAGCCCGAACATAAAAAATCGTCATCAATTTACCTTTGAGTTCGCATTCAGACTTCAAATGCAACGGAGGGCAATATGATTGCGACGATTTCAGGTCCTTCCGCGTGACTTGGTAAAACTAAAACTTACACGTTCGGGGGCTTTTCTGTCAAGACAAAAGAGCCGAAAATGCCTGAAACCGTTACATTTGACGTAATTCGCACCGGCGATACGCGGCGACCGGGCGGCATACTCAAACGCGCCCGCGGCGGCCCGTGTTGGGACTGCTCAGGTGCCGACCCGCGAACGAGCTAATTACGTATGATCATGTCGCCGACCTGGCCGACGCCGCTTGAACGTTCCATATCCTCTTTGGCGAGCGAAGTCGTGTTGTGAATACCCGCGAGACGGAGACGGAATTCGTCCGGATTGGTCGTGCCGCGGAGGGCTTCGTCGAGCTGGATCAAGCCCGATTGATAGAGGTAAAACAGCGATTGGTCAAACGTCTGCATGCCGTACTGTGACGTGCCGGCGGCAATCGCGTCGCGGATCGAATGCATTTTTTCTTCGTGAAGGATGTAATCGCGAATGAGCGGCGTCGACATCAGTACCTCGACTGCCGGGATGCGGCTGTTGCCCTTGGCTGATTTCATCAAACGCTGGGAAACAACGGCCCTGATCAGGCCGGCGACCTGTATACGGATCGCCTTTTGCTGATATGGCGGAAATGCTGAAATGATGCGGGTTAGCGTCTCGGAAGCATCGAGTGTGTGAAGCGTCGAGAGCACCAGATGGCCGGTCTCGGCGGCGATCAGGGCGGTTTCGATGGTCTCAAGGTCGCGCATCTCGCCGACCAGGATCACGTCGGGGTCCTGACGAAGGCTGCCGCGCAATGCCTCGGCAAAATTTCGTGTATCGACGTCGACCTCGCGCTGCGTGACGAAAGATTCTTTGTTTTTGTGCAGAAATTCGATCGGGTCTTCGATCGTGACGATGTGACAATTTCGCTTTTGATTAATGTGATCGACGATCGCTGCGAGCGTTGTAGATTTACCCGAGCCCGTCGTTCCGGTGACGAGCACCAGGCCGCGGCGTTCCTCGGCGATGGTGTTCAGGATCGGCGGCAGACCTAGTTCGGCAAATCCGCGGATGGTGTCTGAAATGACTCGGGCGACTATTCCGATCGAATTACGCTGCTGAAAAATATTGACGCGAAAGCGCCCGAGGCCCGAAACGCCGTAACCGATGTCGACCTCGTAGGCGTCCTTGAAATGCTGTTTCTGCCGATTGGACATCATCGAGAACGCCATCTCGAGCGTTTCGTCCTGGGACAGGCGACTGACGCCTGATAACGGTTTGAGCTCGCCGGTGATGCGAATAACGGGGAACGAACCCGCACGCAAATGGAGATCCGATGCGCCAAAGCTCATCGCCATTCGCAAAAGATCATCAATTCGGGTCGACATATAAAAGAATCAAAAGGGAAGTGCGGTGAACGCGGGCGGGAGTGCCGACAGGTCGGCGTGCCCGGATAACCGGCTAAGACTACCCTAAGTTTACCGCCATTTATGGGGAGAGGTCAATCAATTTTTTGTGCCGCAACGAACGCCCGCAACTGTGCGGCTATTTGGTCACGAACGCGGCGAAATTCGGCCGCAACATCGTCATCTTCACCTTTCGCCAAGACAGGGTCGTCGAAGCTCCAGTGGATACGAGTCGCCGGGCCGGGGAAGGCCGGACAGGTCTGGTTGGCGTTGTCGCAGACGGTGATGACGTAGTCGAATGGCTGGCCGAGAAACTCGTCGAGGCATTTCGAGCGGTGATTTGTAATGTCGATGCCGATCTCGGCCATCGCGGCTATCGCTTGGGGACGGACGAAGCTCGCGACGGTGCCGGCACTCTCTATGTCAAAACGGTCGCCGGCGATATCACGCAGCAACCCTTCGGCCATTTGGCTGCGGGCTGAGTTGCCGGTGCAGAGGATGAGGACGCGTTGTTTTGGAGGCATAAGGTTCAAACGTGAAAAAGGGAAAAAGTTAAAAGGTAAAAGTTAAAAAGTTAAAAGGTAAAAAGTCAAAAAAGTAAAAAATGATTTGTTAGGCGGGCGCTTTGTTGAAGTATTTTCGCTGAAAATAGAGCGAGACGTTGACCAGGCCGATGAGCACCGGGACCTCGACGAGCGGGCCGATGACGGCGGCGAGGGCGGCACCTGAATTTATGCCAAAAACGGCGACGGCGACAGCGATCGCAAGCTCAAAATTGTTGCTCGCGGCCGTAAACGAGAGCGTCGCCGTCTTGGAGTAATCTGCCCCGACCTTGTGCCCCATATAAAAGCTGACCAGGAACATCACGACAAAATAGATGAGCAGCGGTATCGCGATACGGACGACGTCGAGCGGCAGATGGACGATCAGATTGCCCTTAAGACTGAACATCACGAATATGGTAAACAGCAGGGCGATGAGCGTGAGCGGGCTGATCCGCGGGATGAATACATCGTGATACCACTCTTTGCCCTTGGCTCGGACAAGCACGAATCGCGTTAACATGCCGGCAAGGAACGGGATCCCAAGATAAATGAACACGCTCTGAGCGATCTGCCAGATGCTGATCGCGACCGCCATGCCCTTGAGCCCGAAATAGGGCGGCAAAATGGTGATGAAAACCCACGCGTAAACGCTGTAGAACAGCACTTGAAAGACGCTGTTAAAGGCAACAAGGCCGGCGGCGTATTCGCTGTCGCCCTTAGCAAGTTCGTTCCAGACGATGACCATCGCGATGCAGCGAGCGAGGCCGATCATTATCAGCCCGACCATGTACTCAGGCATATCGCGAAGGAAAATCACCGCCAGAGCGAACATCAAGATCGGCCCAATGATCCAGTTTTGGATGAGCGACAGGCCGAGTATTTTGGTATTGCGAAATACCTCGCCGAGATTTTCGTAGCGGACCTTGGCGAGCGGCGGATACATCATCAGGATGAGGCCGACAGCGATCGGGATGTTGGTCGTGCCGAAGTTGAAGCGGTTGATGACGCCCTCGACACCCGGGTACAGAAAACCGGTCATCACGCCGCTGAACATCGCCAAAAAGATCCAGAGCGTCAGAAAACGGTCGAGAAATGAAAGCCGTGGTCGGGGAACGCAGTTATTAGCCATATTTTTACGTCAGAGTGCTCATTTACGGATAACCGTAATTATAAAAGTTACGTTAGGACGACCTCACACTTATGTCAAGGCGTAATTATGCTATGGTATTATTTTATTTATGGCACAGTTTCACCAGTTTGATCCGGCACTATTCTTCTCGGCACTCGCCGACCGCACGCGTCTACGTTTGCTCAACCTGATGCGTGACGGCGAGGTGTGTGTTTGCTTTTTTGCCGAGACGCTCGGAACCAATAACCCTAAGATCTCGCGGCATCTCGCGTATCTCAAACGAGCCGCATTGGTCTGCGGCCGACGCGAGGGGAAATGGATGCACTATTCGATCAGTCCGCCGCCGAACGCCGATGCGGCAAAGGTCTTTGACGCGACGCTCGAAATGCTCGCATCAGACGCCGAGATGACCGCCGACCGAAACAGGCTGTCGTCGGCGTGCTGTGCTCCGTCGTCGCTCGTCTCGCTGAACGGCCGTCGAAAGGCGAAAGATTAAGCGATTCGACACGCTCGCTCACTAGTCGTAAAATCGATACTCAACAATGGGAAAAGCAGGAAAAATAATCGCGGCGGATCCACCGTACGCAATACCGGGCGGAGAAGTTGCGATCGACTGTGACGGATTTCAGGCGGGCGAGCGTGACAGCGCCTGTTTTATCGGCGGCGAGCGGTGCCAAATGATGGCGGCATCGTCGTCGCGTATTCTGGCGAAGGTGCCTGAAGGGATCACATCAGAGATCACCCACGTCCATCTCGAAAGCGGCGGCGACCAGAGCGGTACATTTCCGATGGTCGTCGGCCGGCGTCTGATCGCAGATATGCACATCGTCGCCAATCCGGCGGTCGACCCCAAGACTGACGCTCTCATACTTACGCGTTCGGGCTCACGCGGGCAGCATTTGCCTGTGACGTTGTTCCGGCTTGAGGCTGACGGTTATCTGGACGAAGTGCCGGATTCGATAATGAACCCGACGGGCATTGCCTTCGACAAAGAGGGCCGAATGTACGTGACCAACCGTGCCGAGGGCGAGGTCTATCAGGTAAATTCCGATGGTACGAGTACGGTCTACGCGACCGGCCTCGGCATCGCGACGGGCATTGCGTTTGACGCGGATGGTTTGATGTATGTCGGCGATCGAACGGGAACGATCCACAGGGTGCGCGATTTTGCCGAGGTCGAGACGTTTACGGTAATGGACCCGTCGGTTGCGGCATATCATATTGCGTTCGGGCCGGACGGCCGCCTGTTTGTATCATCGCCGGGGCTCGCAAGTCACGACGCCGTTCATGCGGTCGACAACGAGGGATTTGACGAAAAATACTTTCGCGGCCTCGGCCGTCCGCAGGGACTGGCCTTTGACACGGGCGGCAACCTCTATGTCGCCGCCTGTTTCCGCGGCCGTCACGGCATCACCAAGATCACGCCCGGCGGCCTGCAAGCTGAACATTTCGTCGCCGCCAACAACGCCGTCGGCCTCTGTTTCACCCGCAAAGGCGACATGATCGTCGCGACGAATGACAGCGTATTCTCGCTCCCGCTGGGGATCACGGGAACGCTGCTGAACTAGACCTGCGACCAAAAAAATATTTGACACATATGTCAGATCTGACATAATATGGAAAGGGCGATCAGTGATCCTAACAAACCACTTGTCTGGTTAAGCGGGGAAGTGAAGACGCCGCCGATGTCGCGGGAGGCGCGAATAGAGATCGGCTATTTGTTGAGAAGACTGCAAAGAGGCGAGATGCTCTCGCTTCCTCGGTCGAGGCCGATGCCGAGTATCGGCAAGCAATGCCATGAATTGCGAGTTCCGGATCGGACGGTATCATGGCGGGTCATTTACCGGGTGGACGCTGACGCCGTTGTTATTTTAGAAGTGTTTGATAAGAAGACGCGGCGGACGCCAGACCACATTGTATCGTCTTGCAAAGACCGCCTCGGACGTTATGACGCCCAAAAGTAGGATTCGCCATGGATAAGAAAAAGCATGAACGCCTCGAAGCCGCCGGATGGACGGTCGGAACGGTTGAACAATTCCTCGAACTGACTCCGGAAGAGAGCGCAATTGTGGAACTTCGGTTAAGACTAAGCGATGCATTTAAGGAGCGTCGACGTAAGTTGGGTTGGCCTCAGCAACGACTGGCGGAAGTTTTACGGTCCAGCCAGTCGCGTGTTGCTAAGATGGAAGCGGACGATCCAAGTGTGAGCATTGACCTTCTCATTAGAGGCCTGATGGCAACCGGCGTTGGGCTTGAGGGCCTCGCCAAGATCGTAAGTCCGAAAACCCGCCGTTCGGCCAAGGCTAACTGACCATCGCCGCGAACGACATCGTATGCTCACTGCCGTTGGGGAAAACGCGAACGCCTTTGACGAAGATCTAACCGTATGAGATCACTCGCAGCTTTATGCACCTTACTAATTTTCCTGACTCTCTCTGCCTGCAAACGCGGCATCGACATTCCAATCGAGTTTCCGACGCCGGAACCGCCGCCGCGGGCGACGCCGTTGCCGAAACTGGAGATCAAACCCGACGCTGAACTTGAGAAAAAGATCGCCGATATTGCCGCTGAGGCAAAGGGCAAGGTGGGTGTCGCCGCCGTCGTTTTGGAGACGGGCGAGGCGGCGATGCTCAATGGCGACGGGCATTTCCCGATGCAGAGCGTTTACAAACTGCCCATCGCGATGACGGTAATGGACCAGATCAGGCTCGGAAAACTCGAACTTGACGAAATGATCGGCGTGACCAAAGCGGATATGGTCCGACAGGGCCAAGCTTCGCCGCTGCGGGACGCAAATCCGAACGGCGGGGAATTTACCATCCGCGAACTCATCCGCCTTGCCATGATCGAAAGCGACGGTACGGCCAGCGACGTCCTGCTCCGTGTCGCCGGCGGCCCGCTCGAGGTTCAGAATTTCCTGACCAACATCGGGATATCTGACATCAAGGTCGTGAATTCCGAAAAAGAACTCGGGCAAAACTGGGAAACGCAGTATCAGAATTGGGCAACGCCGACGGCGGCGGTCGAATTGCTCCGCTGGTTGGATGCGTCGGGCAGAAACACGAGTGTCAATGAGCGCGTCGCCCCGGACGGTGATGGCGAAGGATTGTGGTTGCTGTTCAAGTTTATGAAGGAAGCCAAAACCGGGACTAAACGTCTGAAAGGCCTGCTTCCGGACGGCACCGTTGTCGCTCACAAGACAGGCACGTCAGGGACACAAAACGGCATTACGGCCGCAACCAACGACATAGGAATTGTTGACTTGCCGAACGGCAAGCATTTAGCGATCGCCGTTTTTGTCTCGGATTCCCCTGCCGATGATAAGACTCGCGACGCCGTCGCTGCCAAGATCGCAAAGGCGGTTTGGGAAAAATTTAATAAGTAGGCTATCTGTTATCTTGTTATGGAGATCGCGATCTTTTTGGTTTGGTTCTGCTTGGTGTGGATCATTCCGCTCGGGTTTATCTCTACGGCCTATATATCGTATGTCAATGGCCGCCGATTAGCGTGGGTTGTGTCGACGTTGGTCGTTGGTATGTTGGGATTCCTTTTGCTGTCGGAGATGATGATCGGGCCGATGTTCGCGGGGTTTTTCAGCGGAGCTGATCCGGGGCCGGGTGGCGAGGGTTCAAACACGTTTGGGAGGCTCACATATTTGGCAATGGTTCTCGGTTACGCGGCCTTTGGATGGCTGATGTGTTCCGTCATTTATGGCCGGGCGGTAATTCCCGGTAGACGAACTTTGCGAAACGCGAGCGTGGATGCAAATGCTTGATTTTCAAATAGTCCGCCAGATTGCGCTGGCACTGCCGAATGTGGAGGACGGTATGTCGTACCGCGCTCCGGCGTTGAAAGTGGGCGGGAAGTTGATGATCAGGCTTCGCGAAGACCTTGGGGCGATAGTCGTGCGGACGACGTTTGACGAACGCGAGGTGTTGATGGCGGAGCAACCCGAGCGATACTTCATCACGGACCACTATCTAAATTATCAGTGGGTGCTCGTCAGGTTGGCCAATATCGACGAACTAGCCTTACGGGAAATCATCGGCCGTGCACACCAACTCGCCGGCTCGGGTTCGAAGAAAAAATGAGGGGGAACTCGAACCGTTTTCCCCCAAATTCCATTCGTCCGTTCGCCTCATTTCAATAAGGTTTTCAGCGGGTGTACAATCTAGGCAGTTCTATTAGGACATTGCCGTGGCTTCAGGTCTATTGCATTCAATACATTCAGCCACCTGGGAGCGGAAAATGAGAAAATATTGGGTACTAAGCCTTTTTGCAACGGTATTATCGATCGGATACGTTTCACTTTTTGTTGAGGTCAACGGTTCGGCGGTCAACGCCCAAACGAGTGAACCAAGGCCGATGCCCGTGGTCGTTACGCTCGGCAAGGACGCCAAGCTTGGCACGGTCACATTCAACCACGTAAAGCATAACAGCGGTGCGTACACGATCGACGGGAGCAGTACGATCGCGTGTATCTCCTGCCATCACGTCGCGCGGCCCGCGACCGAGATCATGAAGTTTCCGCCGCTCAAAACCGCCTGGCCGGCAGACCGGACGACGACGTTGACTTCGGCTCTGTTTACGAGCGACCCCAAGACCGCAGCCGTTGCCGCCTGTCGTGACTGTCACGCCCGAACCGGCGACAAGCCGAAACTGCTCGACTACATTCCCGAGATCAAGCACGAGACGAGCACGGTCATCATCACGCTGAACAACCAACAGGCATTTCACCGCACCTGTACGGGCTGTCACGCCGAGGTAAAGATGACAAATCCCATTTCAAAGGCCCCGCTGCAGAACCAATGTGCGATGTGCCATAAAAAGTCGGCCTAACCGAACAATTTACAACCTAAAAAAAGGCCGCGGATCGTTATGACCCGCGGCCTTTTCGTTTTTGTAAGTTCGAGCTTACTGTTTCCCGGCTTTGATGTCCGCGATCTTTTTCTCGAAGGCGGCGGTGTTTGCCTTGTCGGCTTTGCCCTGGGCGATGGCTTTGTCGGCGGCGGCGAGGCCCTCGTCCTTACGTCCGGCGGCCAGCAGGATATTGGCTTTGGCGGATAGGTTCTGGAACATCGGTTTGGCAGCGATCGAGGTATCGACCGCCGTTAGTGCCTGCTCGGTCCATTTGGCAGCGAGAGCTTTGTCGCCGTTCTTATCGGCATAGCCGGCGGCGTTAAACGGTGTCCGCCAGTCATCAGCCTTTGCTCCGGCTACCGCGGTCTTAGCCCGGACCATCGTCGTGGCAACCACATCCACAGCGACCGTGAACGGCACGGAGATCTTTTCCCAGGCGATCGTCACGATCGCCGAACTCTCATTTGCCGGGTTGATCGTGAAAGCGAGCCACTCGGTGGTGTGCGGCGACGCAACGGGCTTTGCCTTGACGCGGAGCGTATCCTTTGTCGGGTCGTAATTAAAGCTACCCCATTGGTTGGCAGTACCATTGAAGACAACGGTCCATTCGTCCTTGCCCGGGATGGTATGCAGGCTGTAATTTCCGGCCGGCAGCTTTTGGCCGTTGATGGTCACATCATCCGTTACGATGAACTGTGTCGCGTTATTGGCGCCGGTCCGCCAAATATGTCCGTACGGCACGACGGGTGCATCGGCGGCACGCGTGTTGGTGTCGAGCGTTGCTTCGCCCTTGGCATCGGCCGGTGGATCGCCCCATATCTTGCGGCCCTTAACGCCGGGACGGTTGTAATTGATGGTAATGTCGGTGACGCCGATGGTCTGCATCACACTGGCTTTCTGACTTGCCTCCGGCAGGCGGAGTTGCGCCGACACGATGCCGGATGTCAGGATCAGTGCCGATATCGCGGCAATGAATGAAAAAGAGGTCCGTTTCAACGAAATCATGTATTTTCTCCCCAAAAGTAATTAAGTGAATGTAACTGTGCTGTCCTATTAGTATGCAATTTCAACGCGTCGGTTCAAAATCGCGTTGTCAATGAAACTAGAGCAACAGCGTATCATTACGCAAAATCTAACAAACAGTTTCCGGACACGCGGCACGGACGATTTCGTTCCGAAATTGGTAAATTACATACCAATTGGTGTCGCCGGAATATGAGATGTCGCGTCAAATGTTGCAAACAAGGTGATTTATTGCCGTGGCACGCGCTTCGCTACGACATGCAGCGGAGGTATTGCAGCAATGAATACAACAAATATCAAAAGAACGTTCAAGGATTTGGGGTTGGCCATGGCAATGGTCTTCGGTTTAGTTTTGTTTGCGGGGTCCGACGTAAAGGCACAGGACCGCGATCGCGACAACGATGACGATTACGGCAATCAGTCGCGTCAAAATGATCAGTACGGCAATCGGGGCTACAACCAGAATGGCCAATACCGTCAGGATCGTAATCGCAACAACGGCCGGGAGATGCAAGCTGCAAGGCAGCGTGGATATCAGGAAGGCCTGAGACAGGGAATGCGTGATGCCCGCAACCGACGCGGCAATAATGGCGGTTACGGCAATAACGGCGGCTATGGTAACAACGGCGGCTACGGCAACAATGGCGGCTATGGTAACAACGGCGGTTACGGCAACAACGGATCTTACAGCAATCGGATCCAGATGGCCTATCGTCAGGGATATGAAAAAGGATACCGTGAAGGCCTCAGGAACGGACGCAACAATCGCAACAACGGTGGTTTTAGATGGCCGTTCTAACTTAAAAATCCTCAAATGACCGATTTCGAGGCTGCCTCAAAAGGGCGGCCTCTTTTTACGCCCGTTCATCGCGGTTATTGGTTCGCGTTTAGAGTTTTGTCGTGAAATGCTGTATCTTTTGTAACTGTCGCGCTTTCGGCATTTTGAGATCTGCGACGCGGCATTCGGAGATTTCACGCGGGTACGTCAGGGATGTGATCCCGCCCCCGGTTGATACGACAGGCATTGCGCAAATACCTTAAATTCATAATTTTGTTTCTGATCGCCGTCCTGATCATCTGGTTCTTTGGCCGGAATCTTGATTGGCAGCTCGTCAGCGCCAGTCTCCGTAAGGCTGATCCGTGGTATCTCTCGGTTTCGGTGCTGATCATCTGTGTCGGCTATCTGCTCCGGGCGGTCCGGTGGCAAGTGCTGCTGTCACCGATAACGAAAAGCAGCCTTAAGGAGCTTTTTGCGACAACGACGGTTGGGTATGCGGCGATCTTTTTCATCGGACGTGCGGGTGAGATCGTCCGGCCGATGTGGCTGCCGATGCGGGACCGGCGTGTGCGGCCATCCGCGGCCCTGGTCACGTTGGGGCTCGAGCGGATATTCGACATGGCGTCGCTTATCTGCTTTTTCGCGTTCAATCTGTTGTTTTTCACGCCGCAGGCAGGCCGAGAACATGAGTTTGAGTTTATTGAGATCATCGGCTGGCTGCTGCTTGTGGGGGCGATCGCCGGTTTCGTCGCTCTGATCGTGTACCAGCGAATCTCCGAAGGCGTGATAAGGTGGTTTGACCGTTTCACAACCAGAAGCTGGATCCCAACGCGTCTCCAGAGGATATTCATCAGCGTCTTGAAACAACTCTCATCGGCTCTCGCGATCCTCAGAGATTGGCGGCAGACGTTTTGGGTCTCATTCTGGACGCTGATGTTGTGGTTCGCGATCGCTCTGCCGACGTGGTTTGTGCTGCTGGCATTCGGGTTGCCGATCTCGTTCAGCGACTCGCTGTTTATTATGGGTTTTGCGGCCGTTAGCTCGGTCGCACCGACGCCGGGCGGAGCGGCCGGAGCGTTTCATACGGCGACGGCGGCGAGCCTGCTTTTCCTGAAAAACGACATTCAGAAAGAAGATGCAGCGGCGGTCTCGATCGCGATGCATCTTGTGTATTTTGCACCGGCGGTGTTTTTCGGTTTATATTATTTCTTCCACGGTGATATCAGCATCGAGCGTTTTCGCAGTTTGCTCTCGGGCGAGAACGCCGAACGCGAGATCGAGACCGACTCGCCGGATTTCGAGCTGGAAGGTTGATGCACCTGACCGATAAACTTGAGTTTGTCGCCTGCGTCACTCGAATGATCGCGGGGAAAAACATCAACAAACTCGAGTTTGTTGGACAATAGTTGGACGGACATCATTATGCGTTGCCCATACTGTGCACATCTCGAAGACAAGGTCGTCGATTCGCGTGAATCGAAAGACGGCGATTCGATCCGCCGCCGCCGCGAGTGCCTCGGCTGTACGCGTCGCTTTACATCTTACGAACGCATCGATGAGATCCCGTTCATGGTCGTCAAAAAGGACGGCAAGCGTGAGAGCTTTGACCGAAATAAGGTGCTCGCGGGGCTGTTTCGTGCCTGTGAAAAGCGACCTATCTCGACATCGCAACTCGAGGAGATCGTGGATGAGGTCGAAAAGAACGTCCAGGATTCGCTCGACCGCGAACTCGCAACGACCGAGATCGGCAAGATCATAATGCGCCGGTTGAAAATGCTGGACAAGGTCGCATACGTTCGATTTGCGAGCGTCTATCTCGAATTTGCGGACGTGTCCGAGTTTATGACAGAACTCAAGGTCCTGGTCGGAACCCAATCCCAAACCGCCGCGGCAGCGGCCGCGAAAAAGAAGAAAAAGAAGTAACGGCCTGCAGATATATTACCTTCGAGGAACCGCCCCAAATCGAGCATTCCGGATCAGATTCGGTCTCGAAACCGCCTCTTTTCACAGGTCTTCCGCTGAGAACCTGATCGCCGTCCCAAACGCCTCGGCGGACTTCGGATTGCCCTTTCCTTGCTATTTCCCTAAACTAGAGTTTTATGAATGAGATTGAAAACTTCCCAGTTGCATTGGCTGACTCGGAGATCACGGAACCTTTGATCCAGATACCAGGCGAACTGCCGGTGCTGCCGCTTCGCGATATCGTGATCTATCCCTTTATGATCGTGCCGCTATTTGTATCGCGGGACCGGTCAATTCGCGCCGTCGATCAGGCATTGGCGGAAAACCGTATGATCCTGCTGGTTTCCCAAAAGGACGTCAATAAGGAGGAGCCTGAGCAAGACGACCTCTACGAAACCGGCACCGTCGCGATAATTATGCGTATGTTGAAATTGCCTGACGGGCGTATTCGCATACTGATCCAGGGACTGTCGCGGTGTATTGTTGATTCCGTTACCGGCAAGGGCGAATACGTAAAAGCGAGCGTGACGCCGATATCAGAACCACTGGCGCCGGAAAACTCTTTGGAGGTCGAAGCGCTTGTCAGAAATGTTCGCGGTTCGATGGAACGGGCGGCTTCGCTCGGCAAAAACATCTCGCCCGAGGTGCTCGCGATCATCGCCAATCTCGATGACGCCGGCCGCCTCGCCGACCTGTCCGCGTCAAATCTGGAACTCAAGGTTGAGGACGCCCAACGAATTCTGGATATTGCCGACCCGGTGCCGAGGCTCCGGCGGGTCAACGATCTGTTGAATAAGGAGATCGACGTACTGACCGTCCAACAGGAGATAAATTCTCAGGCCCGTGCAGACATCGACAGATCGCAGCGCGAATATTTTCTGCGTCAGCAGCTAAAGGCGATCCAGACCGAACTCGGCGAGGGCAACGAACTCTATGAGGAGATCGAACTTTACCGAAACAATATTCTAAAAGCGAATATGCCTGAGAATGCCGAGGAGGAGTCTCTGCGGCAGTTGAAAAAGCTCGAGCGGATGCATCCGGATACGGCCGAGACGGCGACCCTGCGAAACTGGCTCGACATAATGACCGATCTGCCATGGTCGATCGCATCGCAGGACAATCTTAATCTTAAAAAGGCAGAAAAGATCCTTGATGACGACCATTACGGACTCGAACGGGTTAAGGAAAGGATCATCGAGTCGCTCGCTGTGCGAAAACTGCGGGAGAAGCCAAAAGGCTCAATCTTATGCCTCGTCGGCCCTCCAGGGGTCGGCAAAACATCACTTGGGCGTTCGGTCGCGAGGGCGTTGAACCGCAAATTTGTCCGTCTGAGCCTCGGCGGCCTGCATGACGAGGCTGAGATCCGCGGTCACCGGCGGACCTATGTCGGAGCGATGCCGGGTCGTATAATCCAGGCGATCCAGCAGGCGGAGACCAATAATCCGCTGATCATGCTCGACGAGATCGACAAGGTCGGAGCTGATTTTCGAGGCGACCCAAGCTCGGCACTGCTCGAGGTGCTCGATCCGGAACAAAATTCCTCATTTCGCGACAATTACCTCGGCATCACATTTGATCTGTCAAACGTGATGTTTATGACTACGGCGAACCTGCTCGATACGATCCAACCAGCTCTGCGCGATCGAATGGAGGTAATTTCACTCTCGGGTTACACCGAGGAAGAAAAGGTAGAGATCGCAAAGCGGCACCTGATCCCGAAACAGGTCGAAGAAAACGGCCTTTTCAAAGGCGATGTCAAATTCGACAAACGAGCGGTGGCGCATATTGTCAGCGAATACACCCAGGAGGCGGGCCTGCGGCAGCTTGAGCGTGAGATCGGCAAGGTCTGCCGTAAGGTCGCTCGGAGCAAGGCCGAACTGGAAGGCAAATTTAAGCCGATACGTGTTTCATCTGACAATCTGACCGACTATCTGCGTGCCCCCAAGATATTCAGCGAGGGAGCCCTGAAAAAGGATCAGATCGGCATCGTGACGGGCCTCGCGTGGACCGCGGTCGGCGGCGATATTCTTTTTATCGAGGCGCTCATGACCAAGGGCAAGGGCAAACTGCAGCTCACCGGTCAACTTGGGGAGGTTATGCAAGAATCCGCGCAAGCGGCGTTTTCCTATGCAAAATCTCACGCTCACGAGCTAGGGATCGCGGACGAAACGCTCGAAACGCACGACATCCACATCCATCTGCCCGAGGGAGCGATACCAAAGGACGGCCCGTCCGCCGGCATTACGATGGCGACAGCGTTGGTGTCGGTTCTCTCGCAACGGCCGGTCCGTAAGGATGTCGCCATGACCGGCGAGATCACATTACGCGGCAACGTTCTGCCGATCGGCGGAGTCAAAGAGAAAATGCTGGCGGCGCGGCGTGCGAAATTGAAGACCGTCATTCTGCCCGAGCCGAATAAACGGGATCTCGAGGACCTTCCGCAGGAAGTTCGGGACGATTTGACGTTTATATTTGTGGAGAACGTCGAACAGGTTTTTGATTTTGCGTTACGCCCGTCGACGCTTTCGAAGCCGAAACCGGCCGGAAAGGCCGCCAAGGCACGGTAGTTGCGTTAAGTTTATTGAAAGTGACCGAGGTCACTGCGTGCTGCGGCATTTTGGGCTACTTTGACATTACGCCGGGTCGACGGTATCCTTTTTAGTCTACGATGCGACCTTTAGTCCTGTTTCGGCGTGAAAGGAACTTTCCCATGTGCGTAGCGTTTAATTGTTTGGATGAAAGTGTTTTAGGCCGTCTTAGAAATTCGCCCTAACCCCGAAGTATTCGTGTAGGAGTATAGACGAACTTGATGAAAAAAATCGGTTATAAGGTTCTAAGTTTTTCCTTTTTATTTATATTTTCAGTCGCCTCGTTCTCAGAGGCCCAGGTGACCAGCGTTCGCTCAAGCAGCGAAACGACCACCCCCGAGATAGCAAAAGCTCAGAATGCCGTCAACGTAGTTTTGGCGGAGTCGGGAGTCGCATTCCGCGACGGACTCGTCGCCTACGTCGGCGACCGCCGCTCGGAAGCTGGGTCAAAATTTAACAAATCGGTCGAAGTTTTTCTTTATTCAACCCTGAATATTCAGAAAGACCAGCGTTTGCAGTCGTGCTATAACCAGCTGATCGAAACGGTGTACCGTATCGAATTTCCATCTGAAACCCAGGCTCCGCAGGTTCGAAGCCTGGCGGTCACCTGTGGCTGGAATATCGACGCCGCGTTGTCGGACGGAGTAGCGAAACTCGCCCGCCCGGCGATGAACGTGACACCCGGACCGGACACGACCGTTGCGGCGGGAACCAATGGCACGGGCACGGGCACGAAGGCCGGCTTTAACAATCAGTCGTTCGAACCCTCGCCGCTTGACGAACTTTCGCGGCTCGAGTTGACCCCGGACGAACAGCAGGTCGACAACAATCCGGTTGCACAGCAACAATATCAGTACATCCAGTACGCCGTCGCCAATAAGTCGCTTGGATTTTCATTCCAGGTGCACCCGATGATCCAGCAGTACATCAACTATTACCGCGGACGCGGGCGGACGACGATGGAAGTCGGGCTTTACCGTTCCGGCATGTTCATGCGGATGGCACGACGTATTTTTCGTGAAGAAGGCGTCCCGGAAAACGTAGCCTGGCTTGCCCAGGTCGAGAGTGCATGGAAACCGGCTGCCGTATCGTCGGCAGCGGCGTCCGGACTCTGGCAGTTTATCCCGGGCACCGGCACGCGTTTCGGCCTGCAGCGTAATGCTTACGTCGATGAACGCAACAGCTTTGACCCGGCGACCCGTGCATCGGCTCGTTATTTGAAGTTCCTAGCTAACCGCTATGGCGGTAATTGGGAACTGGCGATGGCGGCGTATAACTCGGGCGAGGGCAACGTCGACCGGGCGATCAAGCGTGCGGGCGTGTCCAACTTCTGGTTGGCTTTTCCGTATCTGCCGCAGGAAACGCGTAATTACGTGCCGAACATCCTGGCAACCATCCTGATCGCGAACAACCCGAATCAGTACGGTTTCGGACACATCCGTCCGGCTCCGATGCTCGCTTATGACCAGATCCGTGTGCCGGCGTCGACCAACCTGAGCCTTTTGGCACAGGCGTCCGACACCAGCGTTCAATATCTGCGTTACCTAAATCCTAATCTCCGCAGCAATGTCACGCCGCCGACGCCCTATGTGGTAAACGTGCCGGCAGGCAAGGCAAATGGCGTAGTTGCTCTTTTCAGGCGTATACCGGCATCGAAGATCGGCAATACTAACTTGGCGAATTCGGCGGCGGGCGAATCCTGGCAGACGATCGCAAACCGAACCGGCATTACGGTTTCGGAACTGATGGCAGCAAACCCGGGAATGAACGAGCCCAAGGGCAAGGTGTTTGTGCCGGTTCGCGGTAATAACGTCAACACCATCGTTTACTCGCGTCCGAGCGGGCCGGTTGCCGGTCCGGCGGTCAGCAACATTCGCGTGGTAAAGGCACGTGCCGGCGACACGGTCGAAAAGATCGCGATCCGTGAAAAGGCCAGCCCGTCCGAGGTTGCCAAATTTAACGGCCTCCTGCCGAACTCAGTGCTCGGAGCGGGTCGCGAGATCAAGATACCGACGAAATAATCACGGGATCGTGACCACAATAACTTGAGCCGGATCGTGAATGCGATCCGGCTTTTTCGTTACGCGGTGGAGCGTGGGCTTGACACCCCGATTGACTGTAACTATACTTGTTACAGATATGGCAGCTAACAGCCAATTTGCGATGGCACTTCACATTTTAACGATGCTGGCTAAATCGGGCGACGAAAACGTCAAATCCGAGTGTATAGCCGCGAGCGTCAATACAAATGCGGTCGTCATTCGCAGATTGCTCGGCCAGCTTGGGCAGGCAAAGCTCGTCGCGTCGCAGACCGGTGCGTTTGGCGGCACGAGGCTCTCGCGGCAGCCGGGTGAGATCAGTCTTTGCGAAATTTATAAGGCGGTTTCGTGTGGGGAGGTTTTTGCATTGCACGCCAAGGCACCAAATCAGGACTGCCCGATCGGCAAAAACATCGAGGCGGTACTCTGTAATCTTCAAAAGGAGATAGATAAGAGCGTCGGCGAAAAGCTGGGACAATATACGCTCCAGAGCGTGATCGAGATGGTCGAGGGTGCGTACGCCTAAAATTTTTTTGAACCTATTTGTATCAAATAAGGTTACAGACATGTTAACAAGGGGTAGACGATGACGGCGATATTTATTTACTGGACATCGAGAGCGATCGATTGGCTTCGGTTCGCTATTAAGATACTTGGACTCTGACCGTGGATATAATTTCCACTGATGATTTGAAATGCGTGAGTACGTGGAAGTGGCGATGACATTCGCCGAATATACAAAATTGATCGACGACCTACTCGCCGAAGGAAAAACGACCGGACCGGTTCAGTCGGACGAAATGTTAAATTACGGCAGGCTCAACCGACAGCGGATGCAGCGGTTGGGAAAGACCGTCGAAGTTGCGGAAGACGTCAGGGCCGCGATCGGCAGTCTGAACATAAACTGGGTCTGGCTCGTAATTACCGAGGGTTGGTGCGGGGACGCGGCGCAAAATGTACCGGTGATCGAGAAACTTGCCGCGGCGAACCCCGGCATTAAGACACGGTATGTTCTGCGGGATGAAAACCTGGGTTTGATCGATCAATTTTTGACGAACGGCGGACGCTCGATACCGAAATTGATCGCGATCGACGCTGAAACTTACGAGGTTATCGGTACGTGGGGTCCGCGGCCACGGGCCGCTCAGGAATATATTGACCGGATCAAGTCAGACGGGATCGAAAAGGCAGTGATCCTCGAAAATATGCAGCGTTGGTACAATGATGATCGATCACGATCGATGCAGGCCGAATTTCTCGGCCTCGCAAATGATTGGGCGTTGCGGTCGCCGGTCCGTCGGATGGCGGCAAGATTGATGGCAAATTAGATTAAATATAAGGAAGATCAAGAATGAAATTAACGGCAATCTCGCTGCTCTCTTTAGCAGTATTCCTTTCGGCGTGTGCCGATCCGGCGGCTAATAAACCGAAAGCCCAGACCTCGGAACCGGCTAACAACATAGAGATCCAAAAAGCACCGGCCTCGCCCAATGTGTTCGCCGATCTTAAGGCAAAGGGGACTGAACTCGCGGTCGATAACGCGGCGTC
>JAYVUD010000087.1:0-9512 GCA_043788335.1 Chloracidobacterium sp. | reverse complement strand
CTCGCGTCGGGCCGGATGTCGGAGCCATCGCTGAGTCTGAGTTTGAATCACCGATAACCACGTTCTGTTTGGCACGGATCGGCGGGATCGTCAGCTTTTCGTTGCTGATCTTGTCAGGTATCTTCGGCGACATGTCCATCGCCAAAATGATGTCCTTACGGGTATCAGCATCCGGAGCCTTTTGCTTTTCAGGCTGTTTCTCCGGCTTCGGCGGCGGCTCTTCGTCAGGCGGTGGCGGAGCGACGAGCGTCGATAACTCGAGGTCGCCGGAACCCATGCCGTAGTCCTTGGCAAAAAGGCTATATGTCCAGCCGGACAAAAGAAAAGTGATGGCGAGTACGCCGACCACGACCACAAACTCCATCATCCTTATGGATTCTTTCGAGTTATTTTTAGATTCAACCAATTGATCTAACATGTTACTTTCCTCCCTTTTTACGGTGCCAATGAAGGTCAAGGGTTACGAAACCTACAAAATCTGCGATATTGCAAACAAATATCCCGTTGTAATCGCTCAATCATCGATGACGATCTCAACCAGGGAATTCTCTGACATATTAAACGAGTTAATTCGCTTCATTAAGTGCGGAAAGGACTGCTTTTGCCGATCGAGCGAACAAAGAACCCCTAATTTCCGTCCTCAACATTCGCGGAGAATCCGTCCAACGTAGAGAAAGATCTTAAATTGACCAGCAACGAAATGAAGTCTAAAAGAGTACTTATCGAAAGTCAAGATAAACCGTTGCTTTTCAAGGACTATTTCAACATTTTTACACTTCTTTACGTTAGCACAGAAGCTACTATCGCGTAACCGGTCGTCTGGTCACCGAGCGACGCGAGGCTGAGGCCATCTTTTCGCCCATTTGCGGGACCAGAACCTCTTTTACGCGCGTGTCGCCAAGCTTGCCCTGCCACCAGATAGCGATCGGGCTTGCGATCGCGATGGTCGAGTACGTACCGAGCGTCAAACCGACAAGCAACGCGAGCGAAAAGCTGCGTAGAACCTCGCCGCCGAACAAAACCAGCGACAATACGGACAAAATAACCAGGCCGGCCGTGATGATCGTGCGCGAGAGCGTCTGGTTGATCGAATCGTTCGTGATCTTAAACAGCGTCTCCGTCCGCCGCTGCGGAATATTCTCACGCACACGGTCAAAGATAACGATCGAGTCATTGACCGAAAATCCGACGATGGTCAGGATCGCGGCGATGACCGTCAGGTTGATCTCCCACTGAAATATCGAAAAGAAGGATAGCACCATCAAAACGTCGTGAAACACCGCCAGAACGGCTCCGGCTGCGTATGTCCAGTCGTATCTGAAAGCAATGAACAACAGGATGCCGACCAGACCGAGCAGTGTCGCGGTGACCGCCTGATTCCTCAGCTGCGAACCGGCAATCGCTCCGACCGAGTCAGTGCCGACGATCTTGTAGGCCGTATCCGGATTTGATTCCAGTGTGGCCTCGCCTTCGGCCTCCTTACCAAACGTGTCGAGGGCACCCTTTACGGCCATTCTGCCTGTCTGAACCTGCTCCTTTTGCTGAGCCTCATTGGCGTTGTCTGTGGTGGCCTCGATCAGCGGAATTTTGATGAGAGCTTCGTCGGGTTTGTTGGTCGAGGACTGAATGACGGGGTCCGAGATGCCGGCCTTATTCAATGCGGAACGGATCTCGTCGTCTGTCGGGCGAGAACGGAATTTCGCCGTCACCAGCGATCCGCCCTTAAAGTCGACGCCGAGGTTAAACGCCTCGGTTCCGCCCGGCATTGCCTGTCGGCCGATCGACGAGAAAAGTCCCGCCAACATGATGAATATCGAAAAGCCGATAAAGATCTTTCGTTTGCCAAGCCAATCGATGTGAATATTCTGAAATAAGTTAAACATTTCTTGCTACAATTTCGGTCAAATACCACTCAGACTAAATGCTCAATTTCGCCAAATTAGGTCTAAGGCTCAATTCCCAGTTAAATATCGTCTTCGAGACGAACACGGCCGTAAACAGATTGATCAACAGGCCGAGGATGAGCGTTACCGCAAACCCCTTGATCGGGCCCGAGCCAAACATATACAGGATCACGGACGAAATGATCGTCGTGACGTGCGTGTCGATAATAGTGATGAACGCGATGTCAAAGCCAACGCTGATCGCCTTAGGGATCGCGAGGCCGAGCCGCAGTTCCTCACGGATACGTTCAAATATAAGTACGTTTGAGTCAACCGCCATACCGATGCCGAGGATCAACCCCGCAATACCCGGGAGAGTAAGCGTTGAGTGGATCATTACCAGAACGGCGATGGTCAGGATCATGTTGAGGATCAAAGCGACGACGGCATTGATGCCGGCACCGCGATAATAAAACAACATAAAGACGATGACGAACGCGAGTCCGCCTAATGACGCCTCGACGCCGGCACGGATCGAATCTGCTCCGAGGCTCGGGCCAACCGTTCGCTCTTCCTGATACTCGATCTGTGCCGGCAAGGCACCGGATTTGAGCGTCAATGCGAGATCCTCGGCGGTGGATTTCGTGAACTTGCCCGAGATCTCGCCCGAATCGAATATCTGCGATTTGATAAACGCCGCGGATTTGACCTCGTCGTTGAGGACGACGGCCATATAGTTGTTGATATTCTTGCCGGTCCAATCGCCGAATTTCGTCGCCCCTCCGGGCTTAAAGCTAAATGAGATCTGATAATCACCCTGGCCGCCGGTGCGTGAGACCGCCGCAGCGTCACGGAGTTCACCGCCGTTAACGACCTCGGGATACTCGACAACAACAAACTGCGACGGCTTTTTGTTGGCCGGATCGGCAGGCTTTGCCGCGTCGTCGCGTTCGGTAAACGGCAGAACCTTGCGGTTGGGCGGTACAACGCCGCCGAGCGACTGCTTAGCGGCATCGATCGTCGGATACGTCGTGACCGGTGCCGGATTAGCAGCACTGACGATCTTCATCAAAGCGAGGTTCGAGTCGGCCCCGATCAGCTTTTTGACGCGCTCCGGGTCTTCGACGCCGGGCATCTGCAACAGGATCTGGCCCGAGGATTTGGACATCCGCTGGAGCGTCGGTTCTTTGACGCCGAAAGCGTTAATTCGGCTTTCGATGATCTTTAATGCCTGCTCAACGGCTTGATCTTTGAGCACGTTCTGCGTGGCCGCGGGCAGTGCCCACGAAACGGTATTTCCGCTTCGGCTTTCGGTCCACTGCGTGACGTCGATCTTCTTTTTGATGGCATCGACAACACCTTGCAGATCCGTACCATCAGCCATCGTAAACGACATGCTGTAATTGCCGATCTCCGCTTTTGTCGCATTGGAAGCAACCGTCAATTTTGCTTCTTGAAGCGTGCTGAGGGCTGCCTGAGAATTGTTCTCAGTCAAATTCTTAAGGTAATCATCGGTCTTGACCCGCATCACGAGGTGCGAACCACCCTTAAGGTCGAGGCCCAGGGTGATGTTTGTCGCCAGGTTATCTTTGATACCCTGCAGCGTGAAATCGCTCGCGTTCGGAGCCCGCCTCGGGCCAAACACGAGATAAAAGCCAGCGATCGTGATCGCGATGATTATTCCCGTCCTAATCCACAAACCAGTATTCTTCATTACGTAATTACTTTCGACCTTACTTACTATTCAGGTTTTCTACCGACGACAGCGCTTTTGCCGACCTCTAAAAATGATTTTTCGGCACTCTGTATGATAAAGCTTGTTTCCCGAACCTCTTTGATCCGGCCAATGATGCCGCCATTTGTCACGACCTCGTCATTGATCTTCAATTCGTTGACCATTTCCTGAAGCTTTTGTTTTTGACGCTTTTGCGGCAAGATCACCAAAAAATAGAAGATGCCGAACATTGCGGCAAACGGTGCGATCATCAACAGAAAACTGCCGGTGCCGCCGCCTGCATCTTGGAAAAAGAGAAAAAGATTGTTCATCGGTTTTGTTACTGCTAAAGACAAAAAGGCAATAATATACATTTAGTTAACCTTTATCAAACGCCGAACTGTTCGTTCTCGATTAATCGTCCGAGAAATTCGGCTTTGAACGCCTGAAACACGCCGTTTTTGATCGCCTCGCGGGTCCGCCGCATCGTTTCCAGGAAAAACGCGAGATTGTGATGCGAGATCATAATAGCCGCGTTCATCTCGCCTGCCTGATACATATGTCGTAAGTACCCGAGCGAATAACGCCGACATACTGAACATGGACAATCGGGGTCGAGCGGGGCGTCGTCGCGGGCAAATTTCGCGTTGCGGATGTTCAACTTGCCGCGTGATGTAAACGCACTTCCGGTTCGGCCATTTCTCGTCGGCATGACACAGTCGAACATATCGACGCCGCAACTGACCGCTTCGAGCAGATCCTCGGGTGTGCCGACTCCCATCAGGTACCGCGGAGCGTCTGCCGGCATCTTTGGTGCGATGTGGTCCAGCACCTCGTACATCACCGATTTTTCTTCGCCGACGCTGAGGCCGCCGATGGCATAACCGTTGAAACCGATCTCAACCGTGCGCTCGAGGCTCTCGGAACGCAGATCCAGATGCCCGGCTCCCTGCACGATCCCAAAAAGAGCCTGCCGGCCCGAGAGGCCGTCGGCAGCAATATTGCCGGTATCGGCACCCGAAAGCTGCAGTTCATCGAACTTGGCTTTCGACCGGGCCGCCCATCGTACCGTTAGATCGAGGCTTTTCCTGGTCGCGTCAAACCCGGCATCACCGGGCGGGCATTCGTCAAACACCATTACGATCTCGGACCCGAGTGCCGCCTGGATCTCCATCGAGACCTCGGGCGAAATAAACTGTTTGCTGCCGTCGAGATGAGAGCGAAATTCGACACCTTCCTCATTCAGTTTTCGCAGGTCTGTTAATGAGAATACCTGAAATCCGCCCGAATCGGTAAGGAGCGAACGTTCCCAAGTCGAGAATTTGTGCAGCCCGCCGAGTTGGCGTATCGTTTCGACACCCGGACGCAGGAAAAGATGGTACGTGTTGCCCAAAATTATACGGGCGTCCATCTCTCGCTCGAGCCACTCGAAACGAACGCCTTTTACCGTGCCCTGCGTCCCGACCGGCATAAAAACGGGCGTTTCAATTACGGATCGCCGCGTCCGCAGCACGCCGCTGCGAGCTTCGCCGTCGCGGGCCAGTATTTTCCAATCTATCGGGCCCGTCATTTGATTTTACTGTAAACGATCATCTATTTTTTGCCGATCAGCGACCAGATATTCCCGGCCCCGATCGCGATCTCGGACGCGTATCTGCCGTGTTCGTCGATCAATAGTGCCGACGGGGTGCCAAACATCCCGAGTTTACCTGCCAGCACGTAGTCTTTGTCCAAAACGATCGGCGACCGAAGCCCGATGCTCCGGTGTTCCTCGAGATCACCGCTCGAAAAGACGATGAGGGACGGGTCGCTCTCGCCTTTCGCGAGGTCCCAATCCTTGATCTCGTCGATCATCTTGGCACAATACCCGCACGTCGGACTCCAGAACGTCAACAGCGTCGGCTTGCCCCTGAGATCCGCTGACGAAACCGTTTCGCCATTGACGGCAGCGATTGAAAACTCGGGTACCGGCTCGCCGATCGAGATCTTGCTCGGTACGCCATTGCCGTTCGAAAGAGCGAAATGCAGATACTCTCTGGATAGGTCGCTCGCCTTAACCTGTTCGGCGAGCTCAACGATCGCCGCATCGCCGGTTGCGACGTGGCTCGCGATCCGCCCCATCGCGTCAACCAGGACTGCTGCCGGTGTCCATTTGAGAGCGATGAGATCGACGAATGCCCTGCCATCCTGCAAAATGAGAGTGCGGTCGGGGCTCGTGCCAAATTTCTCGGCGTTCTGTTCGGGCGTACCCGAACTTATCAGAACAAAATTGATGCGCTTTCCTAGTGCCGTCGACCACTCGACAAATTTTGGTGCAAGCGCACCGCACGGGCTGCAGGTCGTGCTGACGTAAAAGAAGAACGTCGGAAGGCCACTGTCGAGCATCGTCGTCCGCGTAAACGGGTTTCCGTCGACATCCGTCAATTCAAAATCGGGCACGATCGCACCGATAGGCAACCCGTCGTGCGGTGCTCCGGCGTCCGGACGTTCGACGGCCTGGCCGTCCTTGGCAAGCAGATCGAGTAGTTCGATCCGTCGCATTATCTGGGTCTGCTGCTCAGAGATACGTCGAAGGTAAAAGATCGCGGCGGCGAGCAACGCCACGCCGATCAAAATTGCCAAAAGCTGCACAACCTCGGTGCTCATATTTGCGATACTCATCCCCTGTCCGGAGCGTCCGGCGACAACCAACATCAGCGCCGGCAATAAAAATACGATGTTCCTCGCCAGGCTCTTTCCGCTCACCGGTTCGCTGTGCAATTGGCCAAAGCAGTGACAATCCGGGGCATTGCCCTTGATCATCTGCCAGACCATTCCGGCGACGAAAACCAACAAAAGCCCGGCCCCCGCCAGCGAACCGAACCAGGATGTCTCTACCAATAGCAGAGACAGAGCCACGGCGATCTCGGCCATCGGCAACGCGATCGAAAAAACGCCGGCCAGTGACCCCGGAACGCCAAAATCGATCATCGCCCGCCGCGATCCGGCCAGATCGGTAAATTTAGCGACACCGGCGACGCCGAATATGCCCGCAAGCGCAAGGCGAAATACTAACATCGTCACTTCCATAGGCGTTCAACCGATTCGGGCGAAAAAGAATTTTACTCAATCACGCGGCGTTTTCAAAGACGGGCTATTTATCGCCGCGTTTTTTGCCCATTTTGTGCCGTTCCACGAGCTTGATCGGCGTGCCGAAGAACTCAAATTCCGCTCGCAGCTGATTTTCGATGTACCGAAGGTACGAAAAATGAAGGCCTGCCTTGTTGCCGCCGGAGGTAAATAGGATAAAGAGCGGCGGCCGGATGCCCGCTTGCGTGAGAAACTGAACCTTAAGCCGCGAAAATCCGCCCTTGACCGGTGCGGGAGCAGATCCGCCCTTGGGCTGCGAGATCGAATCTTCGAAAAAACGGTTTAGCCGCGACGTCGGGACCCTCAGATTTCGACCGGCGTGGGCCTGTGCGACCAGCGGCAGGATCTTGGTGACACGCTGTCCGGTCAAAGCCGAGATCGTCACGATCGGGGCCCAATCGAGGAATTTCATCGCCATCCGCAACGACCGTTCAAACTCGTATACCGTGTTGGTCTCTTTTTCTTCGAGTGCGTCCCATTTGTTTACGGCGATGATCACCGAACAACCGGAATCGACTGCGTAGCCCGCGATATTGGCGTCGAGATTGGTCACGCCCTCGACCGCGTCGATGACGATAATGGCGACATCGGCTCGTTCGAGTGCCTTTCTGGCCATGATCACCGACATCTTTTCCGCCATCTCGACGGTTTTGCCTTTGCGGCGGATGCCGGCGGTGTCGATCAGCAAATATTCCTGCCCGTCGACCGTCAAATAGGTATCGATCGCATCCCGCGTTGTGCCTGCGATCGGCGAAACGATCACACGTTCTTCGCCGAGAATCTGATTGAGCAATGACGATTTTCCCACGTTCGGCCGGCCGATGATAGCGAGGCGGATCTCACGCGGTTTTTCCTCGCCCGGTTCATCGATCTCAAATTCGAGATGTTCGAATACCATATCGAGAAGATCGCCGATGCCGGTTCCGTGTTCGGCGGAGATCGGCGACATTTCAAAGCCGAACTGATAGAATTCGCCGGCTTCGTTCTCGACGGTCCGGGACTCGCATTTATTGGCCGCGATGATAACGGGTTTTCCCGTATTTCGGAGCAAAACACCGAGTTCCTCATCGAGCGGCGTCACGCCGGCCCGCGAATCGAGCACCCACACGATCGCGACCGATTCGTCGATCGCATGCGATGCCTGCTTAAAGATGTTTGACGGAATAATGGCGTCATCGTCCGGTACGATACCGCCAGTATCGACGAGCCGAAAGGTCTTTGCCTTCCAGTCGACTTCGCCAAACATACGGTCGCGGGTAATGCCCGGTTCATCGCCGACGATCGCCTTACGCGAACCGACGAGGCGATTGAACAAAGTGGATTTCCCGACATTCGGCCGGCCAATAATGGCTACGAGCGGAGCTTTCATTGGTTCTAGGATAGTTGATATTCATCGATCATGCACCTTGGAGCGGTTCATAAAGACTTTCGGTGATCAAGAGGCAAATGGGATCCGGAAATTCAACAAAAGAAAATGGCCTCATTCGACATCGATCGAATGAGGCCCATTAGGTCAGGTTGTTACAAGGTTAATTGACAAAAATGTTCAGTATCGTACCCACTATCGACCCGAGGATCGAGTACCGTCCGCCATCGTAGTTGCCATAGCGGTATCGGCCGTAATAGCCATCTTCGTAACCGCGTCGGAAACCTTCGCGGAAGTAATGGTTATACTCGCCCATCGAAACATAATAGCTGTCGTAGCCGATCGACGCATCCTGATAGCCGTACGAGTCGTTGTAGTCAAAACTCCAATTGTCCCTCCGATCCGCTTGTCCGGCATAAAAGCCCTCTTCGTATCCGGAATTGATCGCGTCGCGGAGCATCTGAGCACCGTACTGACTGGTGTAATAGTAGCTACCGCCGCGGCTGTAACCATAGTTGTTGTAGTAATTATCGTAGTAACGCGCCTGCTGTAGACGTTCGCGGTCACGTCTCAGACGCTCCCAGTAACGCTGCTGATACTGGAGATACTGGTTACGATTCTGGTTCCGCAGATCACGATCGCGGTTCCGGCGCATAGTCTGCCAGTTTCCGAACTGCTGGTTGTACTGGTTCGTCCTGTCAGTGTGAAGGCGTTCCTGTTGACGGCGATCCAACTGCTGATTTCGTGCGTTCAGATCAGCCTGATTCTGGACCTGTCGGCCGTTCTGCTGTTGACGCCACGCATCCTGCTGGTTCTGACGGCGAGCGTTAATACGTGTGCGTTCGTCGTTGGTATTGTTCTGGTTCTGGATCGGACGTCGCTGATTGGCTTGGTTGATCTGATTGTCTCGTTGCCGCCGGTTGTTTTCCTCTGACTGCCGGCGGTTATTTTCTTCGGTTTGGCGCCGAACTTGATCCTGCTGCTGCTGCTGACGCCAGACATTCTGGTCATTCAATCGACGATTCTGATCGGCCTGCTGACGGCGATTATTGTCCTCGGCCTGACGGCGTGCCTGATCCTGCTGTTGGCGACGATTGTTGTCCTCGGCCTGACGGCGTGCCTGATCCTGCTGTTGGCGGCGATTATTGTCCTCAGCTTGACGGCGGTTATTGTTCTGCTGCGTCTGGGCGTCGTCGTTCCGGCGGGCGTTATCACGAGCCTGCCGGTCCGTCTGCTCCTGAGCGGCCTTTTGATCGTCGCGGCGAGTATTATCGCGTTGACGCTGAGCCGAAACATCCGCAACGGCGAATGTTCCGACAGCGGCGAAAGTTACGACCGCTGTTGCTAAACGATTTCTAAAATTGTTTTCCATCTGTATCCCCCTGTCCCCGTGTTTCGAGAGCTAACTGCGTCCTCTACC
>JAYVUD010000086.1:0-10078 GCA_043788335.1 Chloracidobacterium sp. | reverse complement strand
GTCAGCACTCCTCCATTGACGTCGGGGAAGTTACCGGTGATCACGTTGTTGCCGAGCGTGTAGACGACAGTATTGGCTCCCATCGAGACGCCGGACAGCGCATTGCCGTTGATCACCGATCGCGACAGGCGAACCACTGCATAGCCGCCGTTGGTCGTTCCCGCCAAAATTCCCACGGTGTTGTGGTTCATTTGGCAGTTGTCGACCAACGCCTCGGCGACCCAGCGGGCAGTGGTCGATCTGACCTGCAGGGCACGGCTCGCGTTGTTGGAAAAAACGGTATTCCTGATATCCGCCGAGACCTTGCCTGTCAGCGCCACGCCGACTTCGTTCGATTCGATGATGCAACTGTCGATGGTGGCCTTAGCTGCACCGTCCGTTTGCGGGCCGATAACGCCGATCCCAAAAACGTTATTGCGGAGCGTGGTGTTGTGGACAAATAGCTGTCCGGCGACATTACTCATCGTGATCGCGCTGCCAAACCCGGCGAAATAGCAGTTATCGATCGTCATCGTGCCCGCAAAGCTATTTATGATGCCATCGGACGCTTGCGACGCCGTTCCGACAAAATGCAGATTGCGAAAACCGATCACGTCAGATGCCTGGATCCCGGCGATCGCGACCACCGTGCCAACTGACGAAACGATAGATGCGTTGACGCCTGCTTCGGCAAGCACGGTCACCGATTTGTTGACCAGAAATTTGTCATAGTCGCCGCTGGCGGTGATAACGACCTCACCGCCGGCGTCGACCGTCGCGATCGCCTTGGTGATGGTCCGGCACTGGGCCGTCATTGAGCATGGGTTAGCGTCGTCGCCAGTGCCCGACACATATACGCGCGTCGTTTGCCCAAAGGTTGAAAAAGCCGATGCCACGATAAGCATCACGGCGAACAATAGAATTTTCGTTTTGAAAAACATTTATTTTTTATATCTCCTGAAGTTTTTTTAGTCTCTTTACAAGGGTTACGAAGCCTGTTCGAATCTAAGACGTAAGTTTCCAGTTCATTTGCGGAATGAACCCGTGTGTTTCGCCGATCGTCGGCGATGGCCCGACGTTTTCGCGACCATTGAACGAAGTGCAGTGACCTGTCCGGCAAAGATATCGATCTGCTTTTGCTGCCGTTCGATCTGTGCCTGCTGTTCCTTGACCGAGTTGACGAGAACGGCGGTGATGCGATCGTATTTGACGCCTTCGACCTCGCCTTTGGCATTATGCGTGACGAGCAGCGGTTCGACCTTGGCAATGTCTTCGGCCCCAAAGCCGAGGTCCGGCGAATTATCAGACTTCCAGCGAAACGTGATTGGATTGAGCTTATTGAGCAGCGAAAGGCCACTCTTGAATGAACTAACGTCCTTTTTATAGCGCAGTGAAGAAGAACAGGTCGAGAGAATGCCGCTCGTGCCGGTATTAATACAGACCGCTTGATGACCGCCGGTTGCCAGGGTGAGAGCGATAGTGCCGTCCACATAAATGCTGGAGTTTCCACTTCCGGCGCTCGTTATCGAAAACGGATTTGTGCCAAATGCACTATCTCTAAACCACAGAGTTCCGGTCGTGTTGGTGCCTCCGCCCTGGCTTTCAATTGACCACGTGTGGTTCCCCATGTTCGGTGCATTGCTATGGAGCTGCAAGCCGACGACAAATGAATTGCTCTCGATCAAAAGCGGATAGCGAGAAACGCTGAATCCTGCTATCGAGTCGAAGATGTGCAGGTTAGTCTGAGGAGCATTCGTGCCTATGCCGACAAACGTGTCCGCCGCCGCTCCGTTGACGCCGTTTATGCCGCCGAGCACAATCGAATTGTTCTGTGCCGCGAATGCGTTCTGACCGATAGCGGTCGCGTTCGACAACAGAATCGATCCGTCGGCATTTGCACCAATATAGGTATTTCCACTACCAGTGAGATTTGAGTTAGCAACGTTCGCTCCGATAAAGGTGTTGTTGCTGCTGCCGAAGTTCGACGTGCCGGCGTTAACGCCCATGAAGGTGTTATTCGATCCGTTAGAGGTGCCTTGGCCGGCAAGGCTGCCGACAAAGGTATTTCCGATTGCCGTCGTATTATTTAAGCCCGCACCATTGCCCAAAAAAGTGTTGTTTCCGCCGGTCGTGTTCTTATAACCGGCAGCCTGACCGAAGAAAGCGTTGTTAATCGCCGTCGTGTTCGCCGCACCCGCATTTGAACCAAAAAACGAATTAAAGCTTCCACTAGAATTCACCGTTCCCGCGTTGAAACCGAAAAATGAATTGCCAGCACCTGTGGAATTGGCTAGCCCGGCTCCATTTCCCGCAAATAGATTGTTCGTGCCGGCCGAACTTAATACATGATTGCCGCCGATGTTATATTGCGTGACCGCATTGAAGATATTTGCGCCGAATGTGCCACTGACGTTTAACGAGCCGGGAATTTGGACCGTATCGGCGGCTCGTCCGAAAACGAGGGTATTGCTTGTGGAAACGATCGTGCCGGCACCGATTGCCGTCGCAAACGTCAAATTGTTCGCTCCGAAATTCGCACCGTTGCCGAGAGCTAAATTGTTGCTGCCGACCGTATTGGTAAGTCCCGTGCTGATTCCGATAAACGTGTTTCCGGTGCCGGTCGTATTCGCATTTCCTGCTTGAAAGCCAAAAAAGGAATTGGAGGCACCCGTCGAATTCGTGAATCCGGCAAGACTGCCGACAAAGGTGTTGGAGCTTGTCGTAAGGTTGTTAAAGCCGGCACCGTTGCCGATAAACGTGTTATCTTGTCCAGTTGTATTTTTACTGCCGGAACTTTGGCCGAAGAAAGAATTATTTATCGCCGTTGTGTTCGCCTGGCCAGATGCATAGCCGTAAAACGAATTGTAACTACCCGCTGAATTGGCAGATCCCGCACTGTCGCCAAAAAAGGCGTTTCTCAGGCCTATCGTGTTGAATTGTCCTGAAGTCGCACCAAAAAATGCGTTATTGCTGCCAGTGGTATTTTTGTTGCCGGAACTTGTGCCGAAAAATGAATTGCGAAACCCGCTCGTGTTCGATTGACCGGCGCCATCGCCAACAAACGTGCCATAGCCGCCGGCAGGCAAATTCGCTACGCCTGCATTTGTGCCGACAAATGTATTGGCAATGCCCGGCACGCTTAACACCTGGTTGCCAGCGATGTTGTACTGTGTGGTAGCATCGAAAATGCTTGCTCCGCCATTACCTGAAATATTGAAATTCGTTGCCCCTTGCAGAGTTGTTCCATTTTGAATGTAATTGCCGCTGCCGGCGGTCGGTGAACGGGCATCGGTCAGACGCGAATCGGAGTTCTGGGTGAACTGATTTGCGGGTACGCCGCCCAACTGTACGGCATTGGCAGCTGTTGTCGCCGTCGTCGCGTTCAGACTCTGAATCGAATACGGTGCGCTGGCGATCTGCTGTCGCGGTGCAAGTGCTGTGTAGCCGCCTACATTTCCCGCCAAACGCATCGATACCTCGAGATAGACACTAGCTCCTGCCGCAAAGACCGTTGAGCCAAAATCGAGATTGGTCGTAAAAATTCCGTTCGTTGCCTGAACGTTTGGATTCGTAATTGTCATGCCCTGCTGTGTGCCTTGACCCGCCGCGGGGTTGTCAAACAGGCGAAACTGCATATCATACGTGCCGTTTGCGGCTACGTTGGCGTCGGTCAGCTTTCCTTGATAGGTAAAGCTAGTTGACTGTGCGTGAGTAAAGACAGAACAGGTCAGAAATATTAAAAGACTTAATAAAAAACGTTTCGGTGCTTGAGTGGTCATGGATCTCCTTGGATTTAGTTCGTTAATGTGCTGCCGCAAATCAGCAGCGAACCGCTACTTGCCTCTCTAAAATGGCAAATGCCGTTTTTGATATGACGGTAGACTATTCGGGTTGATGTGCCGGAAAGCACGGTAAATTCTTCTGGTGACCACATTGCCGTCTGTTTCAGGCATTGCTTGCACCATTGGATTTTCGGGTCGCGGAGGCGAATCGTCGTTTTCTGGTAAGCCTCTATAGTAATGGTTATTGTGTTTTTCATCGTGTTTGAAATAATTGGCTTCCACGCTCGCTTCTGTTAACATCCTTGTCATTAACCTCTGAATAGGTCTTCCGTTTCGACGGTTTTTGTCTAACATCGACAATCATGGCCGTTGCTCGCGGGGAAAATCTTTATAAAAGCGGGAAATTATCCCGAAAAAATTCCGAAGACCGTTAATGAATAAGAAGAGTCAACGAATATATGAGTTTGACGGCTTTCGTCTCGACGTGAATGAGCGCGTTTTATCGCGAAATGGCGAAACTATTGCACTCTACTCAAAAGCATTTGAGATGCTTGTCGTGCTGGTCGAGAAGCGAGGGCGGCTGCTGACCAAGGACGAACTGTTCGCAACCGTGTGGTCAGAGCAGATCGTCGAAGAATCAAATCTGACCGTCAATATGTCGGCGATTCGAAAAGCCTTGGGAGAACAGGCCCGCGAACCGCGATTTGTTCAGACGATCTCCGGGCAGGGGTATCGATTTATAGCGAACGTTCGCGAAATTGCGATCGATGACAATGATTTTGTCGTAGAGAGCGAAACGTTCTCTCGGGTGACGATCGAGCGTGTTGACGAAATAGGCGGCGGGAAAAGGGAGATCTGGGAAGAGCCGAATTCGGTTGACGCCGAGCGTTTGCTTTCGGATTCAAGACAACCGCGCCGCGTCATTGGTGGACGAAATATTGCAATTTCGGTAACCGCTTTGGTCTTGTTCGTCGCGGGTGGTTATTTTCTTCAACGTGCATATTATTTGAAACGGCCGGGTTCCCAAGTTGGTTCGATAAGGCGCTTGACGGAAAACGGTAAGGTGGGCAGTGCCGCGCTCTCGCCCGATGGTAAGTTGTTTGCATATTCGATGAGCGAGGGCGAAGGGCGGAGTCTGTGGATAGGACACACCGATGGGGGAGAGCAGTTACAGATACGCCCGCCGGCAAACATAATCTATCTAGGTCTGAAATTTGCACCAGATGGGAACGGCCTGTTTTACGTTTCGAGTGAGAATTACCGTCGTGGAGCGTTATTTCGAATACCGGTTTTTGGCGGAGCTCCTGAAAAGATTCACGACGATATACGGCGCGGGGTCACGTTTTCACCCGACGGAAAACGCTTTGCGTATCTTCGCGTCGATGAGGTTGCTGCCCGCATGTCGCTGGTCGTCGCCGATCTTCAAAACGCGAATGACCAAGTTATTCTTGAGGAGCCGAATGTTTTCGCTTTTGCGGAGTCCACCCCAGCCTGGTCGCCGGACGGGAAGATGATTGCGATCGGAGCGGCGATCAGCCGCGACGTTAAGGGGGTTGATGTGCTTACCGTCGATCTTCAGGACGGTGCCGTTAAACCCTTAACCGCACGATCGTGGAACGAAATTTCCGGCTTGGCATGGAAGCCCGATGGTAGCGGACTGGTGGCAACAGTAAGGGAAAAAACGTTTTCTTCGTCACAGGTTTGGCAGGTTTCTTACCCCGGAGGGGATGCACATCGCCTCCTGACCGATCTTAGTTCCTACGGCGGATCACTCAGTATGCCGACGGATGGCTCTACTCTGCTTGCGGTTCAGGTGCAACTACAGTCGAATGTCTGGGTGTCGCGAGATGATGACGTTAGTGCCGCGAAACAGGTAACCTTTGGCTCATTTGGGCAAGACAATGGCTGGAACGGATTGGCTTGGACCCCGGACGGGAGGATAGCTTACTCGAGGCCTAGCGAAAAGGGACTGTCGATCTGGATCATGAATTCCGATGGCGGTAACCAAAAACAGTTGATTGCCAACGGAGGCGACAGTCTTTATCCGAGTATCACGAGCGATGGACGTTATATCATATTTGAATCGAACCGCGGCGGCAATGCGGCCATTTGGCGTGCGGACATCAGCGGTGACAACCTTGTTCAACTAACTGAAGGCCGCGAGGCTTCTCAGCCCGCAGTATCGCCCGATGGAAAATGGATAGTGTACGTTGCCAGCCGCGACAACCTTGGAGAACTGTGGCGAGTCACCGCATCTGGCGGTGAACCGAAACAATTGACCAACAAATTATTTAATTGGGTCGGCATATCGCCGAATTCGATGTTGATTGCGGCCGGTTTTGAGGAGAATGGACAACCTAAGGTCGCGATCATTTCGATTGATGGTGGCGAGCCGATTCAGACGATAGATGCCCCGAGACTCGCTAATTTTCGCCTCGGGATTCATTGGACGCCTGACGGTCGTGCCATTACCTTTCGCGACTGGGCGAACGGCATTTGGAGACAAGACCTGACAGCCGCATCGCCGACACGAATTGAGGGATTACCAACGGAAAAACTATACGGTTACGGTTGGTCGCCCGACGGTAGTCGGTTCGCGTTCGTTCGAGGAGCCGAGATCAGCGACGTTGTTTTGATCTCTAACGAAAAATAGATGCCATTGAAAGTCATTTTCTATTGACATCACCATCGTATGGGCGTATACAATCTATCCTAGACATTTCGATTTCGAGACGTTAAACGGCATACAACCTCACGATCCTTCCTGAAACAGGTTACGCAACGCGTTTCCTCAGTATGCCTTTAACTGCTGTTCGGCTTGTCACTTTTGGAGGACATTGATCCTCTGCCTATCAACTTAAATCTTTGGGGGAGAAAAATGAAGAAAATATTGTTTTTACTGGTGGTTACGGCTTTGTTTGTTACACAGTTGGGCGTCAGTGCATTTGCACAAAATCGCGTTGAACACGGGCTCAACCCAAACGCCCAACCGGACGGAGTGATCTCCTTTACGTCATCGGGACGTATCAAAGCTGCTCTGACGACCGGCGGCACGACGTCAACAACGGCGTTGATCGACCACGGCGGCCCGGTTATTAATACGCCGACCATCTATATCATCTGGTACGGAAACTGGAACCAATCTAATGGCTCCGATACGTCCGCCGGGCAGCAGTTGATTCGTGATTGGGCCGCCGGGATTGGCGGAACCCCACATTTTCAACTAAATTCCAGCTATTCGACGGCGAAACCGATCTCGGGCAACGTGCTCTACGGCGGCCAGACGACCGATACAGGAACAAGCACGAGTTTGTCAGACGCTAATATCAGTACCATTGTCAACAATGCGATCAACAGCGGCCGTCTGCCGTACAACGCCAACGGTGTCTATTTCGTTGTGACGTCGTCAAATGTCACAGCTTCGTCTGGTTTCTGCACACAATATTGTGGTTGGCACACGACGGGATCATTGACCCAGGGCAAGGTCCGCTATTCGTTTGTCGGCAACGCTAATCGGTGTCTCTCGTCATGTGCCGCTCAAAGCACGAGCCCGAACGGCAACGCCGGGATCGACGGTGCGATCTCGGTTATGACCCACGAACTCGAAGAAGCGACCACCGATCCGGACCTGAATGAATGGTATGACCGCCGGGGTGCAGAGAACGGAGACAAATGCGCTTGGACATTTGGTCATTCCCAGTCGGTGGCGGCAAATGGATCGTTTTACAATATGACGTTCGGCGGCCATCAGTGGCTGATCCAACGCAATTTGTGGAAATCGGGCAGCAGTTGGCTCTGCATGGTTGATTCGACACATAACTAATTAATTTGATTAGTTGACGGAAAAAGTGCCAAGATATCGGCTGATATCTTGGCACTTTTTTATATGCGTATGCCCGTTATTATTTTGATACTCGTATTCGTCGCGTCCGTCACCTCGTTTGCTCAATCAGATCCAGGCAAGATCGTCGCGGCAGAATCGGCCTTTGCAAAACTGGCTGCCGAAAAGGGAACCCGGACTGCCTTTTTGGCAAATATGACCGACGAGGCGGTCGTTTTTAATCCCGAACGGGCGAACGCTAAAGAAGACTGGACCAAGCGAGGCGAATCGAAAAGCCTGCTGTCGTGGGCCGCGAACTTCGCTGATAGTTCATCCGGCGGTGCGATACGTCCTCGCCGAGTATTCGCGAAAAAAGCCTGACGACAAAATCGAAAGGGGCAATTTGATGCAGGTCTGGAAGTTTGGGAACGGAAAATGGCGGATCGTCCTGGATGTCTTTAAGCCGGTATCGGAGAAATGATCGATCTTCTTTCAACGCTAACTTGCCAACAGTGCCGAAAAGCGTCTAATTTCAAATCGTGACAAACATTTACGATAGAGTTAAGAAAATTCTAAAGATTGAATCGGATGCGATAGCGGCCGCGGCCGAGAGGCTCGATGATCAGAGCGTCGTCACGGCCATAGGCTTGCTTACGGCCTGTCAGGGCAAGGTCATCGTGATGGGCGTCGGCAAATCAGGTGTGATCGCTCAGAAGATCGCGCAGACGCTGACAAGCACCGGTACCATAGCGGTCTATGTGCACCCGTCCGACGCTCTGCACGGCGGCCTCGGGGTCATCGCTGACGGCGACGTCGTCATTGTCCTCAGCAACTCGGGTGAGACCGACGAACTGCTGGCAATACTGCCCGCTATATCCAGTCGTGATGTGTCGTTGATCTCGATCGTCGGAAATTTGGAATCGACACTCGCAAACCGGTCGGATGCCGTCCTCGACGCCTCGGTTGACAAAGAGGCGTGTCCGCTAAATCTTGCTCCGACCGCTTCGACAACTGTCGCCCTCGCGATCGGCGACGCGTTGGCAATGACACTGATGGAGACCAAGGGGTTGACCGCAGAGGATTTTGCCGCTAATCACCCTGCCGGCCGCCTTGGCAAGCGGCTAACGCTGACGGTCGAAACTCTTATGCATCCGAGCCCAAACATTGCGCCGCACGCCGGTTGGTTCGACGTCGTTAAGGCGATCTCCGGCTTTTCGCTCGGGGCTGTGAATGTCGTTGATGACAACGGACGGCTGATAGGAATCGTGACCGATGGTGACCTTCGGAGGACGATAGAGAGGACTGACCCGGCCGACTTTGCCGGCCTCAACGCCGCCGCAATGATGACCGCCGGCCCAATATCCGCATCGCCCGCGATGCTTGCTTTCGACGCCCTTCGACTGATGGAAGACCGCCCGTCCCAGATATCCGTGCTGCCGGTGGTCGACGCTCACGGCATCTGCGTCGGTCTGCTCCGCCTCCACGATGTCGTGCGGAGCGGATTGTAGACAAAAAGTCCGAACAACCTCCGGAATACCGATCACATCCGATACTCGAGGGGAAATACGACGATTCGTAATTAGAAATTCACGTCCGGGACGTTGTCGTCTAACGAGGTAGAAAAAGATGAACCGACACATATTCGCTGCCGTTATCGCGATAGTTTTGCTTGCCTCGGCAGCGAGTGCCCAGCGAGCCGAGGTCACGATCAGTCTTAACGAGGCATTTTTTGATGCCTTGCTTGATTCGGTTTATCAAAACTACGATCCGCCTGAGTTCTCGATCGCCGGCAATTTTCGTGATGACGCTGCCGCCAACCCGAGTCCGGCCGAAGAGCCGTCGTTTTCACCAACATATTTGTTCGCACGGCTTTACTCGCTACAACCATTTGGAGCGAGTAACCCATACTGTGCCGAGAGCGTCAAGATACTCAGGGAAACTAACGGTGTGCGGACCGCGGTCCGTTTTCGCGAGGGCAAGATATTGGTACCGCTGGCATTTTCGGGCAACTACGATCCGCCGTTTGTTGGCTGTATCGATTTTGGTGGTGTAGCCGAGTCAAATATTGACCTCGAGTTTGACCAGGCCAGCCAGCGGCTGATCGGCCGTGTGCACGTGTCAATCGTGAACCTCAACGGGACTCGCGGGATCGGCGGAAACGTGATTGCCAAGTTAATTCAGGGTTCGATCGATAAGAAACTGAATCCGATCGAGATACTACGTCTCGACAAGATATCATTCGTTATTCCCGTTCAAAATGCCGGCAACATCCGGATGAAAGCAGTCGCGGTGACGCCGGAGGTCGCGGCCGGCAGCTTAAATGTGCGCATAACCTACGAGTTCGCGAAGGGCTGATATTTACGGCTCATGCCCTAAATCGTGCTATCTAGCGACGAAATAGTATTGCGTAGCGGCAATCGAGGCAAATAATAGGCGTTTTTCGGTTGATATTGAGTATGGAACACCATTTGCCATACGTCGGGTAGAGGACGCAGTT